>DKIG01000018.1 GCA_002454165.1 Gammaproteobacteria bacterium UBA6724
GGTGAGTTTTCCGGGTGCGTTGATAAAGCCATAACTGGCTTCTATGCTACTGATGGTTTCCACCAACATACCGGTCGTTTGCATCGAATGAATCATCGTGTCCTTGATTCTTTTCAACAACAGTGGTGCCGAGGTTTTTCGATAAGAAGCAGCGAAACCATCGTCTTTAAGCGCCATCAAAATCGCACTAATCAGCAAACTTCGGTGGGCTTCTTTCACTTTCAACGAATGCAGTTCGCCGTTCAATTCTTTGGTGAAAAGAAGTAAGTCGTTTAAATCTTGATTAAACAATTTGCCATGCTTGCGGTAGCCATCCAGATAATCAGCAAGCAGCAGCAACGAAGATCCAAATTCCTGCGTGGCATCTTCTGCCTTGTTCTCGCCCTTAAATTGCAGAAAATGCCCGACGCGCAAAGTGCTTTCATCGGTCCCGCTAACAGCAATCGCTAGGATGTTGAATTCTCGGCTGAGATGTTTGGCATAGTGCAATACGCCGTCGACAGCGTAGTCGGCAGGGTTGTTGCGCGTATTAGAATCGTGGCGAGCAGGGTCTGATTTACATTCCACGATAATCAAAAAATCCAACCGCTCTTCAAATGCGACGATGAATTCCGGCCGCCCCGGACCCTTGCCGCTTTTGGACGCGCCACCGAGCAATTTCTGAATGCGCTTATTGTCGGATTTCTGTTCCCAAATGCGAGCACCACCGAACCCACCTTGCTCAATGGAAAGCGTAAGGTGGTTGCGGACTATATTTTCGGTTATTCTCTCATTCATGTTTTTCTTCCATGCTAGGCAACACTTATTTTACGACACTTTTCCGGGTTATTAAGGTACGAATTGCATGTTACAACGAATTACCCTCATTATAAGTAATTTTAAGTTACCTTGAACCAAACCAGTGCCATAACCAGTGCCGTAAACCAGTACCGCAAAGTAGCGTTATGGGCAATGTGCATGAAAAACGTGCATTGTTCTAAATTAGGCTCGGATTCCATGCCCCGCAGGAATGGCGGTGGGACAGAGACGACAGCGCGTGGGATGGCGGATATTGAGGTATAGAGGACTCATATATCGCGTTGACTGAGGGCGGCGCTAACTTTACAATTTGCCCTTGCTGATCTTCCCCGATAGCTCAGTTGGTAGAGCAAATGACTGTTAATCATTGGGTCCCTGGTTCGAGCCCAGGTCGGGGAGCCAAACTCGGGAGTACTGGTCCCAGCCACTGTTCAATGTCCCGTGTACTGTTGTTCTAGTATTCCTGCCTTCTTAGAGGTGTGCTTCACATTACCCTGGACAGGGAAGCCGTCTGAATCTCGGCTCCCCGTCCTGTGGTTGCTGGTCAATCTAATCAACTCAAAGACAGCATCATTGAGTTGTGATGCGGCCCTCATTTTTTTCGATCGTTCTCTGACCTATTCCCCTCACCGCGGAAAGTTCCTCGGCAGAATAGAAGTGGCCATACTTTTCACGATAGTCAACGATTGCCTGTGCCTTTTTTATACCGATATTCAGCAAGACCCTGGCGATAGTCTTGGCATCGGCTTCATTGATGTTAACGATTAAACTTGTCTCGTCGACCGTCTTGTCAACCGTCTTGTCAACTGTCTCGTCAATAAGGCCGTCAGCGGTCTTATTGATAGAGTCATTAAGCATCTCATCGCTTGCTTTATCGGCAAGGGTGACACTGCTCAGGCAGAGCAACAGGGACGCAAGAATCAAATGCAATATATTTCTAAATTTCATGTAAATTCCTCCTAGGTTACTGTGATTGCTGCACAGGATGCTACGGGCAGCAAGGAAAGATTAGCAATAGAGGTTCAGGTAGAAACCTGGCAATGTCTCTTCTTCGGGTGGGTAAATATGAGTGCCGCTAGTAGGAGATTTGAGTGTACAACCCTGGGCAATTTCTGAAAAATAGCTGGCGACGGCGACTATTCGGCGCCTGTTTGCACCCTATTCGCCTTCAATGCCAACTATGGGTCTGATGGTCGTCCAGTCCTTGCACTGAGGACAGTGCCAGCGCATCTTCTTGCCTTCAAAGCCGCATTTCTGGCAACGGTAACTCGGCTTATCAGCGACCAGCGCCTCGATAAAACTTCTCAAAATGGCAAGGTTTTCCTTCGCTATGCCTGTGGCATTGTCAATGTGCAGGTCAATGAGTGGTGACAGTCCGCGAATGGTCGGATTTTTCTTCAGGTAATCGGCAATAAACTTGGCGGCAGCCTCGTCTCCAAACTCGGCGCGAAAACTTTTTGCCAGAATATACACAATGGAAATGGACGGTGCCACATCAAGACAGGACAGCAGATATTGACGCAGTTCTTCTTCGGGACGCCCATCGGCGTGATAAGCCTGTTCCAATGCTTCCAGAGATTCGGGTGCGTAGATGACATTCTGGTCACGGATCCTAGTCAGTGCGGTAATGGCATCATCATAGAGACCCTCCTGCAAATCAATCTGTCCATGCACCAATGATGTCCTTGGGTTATTGGCATCATGACCAATGGCTTCACGCAGAACTTCACGCGCAGATTCCAGTTTATTTTTTGCGAGGTACTCTTCCGCCAGTTCGCAATAATAATGGGAAACGGCCTTTTCATAGTGCTCGCTCGGATCGCTACCAGCCAACAGTTTGGCGACTTCAATCGCCTGTGACCATTCTCTTTCGCGCTCGTAAATCTCAAGAATTATCTTCAGGCTTTCCTGCCGAACACTGTTTGTTATACTGCTATCGGATTCCTGACTGAGGGCGACGCAAAGCTCTTCCGCACGATCTAGCAATCCCGCCAGCAGAAAGTCCTGCGCAAGTTCCAGTTGCACTTCGTGCTTCACATCAGAGGACAAACGTGCTTGCTTTAGAATGTTCTCATGGACGATAACGGCCTTTTCAAGTTCGCCCCGGCGACGGAGCAGACCACCAAGGGCAAGATGAGTTTCCAGGGAGTCTTCGTTGACTTCCATATTTTCAAGGAAGGTGCTGACGGCTCTGTCCGGTTCTTCGTTGAGAAGATAGTTAAGCCCGCGGTAATAGTTGGCATCGCCCACCCTGGCAGGTTTTGTTCGTTCTCGCCGCCCTAGCCACCAGCCAATGACGATGGCGACGAAGATCACAAGGTAAAGTAGCCAGTTGTCCATTGCTCTGCCATTAATTTTACGATGGTTTTGAGGGCGTGACCGGCTGGGTCCGACTTGCCGCCGCCCGGTTCGCTACCCGTGCACTCAACTTGAGCCGGGCATTGGAGAAGACATTCAGCAAAACGCCAAACAAGGTACCCAGTACAAATGCCAGCAATATCCACCAGGAGACCGGCAGGACGGGTGTTGTAAAACCCATGAACTTCAATGCTACCTCAGTGCTGTTGTCGATCGCCGCCAGGAAGGCGACCACGAACACAAGGGTTAACACCAAGATGAGCAGACACTTTTTTATAAGTCCCATGGAGATGATCAGCCCGCTGTGATTCTAAAACCGGGACAGGGGTTTGTTTCCCTGGGTCAGGGAAAGATTGACTCTGTTCCGTAAATCCTTGCCTGGCTTGAAATGAGGCACAAATTTGCCAGGCAGGTTCACCTTTTCGCCCGTCTTGGGGTTTCTTCCTATCCTGGGCGCACGGTAGTGGAGGGAAAAACTGCCGAATCCCCGTATCTCTGTCCGCTCCCCCGTAGCAACCGCATCTGTCATTTGGTCCAGCATCGTCTTGACTGCCAGTTCCACATCCTTGGCAGAAAGCTGGGTTTGCAGGGAGACCATCCTCTCTATCAACTCTGACTTGGTCATTGTGCTTCCTGCGCGGGATTAACCCGCATCGGTTTCCGAGTCGTCGGCCCTTTGCCTGGTGCCTTCAAGTTTCCGCCTAATCAAACCACCTATGGTGAGACGGCTTTTTTCCTGCCCCTTCTCACGATGTTGTTTGACGGCGGCATCCTCGTTGGCAAGGTCCTTCGCCTTGACAGACAAACTGATGGTGCGATTTTTGCGATCAATGGAGACAATTTTCACTTCTATCTCTTCCCCAATGTTGACTGCATTGCGGGCATCTTCAATCTGCTCAACGCTGATTTCGGACGCTTTCAGGATGCCGTCAACATCTTCTGCCAACTCAACTATTGCCTGCTTGGTATCAACTTCTCGCACCCTGCCCATGACGATGGCGCCGCGTCCGTTCATCACGAGGTAGTTGTTGAACGGGTCATCTTCAAGTTGCTTCAGGCTCAGTGAAATCCTCTCTCGCTCAGCGTCAATACTCAGGATCACCGTTTCAATTTCATCATCTCTGGTAAAGCGACGTACTGCCTGCTCACCCGGCTCGCTCCAGGAAATGTCAGACAGGTGCACCAGACCATCAATGTTGCCCTCAAGACCAATAAAAATACCAAAATCTGTAATGGACTTGATGCGCCCCTTGATGCGGTCACCCTTGTTATAGCGGGTGGCAAACTCTTCCCAGGGATTACCCTGGCACTGTTTGATACCCAGAGAAATGCGCCGCCGACCCTCGTCAGTATCAAGGATCATGACTTCCACTTCATCACCCACCTGCACTACCTTGCCCGGATGGATGTTGCGGTTGGTCCAATCCATTTCAGAAACATGTACCAGACCCTCAATGCCTTCTTCAATCTCGGCAAAGCAACCATAGTCCGTCAGATTGGTCACTCGCGCCATGGTGCGGGTACCCACCGGATACTTGTTGGTAATTGCGGTCCAGGGATCTTCGCCCAGTTGTTTCAGACCCAGGGATACGCGATTCCGCTCCCGGTCAAATTTTAATACTTGCACTATGATCTCATCACCAACGGCGACGATAGCACTCGGATGTTTGATGCGCTTCCATGCCATGTCGGTAATGTGTAGCAGACCGTCAACACCGCCCAGGTCAACAAATGCACCATATTCGGTGAGGTTTTTGACTATGCCTTTGACTTCCTGTCCCTCTTTCAGGCTACCAAGCAGGGCTTCACGCTCGGCACTGTTTTCCTGCTCCAGCACTGCCCGTCTGGAAACAACGACATTGTTGCGCTTTTGGTCCAGTTTGATGATTTTGAAGTCCAGCTCCCTACCCTCAAGCTGCTCATTGTCCCGGAGCGGTCTGATGTCCACCAAAGAGCCCGGCAGAAATGCCCGAATGTCTCTGAGTTCAACGGTAAATCCACCTTTTACTCGACCGCTGACCACACCTTTTATGACTGCCTGGTTGTCAGTCACCTGCTCCAGTATCTGCCAGGATTCGGCGCGTTTGGCTTTTTCCCGGGACAGGAGAGTTTCACCAAAACCATCATCAACCGCATCCATGGATACCTGTACTGTGTCGCCCAGGCTGACTTCCAGGTCGCCTTTTTCATCAAGAAACTGGGAACAGGGAATGACTCCTTCCGATTTAAGTCCAGCGTGTACCGTAACCCATTCGTTATCAATATCGACTACCACCCCGGTAATGATGGCACCAGTTTTCATGTCGATGATTTTCAGACTTTCTTCAAATAACTCTGCAAAACTTTCGTTCATTGGTTAATTTCCCGAGCATCTGCCCATTTATCACAAGCCAACTTCTCGTGAATCTAGTTGTCGTCATGGCGTAAATCCTGGCTCCCTCATGATTTTAGGGAGTTGGCACCAGAGAGTCGCCCAGTTTTTTCGTCACTATCGCCTTTATCTGCTCCAATACTTCATCAATATCAGCATTAGTCGCGTCAATGAGCACCGCATCTTCGGCGGGCATCAATGGGGACACATCTCGTTCTGTATCTTGGTCATCCCGCGCCTTGATACTCAGAAAAAGGTCATGCAGGCTAACATCAATACCCTTATCTTTCAACTGCTTATATCTTCTTTCGGCTCTTGCTTCCGCACTGGCAGTGAGGAAAATTTTAACTTCGGCATCCGGGAAGACGACTGTGCCCATGTCCCTGCCATCCGCCACCAGACCCGGCGCACGGCGAAAGGAATGCTGCAAATCCAGGAGACTATCACGGACACCAGCCAGGCGGGCTACCCTTGAGGCATCCACCCCAGCGGCATCGGAGCGCAGCTCTCGGGTCACATCCTGATTGTCCAGAGTGACCACCAAGGGCTCTTCCGGGTCCTCGGTCAATTGGAATGTGATATTGAAGTCAGCCGCCAGATTTGATAATACCGATTCATGCTTGGTGGTGGCAGCAAGGTTAATCTTGCTTCGCCGTGCTACCAGCCCCACGAGCCGATACAAGGCACCACTGTCGAGAAGATGCAAGCCGTATGCCTGCGCCAGATGCTGGCTCACCCTGCCCTTACCTGACCCGCTGGGACCATCAATAGTTACCACGGGAGCATCAGTTATGCCTGCCGCCATCATTCTTTATCTAGTGCCGTCAATGCCGAGAAGTGGTCCCGGGCTGATTTGGCACGGCGAAACAACGCTTCCAGTTCCTCAGCGTCATCCTGCTCAATCAGGTGTTTTATTTTCCGGACTTCGTCCAGGTAGCGGTCAAGCACTTTCAGCACCGGCTTATTGTTTGTCCTGATGATATCCCTCCACATGGCGGGATCCGAGGCGGCAATTCTGGAAAAATCCCGGAACCCCCCAGCTGCATATTGGAACACCTCAAGATCGTCACCCTGCCCGGACAATGTATCCACCAGCGCATAGGCAAGCAGATGCGGCAGATGACTGGTCTGAGCAAGGAGGATGTCGTGATGCGTTGGGGTCATTTCCACCACCTCAGCACCGAGTTTTTGCCAGAGTGATGAAACCTTGTCAATGGCTTGGCGAGCGGTATTGTCAACTGGTGTCAAAATGACCCGGTGCTGCTCAAACAGCTTGCTGTCGGCCGCCGCAAAGCCGCTTTTTTCGGACCCGGCTATGGGATGTCCCGGTACCAGATTGGCGGGAACCTTGCCAAATACTTCACGCGCAGCCGTGATGATCGCCGACTTCACGCTGCTCACATCGGTTATCAAGGTGTCGGTAGTTTGAATGTCATGCAAGGCCTGGAAGGTCGGCGCGATAGCCTGTATCGGCACCGCCAGAATCACCAAGTCGCTACTTGTGTCGGCACCGGATACGGCATCCGCCAGAGATTCGCCAGCCCGATCTATCACGCCGGCATCCTGTGCCTGTTGTAGGCTAGCAGGATTTTTGTCCCAAGCGGTCACGGTCTTGGCAAGATGACGGGTTTTGATCCCCGCTGCCAGAGAGCCACCTATCATCCCCATACCAATGATGACGATTTGCTGCCAGCAGGGTCCTTGATCCGCCATAGATTACCACCCGGCCTGCAGAACTTTCCGAAGGCTGCGGACAAATCTTTCATTCTCCGTAGTTAACCCCGTTGTGACGCGAAGATGACAGGGCAGACCATAGACCTCAAGAGTCCTGACTATCACCCCTTCTTGTAGCAGTAACTTGTATAGTGGCGTGGCGTCCTTGCCAAAGTTGATGCTGAGAAAGTTGCCCGCGGATGGAATATAGTCCAACCCCAGTTGCTCGCAGGACGCCATCAAGAATTTCATCCCTTCTCGGTTAAGGGCGATGGATTTGCGAAGATGCTCCTGATCATCAATGGCACTCAACACTGCGGCAAGAGACATGGCATTAACGTTGAAAGGCTGGCGTGTCCTGTTCAGTAGGTCTGCAATGTCCCGGTTACTCACCGAATAACCGATGCGGAGCCCCGCCAGACCGTAAACCTTGGAGAAGGTGCGTGTGACGACCAGATTGGGATACTGATCAACCAGGTGTAGCCCATTGGGATAGCCGATGCTCTCCGTATTGTTCAGTTCATCAGCATATTCAAAATATGCCTCGTCCAGCACAACGATGACATGGGGCGGCACCCGGTCAAGAAACGAGATCAGTTCAGTAGCAGTGACCCAGGAGCCGGTCGGGTTGTTGGGATTGGCGATAAACACCAGACTCGTCCGTTGGGTGATGGCGTTGAGGGTGGCTTCCAGATCCTGGCGGTAATTTCGCGTCGGCACCGTCCTCAGAGTTGCGCCGAGGGATTTGGTGACGAGTTGATATACAATAAATGAATGTTCCGCCACAACCGATTCTTTACCCGGCGCAAGATAAATACGTGCCAGCAACTCAAGTACATCATTGGAGCCGTTACCGATGGTCAGTCGTTCCGGTTCCACACCGGTGAATTCTTGCAGTTTGTTTTTGACGAGGAAGGCACTGCCGTCGGGATAGCGGGCAAGGTCTTCCAATCGGGAAGCGAGGGCTTGCAAAACCTTTGGGCTTGGTCCTAGCGGATTTTCATTGCTTGCCAGTTTGATGATGTCCGTCAAGCCCAGTTCGCGTTCCAATTCTTCAATGGATTTGCCTGGCTGATAGGGGGACAGATCACTGATGCCCGGCTGTGCCAGTTTGATGAAATCAACCATGACAGGACCGGATGATCAATCGCTGCGTCTGACTGTTCTGAAATCTGATGACGAAATTAACCTGTATCAACTTGAATCCTTGTATATAACCACGACTTTCATGCGGAAGATGGTGAACACCTCTTGGCTAGTATCCATCCGACACCAGCCAGGGGCGAGCTCCCATCATTGTATTGCCAAAGCTCTTGAGTCGCCATATTTTGTTATGATATCTCTGCCATATCACCGTGAATGTTAACGGCTGGCGTCCGACATGAGGGATAGGGCTGACTATTGACCTCCTGTCCGTCTGATGTTCATATACAGCAATCTGATTGATGGTTACATTTCTCAACCTATCTGGGGTTCTGCTATGCGAAATAACAAAATTTTAATCATTCTTGTACTCATGGGTTTGGCGCTTGGCGTGGTGACAATGCTCCTGAATGAGACGGAGCAAAATGAGCCTGCCCAGGTGTCGCTTCAAACGACACTCTACGAGGCACTGCAAAACGAATCCCGTGATGCAAAAGACAAGGCAAGGGATCCTGGCAGAAAACCTGCGGCAGTCATTAAATTTCTGGGCATAAACGAAGGCCTGACGGTGATTGATCTCATAGCCGCCAGCGGATATTACACAGAGGTACTGTCTTTGGCTGTGGGTCCGGCAGGCAAGGTCTATGCCCAGAACCCGCAGAGAGTACTGGAATACAATGATGGTGCAAACGACAGGGCACTTACCAAACGGCTGGATGAGAATCGGCTCCCCAATGTCACGCGCCTGGACAAGGAAATGAAAGCACTTGGTATTGAGGCGAACAGCATTGATTTTGCCCTTACCGCACTTAACCTCCACGACATTTACAACGGTTCTGGGAAGGATGTTGCAACAGGGTTTGCCAAGATCATCTTCACAATACTCAAGCCAGGCGGCGGATTTGGAGTCATTGATCATCATGGTGACCCCGACCAGGACAACGCCAAGCTGCACAGGATGCAGTATTCGCAGGCTGTTGAGATACTGCAGGAAGCCGGTTTCAAAATTGAAGCAACCAGTGCTCTGCTACGAAACTCGGACGATGGTTTGAACAAACATGTTTACAATCCCGATATACGCGGCATGACCGACCGCTTCCTGATCAAGGCAAGGAAACCTTCCTGATTTGTGAACGGGCTTTTGTAAGCATGCGTGCTTCTGGGTATCGCGGCAGAGCTGGGACAGTGCTCTAAAACTGCTTCCTGACCGGCCAGGGTACAACTCGGCAACACTGGTGAGCGACCCGTTCAAGGACGCCTGGCCGGCCAGTTGATGAATATTCTGATCAACGTCATAGCGATCGTCAGCTTGGTGATTGCGCCGCTGTTGTAAGTTTGGAAATCGCCCCGATATTATTTTCAACTTCGGTTAATGTTTGTTATAGTTTCTCATTGAGAACTGGAGATTAAAAATGCTTTCCTTATTCAAGAAAAAACCGACAACAAGTAGCGCGTTGTCCGAGTTCATGCGCAACGCCTCCGCCCGCGAACAGAAGCGCGTGTTCAAGAAAGTTATTGAGGAATCAATCAAAGACCAACAAAAAATCAACGAGCGCGCTACCGAAATAAGAGCCGAGAGGAGACGGAAACAAGAAGACGAAAACTCATTGTCTCCCGTCTAACACCAGCACGGTCACAGACACGGTGGCGCAATCATGGTGGATGGCGAAGACAAAAAAGTTTCTGGCTACGCAGATCAGTATGTTGCGGCTAACTGGAAAAGAATTTCTCAACAGATAACGGAAAGTTTTCATTTGGAAACAAATCCTGTTTCCATTTTTATGGCTGGTTCGCCAGGCGCCGGTAAAACCGAGACTTCAAAACAATTATTAAGAAATGCTGGCCACATATTGCGAATTGATGCGGATGAGTTGCGTGAGCATTTCAAGGAATGCGGTTACAATGGAAAAAATTCGCATCTTTTTCAGAAGGCGACGACCAAATTGGTGCATAAAATACACGATGCGGCATTGAAAAAAGGAATCAGTTTTTTGCTTGACGGCACTTTTGCCAGCGAGTCCATGGCGAAACAAAACATTGAAAGGTCATTGAAACGAGGCAGAATTGTTTTCGTTGTATTCGTGTATCAAGCGCCATCAATTGCGTGGGATTTTGTGCTAAACCGTGAAGAAGTGGAAGGGCGGCGCATACGTCCGGAAGATTTTGCAAAAAAGTTTTGCGCATCAAGAGAAGTGGCGAACAAGATGAAAGAGAAGTTTCAAGGCAAAATCGACTTAATGTTGCTATCCAAAAACATCGACGGCACCAATAAATTTTATAAGAAAAGCGTTGAGCGCATAGATGACCACATTCCAGAAAAATACAGCGAAGAGCAAATACTGAAAGAAATCTTGGATTAGTGAGACCGGCTATTATGAACACAAAAATTGGAAAAATCCGCAAGGTTGCATTACGTGAACTTTGGAAAAGGGAAGACATAAACTTCACCAAGTGGCTCGAAGAAAACATCGATCACCTGACCGGTGTTCTTGATTTTTATATCAAATCGTTCTACAACCTAACCACAAAATCAAAAATCTAGTTCGACTCCTAAACCCATGAATTTTAACATCGCCCTGAGTGCAAGAATCCGCAAGTCGCCCTTCTTTGATAAAACCGTCGCGGAAGGGGTCAGCCTCTTCTCAACATACAATCACATGTACATGCCCGTCAGCTATGGTGACCGAATTGCAGAATACTGGCATCTCATCAATGGTGTGACCATGTGGGATGTCGCCGTTGAGCGGCAGGTGGCTATAGAGGGTCCCGACGCTGAACAACTGATCCAATATTTGACGCCGCGCGACCTTAAAAAACTGGTAGTCGGTAAGGGCAAATATGTTCCTATATGCGATTGTCGTGGCACCATCATCAATGATCCTGTGTTATTGCAGGTCAACCAGGATGAATACTGGCTATCCATAGCGGACAGTGATTTGCTGCTCTGGGCAAGAGCCATTGCCGCCGAAAAAAACTTCAAGGTCAATATCTGTGAACCGGATGTATCACCGCTGGCAGTCCAGGGACCAAAAGCCGAGGCGGTGATCGCTGCCTTCGCTGGTGACTGGATCAGAGAGCTCGGCTATTTTGACTTTGCCTCCTTTGAACTGGAAGACATACCTCTGGTGATTGCCCGTTCCGGCTGGTCCAAACAGGGCGGCTTTGAGCTCTATCTTTGTGATGGTAGCAAGGGCGGGCGGCTATGGGAGCTTGTCCGAGAGGCGGGTCAGCCTATGGGCATAGTACCGGGGGCGCCAAATCACATTGAACGGATGGAGAGTGGGCTCCTGTCAATGGGCTCCGACACGGACGATTGGACCAACCCCTATGAGGTCAACCTGGGCAAATTTGTTAGCCTGTCTCGGGAGGATGATTTTATCGGTAAGTCCGCGCTGACTATCATCAAGAAAAATGGCATCAAGAGAAGATTTGTCGGCTACCTGATAGCAGGCGACCCGTATCAGGGGAGTAGCGAGCATCGGTGGACTGTGCTGGACGGCAAGGACAAGGCAGGGTTTGTTTCTGCGGCCGCCTGGTCACCACGAATACAGAGCAACATAGGCGTAGGACTTATAGATCAGAAGTTGGCGACACCAGGATCCGTTGTCACCGTTGAAGGTACCTCCGGGACTACCTCGGCGACAGTCTCGGCTTTGCCGTTTGACATCCCTGCTCCGTGACACTGCTCCGTAACACTGCCCCGTGCACTGCCCCGTAACACTGCTCCGTAACACTGCCCCGTGCACTGCCCCGTGACACTGCCCCGTGACACTGCTCCGTGCACTGCTCCGTGCACTGCTCCGTGCACTGCTCCGTGCACTGCTCCGTGCACTGCTCCGTGCACTGCTCCGTAACACTGCTCCGTGACAAGACGCGGTGACGCGCCCTTAGCATTTACGGGAATGCTGAGGACTCTGCGCCAGGCTATTTATTCAAATCATACGAAAGACGCAAGCCAATCGTCCTGGGGCGATTGATCGTCACGCGTTCAAAGAAATCCTGACGGTTGATGTGTATTTGAGCTCGCTCGTCCGTCAGATTCTGCCCGTACAATTCCAGAGACCAGCCCTCATCGCTTTGCACCCCTACGGCGCCGCTGAGTGTCGTGTAGCTATCCTGATAGCTATTGGGCTCACTGGGCGTATCAACAATGGAGTTCAACGCCTTGTCCGAATACTTACCTGCAAGTTGCCAGTAGGCGCCTAGCCCGCCTGACATTTCCCATTCATATCTGAAACGCATATTGAACTGGATCTTAGGGGAGAGCGGGAGGGGATTGCCTTCATCCTGCACAACCACAGCAAAACCTGGGTCAACCTTCACTAACTCGGTGTCATTGTAGGAAGCGGCTGCCGAGATCGTGAGGTTGTCGGTCGCTGCCCAGGTCAGGTCAAACTCAACACCCTGGATTTCCGCATCGCCACCATTATCTATGAGGGTCAGAATTGAGATGTTTTGTGAATCAAACTGAGAGACCTGGATGTCGTCCCAATCAATCTGATACACAGACCCGTTGAATCTCATCTGGCCATCCATCAGGGTTGCTTTCCAACTGAGTTCATAGTTGTCTAGGGTGTCAGATTCAAAAACATAGGGCAGGCAATAGCCAGGGAATCCGGTGGCGGCATTGGAATTAATGGCGACAGAGGTACCGCACTCCATGCCTTCATTGTTCATATTGTTGGCAGTTGGGTCATACTCCCCCCCCTTCTGTGCCGCCGCCCGGTTAAATCCGGGTGGGCGGTAGCCTTCCGAAACTGTTGCATAAAACAACCAGTTGTCATTCGGACGATAGGTCAGGGTCGCCTTGGTAATCGTGTCGCTTATATCAAGGGGCTGGAGGTCGGCGAAATTCGTTTCATAGTCCCTGCCGCCGGTGGCATTAGGTCTGACATCGTTCATCGGATCAGCATCATCTACGAACAGAGGTCTGTTGTAATACCTCCAGGCACCATAACCGGTAAACCCATATTCCAGATCATAGTATCGCGCCGACAAGGCGACTGTGAATGACTCGGTCAGGTCAAAGGAAACCTCACCAAACCAGGCGACCTGCTCCTCCGTTCGGCGGTTGTCATTCCGAAACTGGGTAGACGATGTGACCAGACCACGGGCATTGGCATCTGCATTAGCCAAATCGGGGTTTAGATTGATGTCAATGGGGTTCCAACCCGCCTCAAAGGATGCCTGGTAGTTGAAGTCTCCGATATGCAGAATCTCACTGTCCTCATAATACACACCGGCAAGGAATCGTGCCCGTTCGCCCAGGTCGCCAGAAAAGCGCAACTCGCTCGTGAAGCGAGAATTCTCGTTATTCATTCTGGCGCCGTTGGCGGGGTTGCCACACTCAATGACGCGAGGGTCTCCGCCAATAGTCGGGTCAGAGTTATACCGCGTAGTGACGTCGGCGTTGTCGGGTGGCAGGGTACTGAGATACTCACATTGATAGCCAGCTATGTATTTGCCGATATTAGTATAGCCGGTGTAATCAATGTTGGCATCCACTTCCCTATCAAGATAGGCACCGGTATAGACCATCTCCAGGGCACCGATGCGGCCCTCAATCGTCCAGGCTATCTGAGTAAAGTCATCTTCAAGGAAATCCTCAACATATCGACTGACCTCAAGGTCACCGAGACTTTCATCCACATCAAATACACCGTCCGTCCTCAATGACTGCTGGCTATATTGAAGGAGTCCTGACCAGTCATCATTGAACCTGTGGCTAATGCCAAGGCGCATCCCTTTATAGGAAGCATCGTTGTAATCATCTTCAACCAGGACGCCGTTGTCGGCTGCCTGTTTGACGACTGGCACCTCTAGACCATCCGGACCCACGACATCGCCATTGGCAAAGACAGTACCTGCGTCATAGGTTTTGGTCTCCCCGGGGAAGGTAGGGTTGATGTTGTGGTCTGCCGTGAAGGTGCCGGGCACATTGTCGATATAACCACCGCGATCGTCGCTGTAAATGAGTGCTCGGAAGGCCGTCGTCCCGGCAATCAGTGGGATATTCAGAACGGCTTCAGCCGAGTTGCTGTCCTCTCCATTTGCGGTCGTTGAATAATCAGCCGCAAAGCTTGCCGAAAACTCATCAATCTGGGGTTTCCTGGTAATGAGCCGCACCGTACCCGCCTGAGAACTGGCGCCATAAAGGGTGCCCTGGGGCCCGGGCAAGACTTCTATCCGCTCCATGTCCGCCACATAAACATCAAGATTGCGACCCCCTGCCGTGACCGGGTGCTCATCAAGGTACAGGGCAACGTTGGGTGCGGAACCCTGGGACTCGGCAACCGTGATATTGATGGCATCCACCGCCGCACCACGGATGTAGATCTCGTTCTGCCCTGGTCCCCGCCCGCCAGAATGAACGCTCGGCAAGAAGTGCACATAATCTTCAAAACGGTCCACATTGAGTGCTTCTAGGTCCTTGTAGGTCATCGCCTGCACAGTGATGGCAATATCCTGTATGTTGGAGGATTGTTTGCTTGCTGTGACGACGACTTCCTCCAGTACATTCTGTGCCAGCACCGGCATCCATCCCGTAGCACCTCCGGTAGCAATGACGCCGGTAACAACCGAGGCGACCGCACTGCTTAATCTGTTCTTACGAAATAGACTTCCTGCATGGGCCTGGCTTGTATCAGATCTTCCGCCGGTACTGTGTTTTTCGTGAAGCGGTTTTTTGTGAAGCGGTTTTTTATGAAGAGATTCTTTGTGCTGTGTCTGTTTCTGGCTCTCTTTATGAAACATTGGTTGCCCCCATTAGTATATCTTTATTGTTGCACTGACGATTGTCCCGCAGGACAGCGACGCCATCTTATCTGTTTGACGCATTATATGCCTATCCGATAAACAACTATGGCGAAAATAGGCACAAGAATGTCGCTGACAGTCTGCCTAGTTATCGCCCTTGCGGAGGGCGCTACCATCCTCGCTTGCCGCATCATGAATCCATCGCCAGATATAGTCTGCAAAACTGCGCCTGACAATCAACTCAAAGGAATCAGCAGACAGACGCCGCAACATCACCTGGCTTCTCGCAAAGGTAATGATCACCGTCTTACCTTCAGGGAAATTCACCAGATGAACATCGTAACTGGTTGATTTTCTGAGTACTAATTCGGCATCTTCGCCGGACAGATGAAGCATCGTTTGCCCGCCAGACACATCAACAATCGCAAACCGTTCATCCAATCTTGCTCTCAAACCTGCCTCAACCTCGGTCAGATTTTCACCGGGAAGCGTCAAGAGCCACTCGTCAGGAGAGACCCAACGAAGAACCCTACCCTGGTGTTCGTCTTCACAACTCTGGAGCGGTGCCGATGGCAAACGCAAGCCCAAAAGATCGTGAATAGCCCGCGCCAGTTCTGGCGCATCACTATCGCCCCTGATGACCAGATGTCCCAGCATCACTTTTTCGGTGATGCTCAGAGCCAAACCGCCGACGGGCGGCTGCAAGGAACCCGCCTGAGCCAGGGGGGAGTGTCCTTCCCGTGGCGAGTCGGGAAGATGGTTCATGCTGAGATGCTTCATCTTCCTCTGCGCTTATAGATACAGGCCACCGCGTTAGACATTCTGACGCTCTCCCTCGGGGTCATAGAAAACCGGTTCACAAATTGTCGCGCGGCTGACGGACTTGACGCCCGGTGAGTAGATGGTCTCACCCATGCGGCGGTGACCGTCCTTCACCAGCGCCAGGGCAAAGCACCGGCCCAGGGTCGCGCTGTAATAACTGGAAGTCACATGACCCACCATATTCGCGATCTGTGCCGGATCACACACCAACTGACTGCCTTCAGATAGCAGATATTCAGGGTCAACCGGTAGTAGCCCCACCAACTGCTTGCGACCCCTGCTCTGGCAATCCCCACGCGCCATACCACGTTTACCGATGAAGCTAAAACGCTTTTGCTTTGAGAGCGCCCAGCCCATGCCCAGGTCATCCGGTGTCACAGAGCCATCCGTATCCTGACCGACAATCACAAAACCCTTCTCGGCACGGAGGATATGCATAGTTTCCGTGCCATAGGGGGTGATCTCGTATTGCTCACCATGACTGACGAGCATCTGCCACAGCCTGAGACCATAGTTTGCCTGGACATTGATTTCATAGGACAACTCGCCAGTGAACGACACTCGGAAAACTCTGGCTGGGATGCCCGCCACCCTACCAACCCGCCAGTGCATGAAGGGAAAAGCCTCGCCAGACAAATCAATGTCCGTCAGCCCCTGTAACAGGTCCCTGCTCTTGGGACCAGAGAGAGTCGCCGTATTCCATTGATCAGTCACCGAATTAAAATAGACCCTGAGCTCCTGCCACTCCGTCTGATGCCAGAGCTCCAGCCACTCCAATATCTGCGCTGCCCCCCCGGTCGTGGTGTGCATGAGGAAGTGATTGTCCCCCAGGGCAGCCGTGACACCATCATCAATGACCATGCCGTCCTCACCACACATCAAGCCATAACGACACTGTCCCACCGGCAACTTGAGCCAAGCATTGGTATAAATCCGGTTAAGGAACTCACGAACATCAGGTCCCTGTATATCAATCTTGCCGAGGGTGGAGGCATCCAGAATACCTACCTGTTGCCGCACCGCCAGACATTCCCGATTCAGGCTGTCCTGCATGGATTCACCGGGACGAGGGTAGTACCAGGGTCGCTTCCACTGTCCCACATTCTCAAACTTCGCACCCTGCTGTTCATGCCAGGATTGAATTGCCGTGTACCTAACGGGATCAAACAACTCGCCGCAATCACGCCCGACGACAGAGCCAAAACTTATTGGTGTGTAGTTAGGCCGAAACATGGTGGTACCGGTTTCTGCGATGGATTTGCCCAGGACCCGCGCAGTGATAGCAACACCGGCGACATTGCCGAGTTTGCCCTGGTCCGTACCGAAGCCGAGGGCGGTATAACGTTTCACATGCTCAATGCTCTCAAAGCCTTCTCGCGCCGCCAGTTCAATATCTGCCGCTGATACATCAAGCTGAAAGTCCACAAATTGCTTGGGCGCGCGGCTTGTACTTTTGATATGCGGCAGGTGAAACAACTGTATGCCGGGTGCTTCCTCTATTGCTTCGGCCTGAGGAATGTCGTCATCAGACAGACTCAGAGAGAAGCCGGCGGCAAGAGCAGCTACCCGTCCCGACTCCGCCCCCTGGGCGAGTACCGACCCCAGCGTCATCACGCCCGTGATAGCACCGGCGCAATGCTGCGCCTGTATTGTCTCGCCAGGGACAAAGCAACCATATTCATCATGCCAGATCGGCTTACTGCCTGTGTGGCAGCTCAGGTGAACCACCGGGCTCCAGCCGCCAGAACTGGCAAGGGTGTCGCAACTGATAGTCTCCACCTTGCCGGTCACCGACCCGCCTAAGGAATCAATAGCAGCAATCTTCACGCCCCTGACACGCCTCTTTCCAATCGCCTCTATCACAGCGCTACCGCTGATGACCCTGATACCCGCTGACCGTATAGCCTGAATCAGAGGGCTATCTGCCTGGGGTCTGGCATCAACAACAGCGACAACTTGTCTTCGCGCCCTGCCCCTTTTTTCATCACTCTCCTGACCAGCAACACCGGCAGCGTGCCAATCAAGAGCGGCCTGATAACCATGGTCATTGGTGGTCATCAGCACCAGCCGCCGACCCGGTAGCACGCCGTACCGATGTATGTAAACAGACGTTGCCGAGGCCTGGATACAACCCGGCAGGTCATTGTTGCTGAATACCAGAGGCCTCTCCTGGGCACCTGTCGCCAAAATCACCTGAGCAGCGCGAATCTTGTGTATGCGCTCTCGGGGGAGACGAGGCGAGTCGTCACGGCCTGCATGATTGACTATTTTGTGACCAGCCATTTTGTGACCAGATGTTTTGTGAGCAACTATTTCATGAGCAACGATGAAATTATGGTCGTGATATCCGACAGCCGCAGTGCCGGGCAACATCAGGACATTATCTAGCCCAGTTAATTGCTCAAGCGTTTGCGCCAGCCAGGTCGCAGGCGGCAGGCCATCAATCCGGTTGTTCATATGTAGCAAGCAGCCGCCCAGCTGTGCCTGCTCATCAAGAATAACCACCCGCGCGCCCGACTTTCCTGCCACTCGTGCTGCCGTCAGGCCCGCGGGCCCAGCACCAATAATCAGCAAGTCACAATGATGATTGAGATGGTCATAGATATCCGGGTCCTTTACCGTTGGCGCCTTACCCAGACCCGCTACGCGACGCATGACATACTCATAAAACCGCCACATAAAACCGGGGAACATAAAGGTCTTGTAATAGAATCCCGGCGGCATCAATCGGCCGAATAGTCGCCCCACAAGGCCTGTCAGGGACCATCTGAGGCTTGGCGAACCACTGGTACTGCGGCAGACAAGCCCTGCATACAAAATCTGCTGAGTCGCGCGAACATTCGGCACCTGAGTCGCCTCGGTGGCTCCCACCTGCAGGATGGCATTGGGCTCCTCAACGCCCGCTGCGATGATGCCTCTGGGTCTGCCGTATTTGAAGCTGCGGGCAAGAACATCAACGCCATTGGCAAGCAGGGCGGACGCCAGGGTGTCTCCCCTGAGACCCTGATAAGACTTGCCGTTAAATGTAAATCCTATCTCGGCGTCATAGTCCACACACCGCCCGCCGACTATCCGATTCACCTGCTTCAAGAGTCGTTGCTCCCCGGGGGCATTGACGGCGGCAGGCTTAGTTCTACGGCGGTCTTGCCACCAATGGGGCTACTTTCTCTTATCTCATAGCTGAGTGTATCGCGTATGACCTTGAGAAATTTCCGACATCCCACGGCATGTGACCAGAGCTCATGGTGCAGGCCGCAGGGGTTTTTTCTGAAGTAAAGATAGGCACCCCAGTCCTTATCTGTACAAGCATCCGGGTCGGCTGGGCGCACAATATGCGCCTGGCCCGCATAGTGAAATTCTTCCTCGTCCCGGTATTCCGCACAATGAGGACAATAGATTCTCAACATGGCTGAGCCCTCAACATGGCTGAGCCCTCAGATGGCTGAGCCCTCAACATGACATGGTCCTAATGCGCGACACCGGCGGCACCATGTTCATCTATGAGGGCACCTGAGTAGAAACGGGTCAGGCAAAAAGGTTTCGCTAGGGGATGCATTTCATCACCGGCAAGGGACGCCGCAAACACCTGCCCGGAACCCGGTGTCGCCTTGAAGCCGCCTGTGCCCCAGCCGCAATTAAAGAAGAGATTAGTGACTGGACTCTCACCAATAATTGGACAGGCATCTGGAGTCGTGTCAACGGTCCCGCCCCACTGGCGGTTCATCGGTACCCTGGAGAAGATGGGGAACAACTCAATGATTGCGGCGAGGGCCTGTTCAATTTTCGGATAGGAGCCCCTTTGACCATAGCCGTTGTAACTGTCAATGCCCGCGCCAATCACCAGGTCGCCCTTGTTGGACTGGCTAATGTATCCGTGCACCTGATTGGACATGACAACCCTGTGTAGCACCGGCTTGATTGGCTCGGACACCAATGCCTGCAAGGGGTGGGATTCAATGGGCAACTCAAACCCTGCCAGATTCGCCAGCAGGCCGCTGTTACCGGCGGCGACACAAGCCACCTTCCTGGCGCCTATGCTGCCATAACGACGGGTCTTCACGCCTCGGACCCTACTGTCCTCAATCTCAAAGCCGGTCACTTCACACTCCTGGATCAGGTCAACACCCAGGCTGTCTGCCGCCCGCGCGAAGCCCCAGGCAACCGCATCATGCCGTGCCACGCCCCCGCGAGGTTGCCAGGAAGCACCAAGCACCGGATAGCGACTCTTCTCTGAGCAGTTGAGGATAGGCACCAGTTTTTGAACCTGGGTGCTATCCAGCACCTCGCCGTCTATCCCGTTCAACCGGTTAGCATTCACCCGCCGCCGAATGTCTCGCATGTCCTGTAATGTATGACCAAGATTAAGGACGCCTCGCTGGGAAAACATCACATTGTAATTCAGGTCGCGGGACAGACCTTCCCATAGTTGCAACGCATGTTCATAGAGGTGCGCCGACTCGTTCCAGAGATAGTTGGATCTCACGATAGTCGTGTTTCTGCCGGTGTTGCCGCCACCCAGGTAACCCTTCTCCATCACGGCAACATTGGTGACACCAAACTCCTTGGCAAGATAGTAGGCAGTGGCGAGACCATGCCCGCCGCCACCCACTATGATGATGTCGTACTGCTTTTTTGGCGCGGGGTTACGCCAGGCTCTTTGCCAATTTTCATGGTGCCTGATGGCATGTTTGATTAACCCGAAGCCTGAATAACGCTCCATTGATTAGCTTCACCTCTCACCGCAATTGTCACCGCAATCTGCCAGGATGATACTAAAGGAAGCAACGGGCTTGTAACCATTCGCGCCGCCTGGCTATACATAAACGACTAGGGCAGCACTCCCGTAGAAAGCGTCCTCAGCCCCCAGGTATTTCCACACTGCCGAAGCTGGGCTCGCGCCGTGCCAGCCTGTTCGCTGTCGCTTCCTGCCCCACGGCGAACTGCACTGCATTTTGCTCCAGCATCCGGGTGCGTTCCTCCCGTGGTGGAATACCAATATGCGTCCGGTAGCATTTGCTGAAGTGCGGTGTGGATACGAAGCCGCACAGGGAGGCAATCTCTACGACTGACAGGGTGGTCTGCTTCAGCAGTTGCCTTGCCCGATATAGCCGCACCCTGAGATAGTAACGAGATGGTGAGTACTTCAGATTGTCCTTGAACAACCGTTCAAGCGACCGTCTCGAAATTTTAAGTAGCGATGCGATTTTATCTAGGGGAAGCGGTTCTTCAATATTGGCTTCCATCAACCTGGCGGCATCAACCAATTTTGGCGGGGTGACACCCGGGGTGAATTTCAACGGCACCTTCTGGTTATCCGTCTCGTCCCTGATCCTGTCTAGGATAAACATTTCCGAGATGGTGTTGGCGAGGGACAATCCATGCCCCGCGCAAATGATATTGAGCATCATGTCGAGAGGTGCAGTTCCCCCAGTGCAGGTCAGGCGTTTATCGGCCACGGAAAACAAACGATTGTTGCACAACACCAGCGGGTTATTTTCCTGCAATGCCGCCATACATTCCCAGTGGACGCTACATTCATATCCGTCCAGCAGATGCGCTTCCGCCAGTACATAGGCACCAGTACAGACACCACCCAGTCTCACGCCTTCCCGGTCCAATTCCTTTAACCACTTGATCTGCCGCTGTGTGTAGCTACTGACAATGTCCCAGCCGCCGACCACAATCAGAATATCCATTTTCTCAGCATTCTGAATGGAAGCATCCGCAATGGTCAGGATGCCATCACTGGCGGCTACGGGCTCTCCATCCTCGGTAATCAACTTCCATCGGTATAGCTCCCTGCCGCTCAATTGATTCGCCATCCGCAATGGCTCCACCGCAGTCGCAAGGGAAATCATGGTGTAGTTGACCAACAGCAGAAAGCTGATCTTTACCGGACCAGTTTGTTGATAGCGCCGCCTAATAGCGTCTGAAACCGATTGATTCATCTTCCAACCTCCAAGCCTGCCCGGGGATGGTGCTGGCTGGCAAAGGCAGCAACGCCTATTAACACCCTTTCGTGACAAGGCTCTATCATAACCATGGATTATGAGCAATTTCGGGCAAGGAGTGCAATATAATCGCACTCATATTTGGTCAGAAAAAGTAATATTTTTTTGACAAAGATGCACATAATGTAGCTAGCATAGGTTTGTATGTTTTAATCAAATGACACATTGAGGTTTCGCCCTTGGGAGCAGATACAGAGAAAAAATCCACCGGAATCTCTTCTTGGCCTAAAGACGAGCGGCCCCGGGAGCGATTGCTCAAGCGGGGTGCAGAAGCTCTGACCGATGCCGAGTTGGTTGCAATTCTGTTGCGGGTTGGAGTAAAGGGTGCAAGCGCGGTGGATTTGGGGCGTCAGTTATTGGAAAAATTTGGTTCTTTGAAGGCAATGACCGAAGCACCGACCTTGGCGTTACTGGAAATCAAAGGACTTAGGGAGGCAAAGGCGGCGCAGTTGACTGCGGCAATGGAGATTGCTCGCCGAAGTGCCCTTGTATCAGGAGATAATCGGCAGAAAATTTTAAACACAAAACAGGCCGGGGAATATTTCCGTGAGCGATTAAGAGCATTACCCGAAGAACATTTCCGAGTTTTGTATTTGAATCGGCGCAATGTTCTGCTGAGTGACATATTAATTGCTCAGGGAGAAACGGCAGAGGTGAAAATATCGCTACGCCAGATTGTTTCAAACGCTTTGCGGGTTAATTCAAGCGCCATTATTGCCGCTCATAATCACCCTTCTGGAGGCGTAGAACCGAGCGAGTCAGACAGACTATTAACCAAAGACCTGATTGCCGCAACTCGCCCGCTGAATATAAAAGTGCTTGACCATGTCATCATCGGCGGCGAAGAGTTTTACAGCTTTGCCGACAACGGACTTTTGGATGAGTTGGAGATTGAATGTCTGGCTCCTGGGGTTACCGAGAAAGCACCAAGACTGAAAAGAGCAGGAGAAAATGAAAGACGCAGAGCGTAAACACATAATCAGCATTCTTGAGAGCGGCGAGATGCCTTCGTCGGAATGGTCTGCCATTCTTTTCCCCAACCAAAAACGTGAGTGCGAACTTATCTATGACGGTAAGGCGAGGGAAGAAGATATCTTAGCCGAAACCATGTCTGTCCCTCTCCAACAAAACCGTCTGTTCGGCAACAATGGCAAAGGTTGGCACAACAAACTCATCTTTGGCGACAACTTGCAGATTATGAAGTCGCTTTTAGATGACAAGAAAAGCGGCAAACTTTGCAACGCCGATGGCACACCCGGAATACGCCTAGTTTATATTGACCCGCCCTTTTCTACCAAAAAAGAAATGCAGGGCATAGGCGGCGCGCAAGCATATCAGGACAAACTTGCCGCTGGTGAATTTTTAGAATTTCTTCGCAAAAGATTGATTTTGATTCGGGAACTGCTTTCTGATGACGGAAGCGTCTATGTGCATTTGGATTGGCGGATGAATTCTTATGTTCGGGTTTTGATGGATGAAGTGTTTGGGAAAGATAATTTTCGGAATGAGATTATATGGCGTTATAGGAGATGGCCATCTCCATCTCCAAATTTTCAAAAAATGCACGACACTCTGATACGGTATTCAAAAAGTAAAGAATGGGTATGGTATCAGTTATTTGAATCCAAATCTGAATCCACTCTAAAAGCATTCGGAAATATTAAACTTACTACCGAAATTACCGAAATAGGTACTGTCAAAAAGATTAAGACAGAGGAAACGTCTGATGGAACATATATGTCTGATGTTTGGGTGATGTCTATGGTGCAAGGGTCGGCATCAAGTGAGCGAAAGGTAGCTTCAAATTACCCGACGCAAAAACCGGAAGCATTGATAGAGCGTATGATTAAATCTTCTTCCAATTCTGGCGATCTCGTCGCAGACTTTTTTCTGGGTTCTGGCACCACTGTTGCCGTCGCCGAAAAACTTGGGCGTCGTTGGATTGGCTCTGACTGCGGCAAGTTAGCGATTTATACAACCCAAAAAAGAATGCTCAATTTGAGAAAAGAGATCGGGAACAAAGGCACATCTTTGAAGCCAAAACCTTTTGCTTTATTCAATGCTGGGCTTTATGAACTGGAAAAACTGAGCGAGGAATCGGGCGAAAATTGGAATCGTTTTGTTTTGCAGTTGTTTCAGTGCCGTGAAGTTTCTCACAAAATCGGTGGTATCCAGATGCACGGAAAATTGCGAGGTAAAAGCGTTTTGGTCTATAGCCCGCAGGCATTGAAAGAAGGCGAAGAAATTACCGAAGAAACCATACAAGAAATTCATTCAAACGTCGGAAAAATGGTGGGTGAAGAAATGTTTTTGATTGCTCCCGCCATGTCTTTCGGCTTTTTTCAGGACTACATTGATTGCGGAGATGTGCGGTATTACGCTCTTCGCATTCCCTATTCAATCATCAACGAACTGCATCGGCGGGATTTTACCGCTTTGCGTCAGCCTGAAAATGAAAATGCGATAAACGAAACCGTGGAAGCGGTTGGCTTTGATTTTAATCGTCGTCCGAAACTCAAATATTCTGTTGATATTGAAAAAGCAAAGAAAAATGCCCTTATAAAAATTGAAATTTTTAAGAGCGATGCTCGTGTTCCCGAGGCGTTGCAGATGGATGGCAATCGAGAAACGCTTTCAATGGTAATGCTGGATTACGACTATAGTTCTGAAAAAGGGTTTTTTGAATTTGATGAGATTATTTATGCGGATGATTTGAAAAATAATAAATGGACGGTTTCTTTTCCTTCTGAAAAAATCGGCGAAAATGTAATGGCAATTTTTATTGATATTTATGGCAATGAAGCAAGGGAGTTGATAAGCGCAAAAGATTTTAAGAAAAGAACAGTGGCAAAGGGTAAAAAAACCGGGACTACTAAAAAGAGGAAGTGATTGTGAGCCAGATAAAAAATGAAGACTTGGTTCTGAAGGTATCAACCCACATCAACCCAGACGTTTGGGATGAAAGCAAATATGACGCTTTTGTGGATGCACTGTGCGACGACCGCGAATATCAGAAAGAGGCGATATTTACCACATTACGTCTTTTAGCTGGAGGTAAATACGAAAATCTTCTTAATTTGGCCAAGGAAAACTTTCGGCAAAACCCAAAACTTGAAGAGGCATACGGCTCATGGGAAGCAATGAAAGACAGGTTGCAATTCCCTGATTTGCTTTCCTGTTCTTTAGACTTGGCTACTGGGACTGGCAAGAGTTATGTGCTTTATGGCATTGCGGCCATTTTACTGGCTGAGGATTTGGTGGATCAAGTTTTAACCCTGTGCCCTTCAAACACGATAGAACGAGGTTTGACCGAAAAATTCAGAGACCTTGCCGCAGAGCCAGATTTAATATCGGCAATGCCGCCGGATGTGAAATATGCCTCTCCGAAAATTATTAACGCATCGGAAACCATTGTGGAGGGATGTATCTGTGTTGAAAATTACCATGCAGTTTTGAAGCATGTGAAGTCGTCAATAAGAGACAGCTTGCGCGGCAAAGGAGAAAGAACACTTATTCTTAACGATGAAACCCATCATGTTGTTTCCTCGCCGTCGGACTTGCGTAAATGGAAAGAGTTTTTGATAGATGAGGATTTTGCTTTCCAGCGGATAGTGGGAGTTTCCGGCACTTGTTATACAAAAACGCAAGATAGATACTTTGAAGATGTCGTTAGTCGCTATTCTTTGCGGCAGGCAATAGAGGAAAACAGAGTAAAAGATATTGAGTATGTTGCCGAATCGACCAGCCTTAGAAATGACGAGAGGTGGCAGGTGTTATACCAAAGGCATCAAGTAAATCTGAAAAAACTCAGACAACAAAAGATTCGTCCCCTGACGATTATTGTCACCGATAAAATTAGCGCATGTGATGATGTCGCGGACGAGTTAAGAGCTTTTTTAAAGGAAGAAGAAGGTATTTCATCAGAACAGGCAAACGAGAAAGTGATTGCCGTTACATCATCAAAGAAACACCAGCCGAATGTGGCGCGTTTGAAAACGGTTGACAGCCCTCAATCAAAAGTCGAATGGATTATATCGGTTTCAATGTTGACCGAGGGTTGGGATGTAAAAAATGTATTTCAAATAGTTCCTCACGAAAAAAGAGCGTTTAACAGTAAACTCCTTATCGCACAGGTTTTGGGGCGCGGGCTCCGGGTTCCAGAGCAATGGCAGGGCGTACAGCCTGTTGTCACTGTGTTCAACCATCAAGCATGGGCATCAAGCATAAAAACTCTGGTTAATGAAATTCTGGAAATAGAAAAGCGGATTTCTTCGGTAAATTTGCCAGAGTCGGAATATAATTTTGAACTACATAATTTGAATTACGATAAAACACAATCTTCCACCGCTTCAAAAAAAACCGAGGAATATAACCTGTTGCAACGGGGTTACATCGATTTACCTACCCTTACATCTGCTAAACAAATACAAATACAATTTGACAGAGTTGGAAATAAAGCCAGCCGGGAAGAACGAATTAGAGTCCAAGTAAAAACTTTTTCTGCAAGAGAAATTGCGAAGCATATGCACAATTCCCTGAAGGGATACGACGAGGAATCTGGGATCACAAATTATGCGGTTCGCTATCCAGTCAATAGGCTAGAGAAAGTTGTAAAAGAAACAGTGAAGCGAGCCCAAATTGATGAAAACAAAATACCTGACGAGGCACGGCAAAAATTCATGCAGGCTCTTGGCCCGATAAAGCGCCCAGCATCTAAATCCGTTTCCTACGAACTCTCCGTAAAAGAATTTGAAAGGCTGAATACAAAAGAGCGACAGAAAGACAGTTGCAGTGCGGCTGGGATCTCCAGAGACAAATCCATATTTTATCGTTCTGATTGTGAACAGCATTTGCCGCAAGAGCAAAAAGACTTTTTCCATGAACTTACTGACATAGATGGAGATTATGTTGGAAGTGTCGTGAGCGTTGACAATGATTATAACTTTAAGACTCCATTCAACCTTGCGATTGCCGACAGCAACCCAGAAAGAAAATTTATCCGTGAATTATGTAAACCTGAAAATGCCAGAGAGGTGGATGGGTGGGTGAAAAATACAGCAATGGGGTTTTATACTGTCGATTATGCCTGG
Organism: Gammaproteobacteria bacterium UBA6724; assembly: GCA_002454165.1. Taxonomy (GTDB): domain Bacteria; phylum Pseudomonadota; class Gammaproteobacteria; order Pseudomonadales; family Azotimanducaceae; genus UBA9659. The sequence goes on from DKIG01000018.1 coordinate 27,063, forward strand.
TCAAAACCGACGACTCGCAAGAAAGGAGCGCCGCATATCAAACGCGGTTCCTTTAGCCCTGATTTCTTCATCAAACAGAACAGGAATATTTTTGTTGTAGAGATTAAAGATGATAGTGAAGTAAACGATCCATCTCCTGAAAATATCGCAAAGTGTAAATATTCTGTTAAACATTTTAAAAAGTTAAATCGTCGGCTAAAAAATGAAAATATAAAGATAACTTATCAATTCAATATGCTGACCCCGGATGATTATTTGCTGTTTTTTGAAAAGTTACGCGAGAAAAACCTAATGGGCTATCGCTCTCATCTGGATGTTGGAATTTCTTCTGAAATTAACGAACAGGCAACGCCCATTAAAGAAATGAATGAATTTGATATTGTTAGATTGACTACTGATAAATACAAAAATCTGGGTTTGCCGAAAGGCGAGGTTGGTAGCATTGTGGACATACTAACTGTTCCAAGGTTAGGTTATATGGTGGAATTCCATGAAATCTCTTCGGCAAATTTTGAAAAAGTAAAAACAGTTGAATCCTACGAGATTGAATTGATTAGAAATGAACCCAATGAGTGAAATAGATAAAGTTTTCTCATGCGCAACCGTTGAAAAAAATAAAATAAAATATTTACTGGATGCAAATCAAAAAAGGAAAAAAGGAAAAGCCGAATTTCTCAAATCGCTTGGATTTTTCATGAATAACCCGAAGCAATTTATTGATGCAATGCTAAATCATCCCAAAACTGCACATTTAACAAGAGAAAGGAACACAGATTGGGGGCAAAAATTTGTGTTTGTTTGCGAAATTGAAACACCGTCTGGCAAGAATATTTGCATTAAAAGCGTCTGGCAAATAGACAATGGGGAGAAAATACCTCGTCTGATTACAGCGTATCCTAGTTAAAATAACCTCTTTATTTGATTTCTGAATTTTCAAAGAACAAAAACCCACCCTAGCACTCAACCACATTAACCGCCAGACCGCCCTTTGAGGTCTCTTTGTATTTGTCCATCATATCCTCGCCGGTTTCTCGCATGGTGCGGATGACATCATCCAGAGAAACCTTATGTGTACCATCGCCACGAAGTGCCATCTGCGCGGCGTTGATTGCCTTAACGGCAGCGATGGCGTTGCGTTCAATGCAAGGGATTTGAACCAGCCCGCCGACCGGGTCGCAGGTGAGGCCCAGGTTGTGTTCCAAGCCTATTTCGGCGGCATGTTCAACCTGCTCGGGAGTGCCGTCCATCGCCTCTGTCAACCCGGCGGCGGCCATGGCGCAGGCAGAGCCTACCTCACCCTGGCAGCCAACTTCCGCGCCAGATATAGAAGCGTTCTTCTTGCACAGGGTACCGACAGCAGCGGCGGCAAGCAGGAAATTCGACACATCAGCGGCGCCCACCTGGTCACTAAATCGCAAATAAAATCTCAGCACTGCGGGAATAATACCGGCGGCGCCATTGGTCGGCGCTGTCACTATTCTCCCACCAGCGGCGTTTTCTTCATTGACCGCGAGGGCATAGAGGTTCACCCAATCAAGCGCACTGAAACTGGTGCTTATCAGGTTGGATTTTAGAGCCGACTGTTCATCAACAAGTTCACTTCTCAGGGAAGCTGCTCTGCGAGTAACATCCAACCCGCCGGGCAGGGTCCCCCGCTGACTCATGCCTCTTTCTATGCAGGCGTCCATAGCCTCCCATATCCGGGTCAGACCCTGCTCAATCTCGGTATCGGGGCGCCAGGCGCGTTCATTGGCGCGCATCAAGTCGCTGACTCGCAACGCATGTTTGTTGCACAGATTGAGCAACTCTGCGGCCGAATCAAATTCATAGGGAAGGCTAACTGTCTCCTCTCCCGGCGGCTCTTCTGACTGCGCTTCTAAACCAACTGATCCTGGAATATCTCCTGCCGTCACAAACCCACCGCCTATTGAATAATAGGTGCGTTTCAGTAGCTCAACGCCATCGGCGATGGCATAAAATTTCATGCCATTTGGATGATAGTCCAGGACTTCATCCATGAACCTGAGGTCATCCTGGAGATTAAAAGGGAGCTCCTGGATACCGCCGAGATTCAGCCTGTTTGATGTTGCAACATCGTCAATCACCTGCTCCATCAAACCCGGCTTGATGGACTCAGCCGCCTCCCCCATCAGCCCGACAAGCACCGCCTTGTCAGTTCCGTGGCCCCTGCCAGAGGCACTGAGGGAACCGAAAAGCTCAATTCGCAGGCGCAGGAGTCCAAGCGACGGGCTTTGTTTTAATAAGCTCTGCTCTGACAAATCCTTCTCTAACAGACCAGAATCAACAAGCGCTGACAAAAACATACCTGCCGCCTTCATAGGTCCCATGGTGTGAGAACTTGAGGGACCTACACCAATCTTGAAAAGGTCAAAAACGCTGATATTCATAGCGGATGTCCGTCATACCTTATACATGTTCATTCGGCGCGCGCGCAAAGAGCCGTCTTACCATCGGCTTAAAGTGCTCCAGTGGCAGGGTCGGATACTCAGGGTCAAAGGACTTCTGGTCCCAGTCAGCGCAAAAGGCAACGCAAGCAGCATAGTGCTCATGCTCCCTGAATTTGTCTCTTGTATTCCTGTCCTGGTCATAATGGTGGAACCAGTAATACCCCTGGAACAAGCCATGATGTTCGACAATCCAGTGGTTTCTTTTGCTCACATAGGGGCGTAGCAGAGCCGCTGCTGCCTGTGAATGATTCGCAGGTGCCAGGATGTCGCCAATATCATGTAGTAGCGCGCAGACGACCATTTCCTCATCAGCACCATCCGCTTCTGCCCTAGTCGCGGTTTGCAGGGAATGTCCCAGCCGGCTGATCTTGTAGGGCGAGTCGCCATCCATCATCTGGAGCCACTCAAACACCCGCTCCGCCTGGTGGGCGGTGTTACCCCTATCCTGTGCAAACACAAGATCGTAATCTTCTCTAGTGCCAGCATCCATTGCATTGAAAGAAACTGTCTTAGCCATTTTTCATCCTCCTATGCCCTTCTATCCTATGCCCTTCTATAAGATAGCCCTTCTATTTAGCACTACCAAATGATTCCGTATATTGTCATGCTCAAAATAGGCATCCTGCAAATGCCGTCGACCCCTGGGCTCAAATGCCTCCCGGCCATGGAGCACCCGATGGCTCGCCACCAGCAGAATTTGCCCGGCCTCCAGCCTGAAGTTGATGCGGTGTTCCAGCCCGACAATGCGCTGACTCAAACTATGATAGGCGCGATAGAAATCTTCAATCTCTGGTCGGGTAGGATCCATCGGCTGCATCAATTGATTAGAATATCTGAATACCTGGATGTCACCATTGGCGGCACACTGGATGATCGGCGCGATGGTAAAGGTTTCATTGTTATCGTCAAATTCACGGAAAGGAACCTCCACGCTTTTTAAGACTTCAAACTTTTCCGGGTCTTCAATCCGAAAACGACCTAATATCCCCCAGCCATCAACGACGATGGAATCTCCGCCCGAGGTTTCATTGCACAACATGTGCAATGCCTGGACGCTGGGGGGCCAGGAATAACTTGCAAAGTCATTATGAGGCAGAAGTGGCAAGGCTGTATGCGCTACATTGTAGCCGGCTGGGTCCACCTCTACATTGTGAATACGGGCAAACAAAACTTCGCGGATGGGTCCCAACCGCGGTCTCAGAGCTTCCATCCGATCGGGTTCCGTCGGTGCCTGCTCAAGTATTATCACGCCAGATTGGAGAAATGCCTCTATGGCTACTATCGCCACCTGATCACTGTCCAGGAAATCCTGGTAATCAACTCGCGCCGGCTTGAAGTCTTTATCCCAGGCTTGCCAGTTCTTGTTGATCCCGGTCTCGGCAGTGGCAACCACGCAACTGATGTCTTCCCTGGTGTACTGGGTTGCATGGTTGTCCTGCCAGCGAATGTGCAATACATCTGCTTCCACCCTGTATTCCGCTGGTTCAAGATCAAGCGGCACGGTGCCGAGATGGAACTTCTTTTCCCCAGTCTGCTCTAGTCTGCATTCAGTGCAGTTGCAGTTATCACGCAACCACAAGACCGGCAAACGGATACTTTCGCCATCTGACCAGGTGACGGGAATATTCATCTTTGCCTGCTACGTCGTCTGTTGCGTCTTGACGACTTGTTGCTGGTCGGTAGGTTTGCCATCATCGCTTTCTCGGTATTCTTCAGCAGGGGTTTATCTATCTGCGAAAACAATTTTGTGAAGGGATCAGTTTGATGCGGGAAGGCCATTGCCTCAACAAAAAACTCCTGAAACCGCGGTGCCGTGGCAGTCTCTATTTTTTCAATCCGCCGGACAAGAGATTCAATTTCCTGTCTGGATGCCTTGTTAAGCAATGCGATGCGGGCACCGGTACCGGCCGCGTTGCCGGCGCTGGAAACATTTTCAAGTTCGCAATCCGGGATCAAGCCCATGATCATCGCATGGGTAACATCAATGTGGCTACCGAAGGCCCCTGCTAGGCGGATACGGTCAACTGTCTCTACAGCGCCCTCTACAAAGAAATGCTCCGTCAGCAACTTGATGCCCGCATACAAGGCAGCCTTAGCTAACTGGATTTGTCGGATGTCGTTCTGCGTTATTTTGATAGTCACTTCGCCGTCATACAAGAGATAGGACCAGGTACGACCATCGGCAACCAGCCTGGGGTTTCCGCCAGACAGCTCAGCATCAACACCGCTGACAATCACGCCTTCAGCACTAATAATGCCGGCGAGATACATTTCCGCTACCGCTTCAATAATGCCAGAGCCACATATACCGGTCACGCCAGTCCGGGACGCTTGTTCCGTGAAACCATCCTCGTCGGACCAGAGATCACCGCCAATCACCTTGACTCTCGGTGCCAGGCTTATCGGATCAATCCTGACCCTTTCTATGGCTCCGACGGCTGCCCGTTGGCCACAACTGATTTGCGCGCCCTCAAAAGCGGGTCCCGTTGGGCTTGAACAAGCCATGAGCCTCTTGCTGTTACCAAGAACTATTTCCGCATTGGTGCCCACATCAATCAGCAGGGTCAACTGCTCCTGTTCATAAGGTGCCTCGGACAGGATCATGCCTGCTGTGTCCGCGCCAACATGGCCGGCGATACACGGCAAGATATAGATCCGTCCGCCCGGGTTAATGTCAAGGGCAAGGTCATTGGCTTTCAGATGCAACGCCGCCGCCAGGGTGAGCGCAAAGGGCGCACCGCCGAGTTCCACGGGGCTGATACCCAGGAGAATATGGTGCATCACCGGGTTCGCCACGAGCGTCACCTCAAGAATGTCGGTAGCCGTTATACCAGCGAGGTCAACAACCTGCGCTACTAGTTGATTCAGACCTTCCCGGATGACCCGGGTAAGCTCGGCCGCGCCTTCTGGGTGCATCATCACCCAGGAGACACGGCTCATCAGGTCCTCGCCAAAACGTATTTGCGGATTCATCAGGCTACCACTGGCGCAGACTTCGCCGGTGGTAAGGTCGCAAAGATGCCCGGCGACAGTGGTTGAGCCGACATCAATCGCTAGCCCAAAGACCCGCTCATGCAAACCTGGCCAGAGGGCGATGATTTCCGATTCCTGATGGATAGCGGCGGTAACAAACCAATCCTTGGCTCTCAGCTTGGCTTGTAAACTGGAGAGGACCGAGACATCACAGTTGGATACTGTCACCTGCCATTCACTTTGTAGGGCATCAACGAGACGCTCAAGGTCACTGGAAGAATGCTCAAGTTCTGGCGCGGATACCTGGACGGCGCACAGTCTGACCAGAGGATCCAGTTCAATATCCCGATGCTCGGCTTCCTTGCGGATCACCTGCTGGTGTACCTGACTCTCCGGCGGAATATCAATTACTACATCGTCCAAGAGCAGGGTGTGACAACCCAGCCTGCGGTTATGTGCCAGGGGCTTTTTCTTCTCGCTATAACGAATTTCTGTGGCGGAAATCGGCGACAGGTGAGACAGGTCTGACACCAGTGAATGTTTAGGGAAGGAACCGCTGGTACAGACTATCTGGCAGCGACCGCAGAGACCGCGCCCACCGCAGATTGAGTCAAGATCAACACCAAGCCGCCGGGCGGCATCCAACAGCGAGGTCCCGACCGGGAATTCACCGCGGTGCCCAGAGGGAGTGAATACCACCTTGACTGTATCGGTCATCGCTCTTGTACCTCAGGTGCCTGCCTGCTCAGGCATCGCCCCTCTTTCACCCTTCGCTCAGCCGGTGCCGACTCAGGCTCGGCGACGACGACGGCGTCTGCCCGTGTCCGTAACTTCTGCCAAGGGTTCACGATATGCCCTGATCCATTTCGCGCAGTCCGGGTCATGACCCATCATCACATCGGCACCGCGCACAGCCTGGACGACCTCCTCATGCAGGGGGCTGGTGATCGCTGAGGTCATGCCCGCAGCAATAGCCATGGCGAGAAAGGCACCGTTTACACCATTCCGGTTGGGCAAGCCAAAACTGATATTGGAAGCCCCACAGGTTGTGTTGACATGCAATTCATTACGCAATCGGTAAACCAGTTCCATAACCTGCTTACCGGCACTGTTGACGGCACCGATGGGCATGACCAAGGGATCAACGATGACATCCTCGTGACTGATGCCATAGTCCGCCGCTCGCTCAACTATTTTTTTCGCCACGATAAAACGTTCATTTGGATCTTCCGATATACCCGTTTCATCATTGGAAATGGCGACCACCGCCGCACCATATTTTGCAACCAGTGGTAGCACCCGTTCTAGCACCTCGTCTTCTCCGGTAACGGAATTGACCAACGGCTTCCCTTGATAGACTGCCAATCCTGCTTCAAGCGCCTCCACTATTGAGGAATCAATGGACAGGGGTACATCGGTCACGGACTGAACCAGTTTGATGGCTTGCGCCAGAATTGCCGGTTCATCTGCCAATGGTATCCCGGCATTGACATCAAGCATCTGAGCACCTGCTTTCACCTGGGCAATCGCATCCGCCTCAACCCGGCTAAAGTCACCTGCTTTCATTTCACGCGCCAGCACCTTTCTACCAGTTGGATTGATTCTCTCGCCGATGATGACGAAGGGTTCATCAAAACCGATCCTGACTTCCCTGGTGGCAGAACTCAGCAGTGTTGTTGTCATATTGCTTTACTCCTTTTGTATCCTTGCACGGCTTCATCAGCACCGGGTTGCCAGGGTATCCGACCTTCCAGCACACCAGTTTTTTCTACTATTTCTGGCACACGATGCTCCTGTTTGTAAGCCATAATGTGAATCCCATGAACGCCAATGATGTCCTTCAACTCATGCACCATATCAATACATATATTGACGCCTTCCTGGGCCTGAGCCTTGGCGCCAATTACGCCCTTCAAACGTTTGATGATGGCATCGGGAATATGCACCCCGGCGACATGACGCCGGATCCACTCGGCTGATCTGGCGGATGCCAGAGGTCCAACACCGGGCAGGATAAACACCGTTTCATGTAATCCCAAATCCCTGACCTCCTGCATGTACTCCTTGAAGCGTTCAATGTCAAAACAGTACTGGGTCTGAATAAATTGGGCGCCTACGGCGATCTTCTTCTTCAATCTCAGAGGACGATAATCCAGGGGCGGAGCAAAGGGATTGGCGGCAGCACCGAGAAACACCTGGGGCGGGGATGTAATTTCCCGCCCGCTCAAAAACCTGCCCTCATCACGCATACTACGAATCATGGCAAGGGAACTCATAGAATCCAGATCAAACACGGATTTGGCGGCAGCGTGGTCGCCTGATTCTACACCGTCACCGGTTAGACAAAGCAGGTTAGACACTCCCATGGCGGAAGCACCGAGCACATCACCCTGGATCGCAATACGGTTCCGGTCCCGGCAGGAAATTTGCATCACCATGGAATAGCCGCGCCGGGTCAGGAGGGAGCACATACCCACGCTAGACATGTGGCAGTTGGCACCAGAACCATCCGTGGCGTTGATCGCATCCACATAGCCGTCAAACAGACGCGCTCGGACATAGGCTTCGTGGGGGTCGGCGGAATCAGGCGGTGCTATTTCGGCGGTGACGGTAAAGGCACCCGCCCTCAGTATCCGTTCAAGCCTGCCGGGAGAGTTATGCCCGGGCAGTATCGGCAGATTTTCACCGGCGACGGGTTCATCATCAAATTGCATGCAATGCTCTTTTTTTCTCGTGCCTTCTGCGTAACTCCCGGAGCCAAGCAGAACTTCCTTGCAATCTATGGTCCACCGGCGGCTGGATTATCTGAATTTTCTCCACCCCCTGGGTGATACGTTGGCTACCCTCCCAGGCGGACACCCAGACGCAGGTGATGGCAGGATTGATCTCGCAACTGCCATCTTGACGCACGCCGCCGCAGGGACCGTTGCGGAGTGACTTGGGACAGTTCATCGGACACACCATACCCGTTGCGCCAAGAATGCACTGGCCGCAGGATTGGGAATCAAACAGAAACCCCTTCACAAGGCTTTCAAATTTGATTACGGGTAACTCCAATCGTTTATAGCCAATAAGCGCAAACAGCGGATGCAGGAAACCCATGCCTCTTGTCAGCGCTTCATAGAAACGGTCTAGCCAACCCGCGTTGCGGGTTGACCAGTATCTAACACTTTTCAACTGAAGACTCCGCCAGGCCGCCCTGTGCTATCAGATCTTTCAAGTCTGCGTCAGTGTAGCGAAATGTGATGGCTTCTACCTCTGCCTCAGCAATGGCGGTCAGGTCATCGACAGTCATGGTGGCGGTTTTTGACAAGGCGATTTTTGATAGCGCCGTTTTTGACAAACTCACCGTCTCCCGTCGCCACTCTTCCATATAGGCGGCACTGCTGCCCTTCCCGACCCGCATTGCCGTCCGGTCAATGGCTTTCTGGAATTTTGAATTCAATGCCGCTCTGCCCCGCACCCGGTTATGTTTGACGATAACCTGGGCGGGAATATCACGCCAATACACATGGATGATCTGCATCTCAACCTCGAGCGATTAACCGGCTGGGCAGTGCCGCTTCAAGATTGCCCAGACCCGTGTGATGGTGCATATATTCCAACCCCAGAAAGTCTGCCGCCTGCCGGGCAAGCACCTGAAGCCTCTCATCTCTGCTTTGGGAGAGATAAACCAGCCGTTTGTAATTCCCGAAGAAGGTAGCTTTCAATTCAGGATAGGTGCCGAGTTGCAAACCTTCAATGACGAGCCGCTTAAAGTGACGCGCCAGAAAGTCGGTCAGATAAAAACTTCCCGGCTCCTCCTCAGACAATCTGACGAAGGTTTCCTCTCCCGCGAATATGGAATAACAATGGGGTCCCGGCAGACGCTTGGCACCGGTCCTGGCAAGGACAGCGTCAATCCCGCCACTGGTGCCGCAGTCACCATAGGCAACAAACACCTGGTCGTAGTCTGCCTGATGTTGCCGGATAGTCGTCTCCAGCAGTGCCGGAATCTTCTCTGGACGATTATGTAACCGGGCATCAAGACACCTGAGTGTCATCTGCTCCCAGCCAACCTGATGTTTGAGCGCCATCAGTTCCCTGGCAAGCGCACCACAGGCTATCACCAGGGTGGTTGCCGGAGTAGCGGGGCTTTTATCCCGACCATCATCCCGGCCATCCCGACCACTCTGGCTTATGGGAATTATCACGGCTCTTGCAGATTTAGCCACTGGCTGCCTCCCGCTTCTCGGTCACGAGTCTGAGCGCAGTCTCCGATGCATCCGCCGCGTCACGACAATAGGCATCGGCGCCCACGGCTTCGCCAAACTCCTCATTCAGCGGCGCACCGCCCACCATCACTATGTACTTGTGACGCAACTGGCGTTCAACCAGAGCATCTATAACGACTTTCATGTAGGACATAGTGGTCGTCAACAAGGCGGACATGCCGAGAATATCCGGTTCGTATTTTTCCAAGGCTTCAAGATAGGCTTCAACAGAGTTGTTAATACCAATGTCCGTTACCTCAAAACCCGCGCCTTCCATCATCATGGTCACCAGGTTCTTGCCAATATCATGAATGTCCCCTTTTACCGTGCCAATCACCATGGTACCAACTGGCTTTGCACCGGTTTCCGCCAGCAGGGGTCTCAATATCGCCATGCCGCCCTTCATGGCATTTGCCGCCTGCAACACCTCGGGCACGAACAATATGCCATCACGAAAATCTATGCCGACTATCGTCATACCCGCCACCAGCGCGTCGGACAGCACCTTGTCAGCGGGCCAGTCCCGGTCAAGCAGGATCCTGGTGCCTTCCTCTATCTCTTCTTTTAATCCGTCGTAAAGATCGTCATGCATCTGCTGAGTTAGCTCTTCATCTGATAGTTCAGACAAAACGATATCTTCTTCGTCATACATATCGTCACTCATGGCTGCGTCCTTTACTCCGTGCATTGTTTTTTATAATGGATACAAAACACTTAATAGTTGCTATCCGGGAAAGATGCTTTCCTTCTGTTGATAAAGTCGAGCAGTGCTTCATGTTTCGCTGGCTCAAGCGGTGGCTCTTCATACTCATTTAGCATGGTCTTCCAGATGAGATTGGCGCGCTGTGCGGCGTCCAACGAGCCATCTGCTTGCCACTGTTCAAAACTGTTGTTGTCGGCAACGATGGAACGATAAAAGGCAGTTTCAAAATTAGCCTGGGTGTGTTCGCAACCGAGGAAGTGCGCGCCGGGACCAACTGCCCGCAAGGCATCCATCGCTTGGCCGTTTTCCGACATATCCATGCCCTCTAGCAGAATCTTGATCATGGCAGCCTGATCAATGTCCAGGATGAATTTTTCATAGCCCATACTCAGCCCGCCCTCAAGCCAGCCAGCCGTGTGCAACATGAAATTCACGCCGGCAATGGCTGCCGTTTGCAGGGTATTAGCAGATTCGTAAGCAGCCTGGGCATCCGGTATTTTTGCCGCGCAGAGTCCGCCGCCACTCCGAAAAGGCACTCCCAATCGTCTCGCCAGGGTAGCGGCAGCGTAGAGTACGATGGAGGGTTCGGCAGTACCAAAAGTCGGTGCCCCATTTTGCATGGACACCGCGCTGGCAAAGGTCCCGAACACCACTGGTGCCCCGGGCCGCACCATCTGAATAAATGCCATGCCTGCCAGTGCCTCCGCAAGAATCTGCGTCACCGTGCCAGCCAGGGTGACAGGCGACATGGCACCGGCAAGAATAAATGGAGAAATGATAGTTGCCTGATTGTGCCGTGCGTACACCTTCGCCGCGCCCAGCATGGTTGCATCAAAGGTCATGGGCGAGTTGGCATTGATCAGGCTGGTACAGACGGTGTTTTGTTCAACAAAATCATCGCCAAAGACCTGTTTCGCCATGTCCACCGTGTCCTGAGCCCGGTCGGGATGAGTGACCGAGCCCATAAAGGGTTTGTCGCTGTATCTCAAATGACTGTAGATCATGTCGAAATGGCGTTTATTCACCGGCAGGTCAACCGGTTCACAGACGGTACCGCCAGAATGATGTAAACCAGGTGCCAGATAAGCCAATTTTACGAAGTTTTCAAAGTCCTTAATCGTTGCGTAGCGACGCCCCTGGTCAAGATCTCTCACAAAGGGTGAACCGTAGGCTGGCACCAGCACCGTGCGATCGCCGCCAATGATGACATTGCGTTCAGGATTCCTGGCGTGTTGGGTGTACTCGGCTGGCGCGGAAGCCTGGATGATTGCCCGACACATACCAGAGGGGAAACGCACCCGTTCACCATCTACATCGGCACCAGCATCTTTGAGTATCCCCAGGGCTTCCTGGTCGTCACGGAATTCAATGCCAATCTCCTCCAGCACCTTATCGGCATTGTGCTCAATGAGAGACAGGCTCTCTTCATCCAGATAATCAAAATAGGGAATCTTCCGCTCAATAAAGGCGGTAATCTCAGTCTGAACCTGCTGTCGCGCTGCCCGTTTAGCCTTCCTTCCACCACTACGGCGACGGGGACTGTGCTGACTCATAGATGACCCCAGATTGAACCGCTTAAGCGGGATTTATCGCGCGCATTTTGTGCTGGTTTTGATTTATATGTATCCAATTTACGACAAGAGACTACATAAAGGCGACATGCGTCGTCGTGCCACGCCGTCGTCCCGTCGCTGTCGCCTTGATTTTCTTTTGCGCGGGCATGACAATGGACGCGCAACGAATGGCTAAACAGAAACGGTGCATTGCATAATGCAGAAAAATCTAAAATTCTCAAAATACGATGCGGTCGGATCTGGCTATCGAATCTACCACGGCGCTTGTATTGAGGTATTAGCAAGGCTACCGAGAAAATCCGCAAAACTGATCTTCGCCGATCCGCCTTACAATCTGCAACTAAAACAAGAACTGTATCGCCCCAATCAAACCAAGGTGGATGGCGTCGATGATCCGTGGGATCAATTTTCATCGGTCGCCAAGTATGATGAATTCACCGAGCAATGGCTCGTCGCATGCCGTCGAGTCTTGGCTGATGATGGCACGATTTGGGTGATTGGCTCCTACCATAATATTTTTCGGGTTGGCAAGATTATGATGGATTTGGGATTTTGGATCCTCAACGATATTCAATGGCATAAAACCAATCCAATGCCGAACTTTCGGGGCGTTAGATTCACCAATGCAACGGAGACTCTTATATGGGCAAAAAAATCGGAGCAGCAAAAGAAATACACTTTTAATCATCAGGTGATGAAACAGTTGAATGGCGGGAAGCAAATGACATCGGTTTGG
>DKIG01000045.1 GCA_002454165.1 Gammaproteobacteria bacterium UBA6724
CCTGAACATGAGAAAATTAGCACGGACATTGACGGTGTGAATTGCCAAACATTGTTGGCGACAATGAACAAACGTATCACCGCCTTACTTGATCGTGAACATCAAATTGGCCACAGTTATTTTATCGGCGTGAACAGCATTGAAGAACTTTCCAGTGTCTTCAAAAATAAAATTATTCCGTTGCTACAAGAATATTTTTATGACGACTGGGAAAAAATTGAACTTGTATTGAACAAGAATAAATTCGTGACCGCCACCAAAATAGAAAGCGCCTTGTTCAGCGACACAGAATTGGTGGATACCGAGCGTTTGATTTATGAGTTAATTGATGCAGACGACCACAAATGGACGAGTATCGATAGTTACACCCAAATTTACGCCTCCAAACAAAGGCGCGCAGACGATGACGAATAAACCACAAATTGTCCGCGAATACGAGGAACTCAACAAAGAAAGCACCAACTTTAATTCCGATGAAATTAAAGAGTTAAAAGAATTTGCGCAGAATAATACGCACGATAAACAAGGCAAATACCGCCCAGCGCTGGAATTACGCAATGGTAAATTAAAAGCACAAAATTATGTCGGCATTATTCAGACACGCAAAGGCAAGGTGCTAGAAATCCTACCTAAAGTGGATTTCAGTGACGGCGATGATGACGCAACGCAAACCAAGCAGGTCTTTTTACAAATGCTCCGCACCTGGCGGAACATTAAGTACGCGAAGTTTAATGAAAGCAGCATTCGCGCTTTACAAAAATTCACCATGCTGGAAATTTTTGTGCAGTTGTTTTTGGAGAATCTGATACGACTCACAAAACGCGGACTGGCGAAGCACTATCAACTGGTTGAAGAAAATCTGCCCTGCCTAAAGGGACGCATTTTATTCCCCCAACATACACGAGAAAATCATACCAACCGCGCACGATTTTATGTGCAATATGATGATTTCAATGCGAACCGCCCAGCCAATCGTCTTATTCATAGCACAATTAATAAACTCAAACCCCTGGTGCAACAAGCACACAATCAACAACTCTTACATCAGATGAAAATTTATTTCAACGACATTCCGGTATCAAAAAATCACGATGGCGATTGGCGTAAACATAAAGTTGACCGCGCCATGCAACATTATCAAGCGGTGATGCAATGGGTTGGTCTATTTCTGTTTGGACAGGGTTTAGCAACCTTTTCTGGCAAGCATATTGAACATTGTTTGCTGTTTCCGATGGAGCAGATCTTTGAGGATTTTGTCGTGCACAGTTTTCATAAATACCAAAACCACTTTACCGTGAAGACTCAAGATGCATCGCAATATCTAGCGGAGACAGACGGCAAAAAAGTATTCCAAATGCGGCCGGACATTACCTTGCAAAACAATCAAACCAAATTTATTCTGGACACGAAATGGAAACGTATCAATGAAAATGATACTGGTTTGAAGCATGACATCCGCCAGTCGGACATGTATCAGTTATTTTCTTATGGGAAAAAACACGACTGTAAAACAGTCGCGCTGATTTACCCTCAAACGAAATATTTCAAGGAACGGTTTCTTTACAAGATTGATAACAATTTGCGTCTGCTTTGCCTGCCATTTGATGTCGCCGAACCCGAGACCAGCGTTACAAACATCATCAAACGGCTCCAGGCTACTGCTTGAGAGCAATCTAGTTCTGAACATCCCCCGCCTTAACCTGTTTATCCAACAAACGCAGTCGCGCCAGTTTTTCTTTTATTTTAATCTCCAAGCCGCGCTCCACAGGCTGATAAAAAACTTCTGCATTTAATTCATCCGGGAAATAATTCTCGCCTGCTGCGTAGGCATTTTGCTCATTATGCGCGTAGCGATATTGCTTTCCATATCCGAGTTCCTTCATCAACCTGGTTGGTGCGTTTCTCAAATGTAATGGCACCTCCAGAGAGCCGTATTGTTTGGCAACGGACATGGCTTGATTAAACGCTGTATGAACGGCATTGCTTTTTGCCGCCACGCACAGATAGACAATCGCCTGGGCAAGTGCTAACTCGCCTTCAGGGCTGCCCAGTCGTTCCTGGGTCTGCCAGGCGGCAAGGGCGATTTGCAATGCTCTGGGATCAGCATTACCTATGTCTTCGGAAGCCATTCTGACGACCCGACGGGCGATATACATTGGATCACACCCACCATCTATCATGCGACAAAACCAATAAAGGGCGGCATCCGGGTCAGACCCTCGTATTGATTTATGCAAGGCAGAAATTTGATCGTAAAAGGCTTCACCGCCCTTATCGAATCGGCGCAGGCTACCGCCAGCCATAACTTCCGTGATTAACTCACTGGTCACGCAACCCTCTTCCGCCAGGTCCGCCGCAATTTCAAGCAAAGTCAATGCACGTCTCGCATCGCCATCGGACATATCTGCAAGTTGCCGAATATCCTCTGGCTGCATGGTTAACTGTAATTGCCCCAAACCTTTTTCCGCATCTTGCAGTGCCCGCTCAATCAGTGTAACGATATCCTCAACCGACAAGGCTTTCAGCACATACACACGCAACCGAGACAAGAGTGCATTGTTCAATTCAAAGGACGGATTTTCCGTGGTCGCCCCTACAAAAATTATCGTGCCATTTTCAATATGCGGCAGAAACGCATCCTGTTGTGCCTTGTTAAATCGGTGCACCTCGTCCACAAATAAAATGGTCTTGCCTTGATCTGCTTGCAATCTATGCTTTGCAGCCTTTACTGCCTCACGAATATCCTTCACCCCAGACAAGACGGCAGACAAGGAAATAAAAGTCGCATCGCAATGCCCGGCGAGTAATTTTGCCAGGGTGGTCTTTCCTGTACCCGGCGGACCCCAAAACACCATGGAATGCAACTGACCATTTTCAATAGCCGTGTATAGTGGTTTTTGTTTTGCCAGAATGTGTTGTTGTCCCACCACCTCTTGCAATTTGTTGGGTCTGATTCTGTCTGCAAGGGGTTGATATTGATGATTCAAAATACTCTCCCCGTCTATTCAATTCCGATAGCGATTAACGAATCGGCTGAGTATTTGCTTTGGCACCGGCGTATCTTCATTTTTAATCTTGGCAAGTAGCGCATCAGCGGTCTCCGGCGGGAAATACCCATGATGCTTGTATGCGTTAATGCGTACTGCAAATCCTTCATAATCTCCCTCGGGATGAAATTGGGTAGCATAGATGTTGTTTTTCACCCGAAACATCTGCACCGGACATGCCTGGGATCGCACCAATAATGTCGCGCCTGGCGGGATCTCATCACATGCCTCCTTGTGTCCAACCAGGACGCGAAATTTCGTTGGGAATCCGCTCAGCAGAGGATCTTTTTCCCCTGCCGCCGTGAGCATGACATCTGCTCCCCCCACTGCCTCGCTGTATTTTGTTGAAATACTCGCCCCGCAAAAGGTGCCTAACAACCCGCTACCGGAGCAGACACCAAAAAATGGGAAATCCGTCGCTACCATCCGGGCTAATAATCTCATAAAGCCCAGTTCAATCTCTTTCTGTATTGCACTCTTTTCTTTTTCGGGACTGCTCACATCAAGCGGACTGCCACCAACGATAATGGCGGCGTAATCTGGCAGGTGAATCTCCGGTAGTCCCTTACGCTCAACCCGAGCTCTGACTACCTCATCTTCCCTGAGCTCAGCATATTGCAAAAAGGCTTCAAACTCCTTGTTTGATGTCTCATCTTCGGGTCGGAGTTGAATAATCAGAAATGGCTTTTTCTTATCGGGCATATTCGGAAATCTTTCGTGACACGATACTGTTGGAAGAATGATAGGGCGATAAATCCGGCCTTCGCGCCTGCCACCGAGACCTAAGTCGCGAGCCTGATGTGGCAAGCGTCATGGGCACCGCCGAGGACAGGTCGCGACCTGTTCCTTCAGCCCATTAAAGTCCCTTAAAGATGCTCGGCAAACAATGCCAGGGTTCGCTCCTTTGCCAGATTGGCAGCAGGCTCATTATAACTACCACGGGCGTCGCAGTTAAATCCGTGGTCGGCATCATAGACATATACCGGCAGATCTGGATAAGCAGCCTTCACGGCATTCACTTCTGACATGGGAATGTGCGAGTCCTGTTCACCGAAGTGCAAAATGGTAGGCACCTGCGGCCTATGGTCAAGTGCCTGGGCTATGCCACCGCCATAGTAACCGCTAACACAAGCAATATGCTGTGTATGGCTGGCGCAGAGCCATGCCATCAAACCACCAAAACAGTATCCAACTACACCCACCTTACCCTGCTTCGCCAGATAGTCGGCGCTTGCCTGGAGGTCGGCAAGAGTGTCTTCCTGCTTGAGCGTCTGGCGCGCAATCTTGACGCCACGCGCCATATCCTCATCCTTGTACTCCAACTCAATACCGGCTTCAACTCGGTCATAGAGGGATGGGGCGACGGCGAGATAACCTTCGGTAGCGTATCTGTCACACACGCTACGGATGTGCATGTTCACGCCAAACACCTCCTGAATCACCAGGACAGAGCCCCTGATATTGCCTTCCGGGCTTGCCTGATAGGCTGAGAAACGGAAGCCGTCAGCGGCGGTTAAGTCAACTCTTTTATCCATTTTCTATTCCTCTCTTCTAGTGGTTAATTTCCTGCCTGACAGGTATATCAGAAAATACTAATAATCATCCTCTCAGTCTATAGTCACGCGAATCGTTTCAAACTCCCGGTCAATTTCTCCCTGCCGATGTTCACTGGTGACCAGTGCTTTGCTGCCGGCAAGAGTCAGGTAGCCTTCGGCGACCCGTTTAATATCACTGGCATCCACCTCCAGGACCCGGCTACGAATCATCGCCCTGTGGGCGGCATCTCTGCCAGACAAGGCTTGGTGATATGCGCGCCGTATTTCTCCAGCCGGGGACGCCGGTGAATCAATGCCACTAATGATACCCAGCACAGCTTCCTCCAGCATCTCGTCGCTTATATTCGCCGCCAAAACCCACTCCACAGACCGCTCAAATGCTACAAAGGTGTCATGGATATTCGGGTCACGATATGAATAGAAACAGAAGCTGCCGTTGCTGCGGTTATAACTGGCACCACCGCCATAGGCACCGCCCTTTTCTCGGAGTTCAGCATGCAGGAAATGGTTTTTGAGTAGCCTCGCCAGGAGCCACAGGGGCACAGCATCCGGGTGACATTCCGGCACAGTGGCAAAGGCACTGGCACAGGAATTAACCTGAGTAGTAATCACAAACGCCTGGGCAGGGTTTGCCCCTGGCTGAGGCGGCATAGGGACAAGCAGCTGAGCCTCAGCGCCGACTTGTGTGTTGGCGGCGTCCTGCCAGGCTCGGGAAACAATAGCTACAAATTCAGGCAGGAAAGTTGCATCAGCAATAATCAGTGCCCGAGGCTCTGCTGTCATAAGTGCCTGCTGCAACTCTTCTAATCTGTCAGCAAGTCGGTGCAACTGGTCGCCGTCATCCAAAGATTCATCCAGACTTTTCAGTGCCAGAACCCCCGGAATACCTGAGAGCCGGTTGCTGAGCCCAGGGATTGGACCTAAGGGAGCGCATGCCGCCAGCATGGCGTAGTGATGACCACTAGCGGCAAGACTACTCAAGCGTCTCAGCCTGAGCTGGCGCACCAGATCCCTGAGCCGGTCATATTCCTTGAAGCCTGCTTCCTGGGCAGTTTCCCTGAGCAGGGACACCATGGGACCTGCCTTCCGGTTGAGCGTCCTGCTGGAGAAGGTATGGGTTGCACGATACGCATCATGGTCATCTGGCAATGCCTGGATTGAAGAGAAGGCGGAGATGCCGCCAGAAACACTGTGCTGCAAATGCTGGGTCTGAAGATAGTCCCGCTGGGCGGAGCCAACTTCGGTTACCAAAGATGAGTAAAGTGGTAGCAAGCCTAGCTGCGCTTCTGACAAGGCGGGTAGGTTGGCAACCAGTTGATAATAGGCTATGCCATTGGTACCGGTAGCACAGGCAGTCAGGGGTATCTTGCCCGGCCCGGGTGGCGGCACTGTATAAAAATCCTTGTGTTTCGGTATGTCCTCCAGACCCAGATGCGGCAAGAGTTCACTATCTTCGGGCGCCTTTTGCCGGGTCTCAAGGGCACGGGCGAGGGCAATGACTTGACGGCGTTCAGCCGCATTCATCTGCGTCTTGAGGTCAGCGAGTTTTGCCTTCTCGGTAGCAACCATCTCTGCCCCCAGGTGCCGGTCAGGTTGCATGACCACCCGCACCCTATGCGGGTTGTCAAGCAACAGTTCCCGCACCAGTGATTTGATAAAATCGGGGTCGGCAATGTCTCGCCCTAGCCCGGCAAGGGTCGCCTCAAGATCAAGCAAGCCAATGGGATTGCCCCGATGAATTGCCGCCGAGATGCAGGAAAAGATGAGTTGCAATCCATAGGGCATACCATCGCCGCCAATTTCCCGTTGCGAAAGTTCAAGTTGATGGAGCACCGCTTCAAGCCGCTCTATGGGAACACCTTCCTCCGCCACCTGCGCCAGCACGGAAAGAACCAAATCTTCTATGGCATCGGCATGCACCGGATCACTTCCCTCAACACCACACATAAAACTCATTTCCCGCTGTTCCTCCTGGAAACCACAGAGGGGAGATGGCGCCGAGGCAAGTGGGGTCTTCTCCAAAGCCTCGCGTAGCGGCGAGGCACTGGTGTTCAACAGGACATCCGACAATAATTGACACCGGAGTAGCATCTCAAGGTCGGTGTTGGCACCCAGGAGCCAGCCGAAAACGATGTGCGTCTTGTTGGACTGAGCCTCCTCGTCCACCGGATAGGTCAATTCAGCGCGCACTGGCGACTGATAGCGAACCTCAGGATGCACCACAATCTGCGCATCCAAGGGCGAATTGAATTTGTCCAGAGACAAGTGGGAGATGCGCTCCTGGTTTTCCCGGGCGGATATATCGCCAAAGGTCATAAAAATAGCGTTTCCAGGATGATAGTGAGTCTTGTAAAACGCCATCAATTCAGCATAGGTCAGGTCTGGGATCGCCTCGGGATCACCGCCACTGTTGTAATGGTAGGTGCTTGTTGGATACAACTGCGCCTGGACGGCATCATAAAGTCTGGTGGTCGGAGAGCTGGTGGCACCTTTCATTTCATTGTAAACGATCCCTCTATAGACTAGATCCGATGCCGAATCAGCCTGTTGTTCAAACTCCAGGCGGCAACCCTCCTGGGCGAAGTCCAGGGGGTCCAATCTGGAAAAGAAGACTGCATCCAGATACACCGCCATGAGGTTGAAATAGTCCTTCCGGTTCTGAGTGGCGAAGGGATAGGCTGTGTAATCGCTGGTGGTGAAGGCATTCATAAAGGTATTTAGAGACCGGCGAATCATCATGAAAAAGGGATCACGCACCGGAAAACGTTCACTCCCGCAGAGCACGGTATGTTCCAGTATGTGCGCCACGCCTTTCCCGTCCTCGGGCACAGTCCGAAATGCCACCATAAAGGCGTTTTCAGACGAATCGGTGGCAAGGTGAAAATGCTTCGCACCAGTGGGCTGATGGGTGAATTCTTCCACCCTCAGATTGAGTGCTGCAATCTCCTGCTGGCGCACCGCCGTGAATGCATCAGCGCTCATTGCGGCTGTCGTCCCTTTCTGGATAATCTTGATGAAAGGCTTCCCAGTAGGACGCCACTAGGTCCCGCATCTCACGACGAAGCAGAAAAATCGTGGCCAGATTAGGCAGGGTCATCAGCGCAATAGTAATCGCAGAGATAAGCCAAATCAGTGAGGTGTCGGCAATGGCAGCAACAAAGAAACCAATCACATAAACAATCTTGTACGGCATGACTGACGAGAGTCCGAACAGATAGGTCATTGCCCGGTCGCCATAATAGAACCAGGCGACCGTCGTGGTAAAAGCAAAGAGTAGCAGACCGATGGTTACTATGTAGCCGCCATAATCACCAAAAACACCGCGGGTAAATGCCTCCGTGGTCAAATCAACGGAATGAATCAGGGACTTGCCGACCACCCGCAAGGGCTCCTGCAACGCGCCGTCAAGGATATTAATCTGCCCGGTATAGGGTTGATCCCCAGCAAAGAAGCGCACCTCCTCGGCGACCGAACGATTATGCAAGATGGTGTAGCCGCTCTGGGTAGCCAGGGGTTCAACCTCGGTAACATCCATCCCGGCAGGTGCGACAGGTGCAGCAGGTGTAGCAGGTGTAGCAGGTGTAGCAGGTGTAGCAGGTGTAAAAGGCTCCGCTATGCCATTGACAATACTGATCTCACCCGTAAAGCCAGTTATCGAAGTATCTGTCGGCGAGTTCAAATAGGCATAAAGCGTCTCCCGGTCGGCGGTCTTCTGATCATCGTAGTTACCAGCAATCACATCCATATCAAACCGTTGAAATTCATTCAGATGCTTGTCTGTCCAGACCCCGGAAGACAAGATGACGAGCCCGGTCAGAGTGCAGATCACAATGGTGTCAATAAAAGGCTCCAAGAGGGACACCATGCCTTCAGACGCCGAATGCTTGGTCCTGGCGGCGGCATGGGCGATGGGCGCGCTACCCTGTCCCGCTTCATTTGAGAAGAGACCGCGATTTACACCACGATTGAATGCATAGACAAAGGTGGCACCCAGAAACCCGCCGCTTGCCGCTGAACCGGTGAAGGCGTCTTGAAATACCAGCCCCAGCGAAGCGATCGTCTGGGGTAAATGAACAAGTATGACGCTAAGCGCACCCAGCACATAAAACACCGCCATAAAGGGCACGATTTTTTCCGCCACCTTCACGATCCTTTGGATGCCGCCGATAATGACCAGAGCGAGCAGTGATGCCAAAAAGGCACCGGATAACCATTCGGGGATACCAAAAGCTTGATTCAAGCCATTGGCGATATTGTTGCTCTGGGGCAGGTTGCCTGTACCGAAGGAGCTAATCACCGTCGCCACTGCAAAAAAAACAGCCAGCCATTTCATGTTCAGCCGCCGCTCCATCACATACATAGGACCACCGACTATGTGCCCATCCCGGTCCGTTTGTCGGTACTTATGGGATAGAGAAACCTCCACAAACTTAGTCGTCATCCCGAAGAATGCCGTCATCCACATCCAGAAGAGCGCGGCCGGACCACCGAGATAAAGTGCCAGGGCAACACCGCCGATATTACCGGTGCCCACTGTGCCAGATATGGCGGTTGTCAATGCCTGGAAATGCGTGGCGTCACCCTTCGCGCTCTTGTCGCTGTAATCACCCCGGACAATACGAATGGCTTGCCTGAAGTACCTGATTTGAGGGAACTTCAAATAGATGGTGAAAAATACACCCACACCCAGGAGCAGGAAGGGAAAATAGAAAGCAGCACCCAGAAGAGAGTCGAGCAGATTAAGAAAGTCCGTCAATAGGGCAAGCCAATTCTCTTGCATTCTATGTTCCTAGTGCTTCATCTGTCATGGTTCCAGGTATAATAGGCTAGGGCGCGCGCCGAAGGCGCACCTTATCAAAATTCCTTCCTGCTGTATCTATACTGGGCTTGGGAGCGACTTTGCAACCGGCTCTCTCAAAGTGACGAACTCCTCCGCCTGGGTCGGGTGTATGCCAACCGTTGCGTCAAACATGCTTTTGGTCACCCCCGCCTTCATGGCAATCGCAACGCCTTGAATAATCTCCCCGGCTTCCGAGCCCACCATGTGCACGCCCAGGACCCGGTCAGTCTGCTGGTCCACAATCAGTTTCATCAGGCATTTTTCATCACTGCCACTGAGGCTGTGTTTCATGGGTTTGAAGTGGCTACGGTAGATAGCCAGGTCATCATGGCTTGCTCTCGCCTCGTCTTCCGTCAAGCCCACTGCCCCTATGTTGGGTTGACAAAAAACCGCCGTGGCTATGTTGTCGTAATCCATTACCTGTCGCTCAGCCTTGAATTGGGTAGTCGCAAAACACATGGCTTCGGCAATCGCTACGGGCGTCAATTGAATGCGGTCCGTCACATCGCCGAGCGCAAAGATGTTCGCCTGGCTGCTTCTGTATTCCTCATCCACAATGATCGCGCCATTGTCCCGACACTTCACGGCGACCTTCTCAAGACCAATGTCGGCAACCGCTGGTGCCCTGCCGGTGGCGTAAAGGACGAGATCTGTTTCCAGGGTCTGTCCGTCTTCAAACTGGACTTGCAAGGCGCCATCATTCATCGGGTCAATCCGCCGCACCTGGCTATTAAACCTCAGGTCAATGCCCTTCTTGTGCAGTTCGTCCTGCACCATTTTCCTGACATCAATATCAAAGCGACGAAGAAACAACTCGCCCCGGTATGACAGTTGGGTATCTACCCCCAGTCCCTTGAAGATGCCAGCAAACTCAACCGCAATATAACCACCGCCGACCACCAAGCAACGGCGCGGCAAGGCATCAAGAAAGAAGGCTTCGTTAGAAGTAATGACATGCTCAGAGCCCGGGAAGTCAGGGACGGTTGGCAAGCCGCCAGTGGCAATCAATATCTTCTCGGTTGACAGGAGATTGCCATTAACCGACAGATGATGCGCATCTACAATCCTCGCCCGGGCGTCAAAATGAGTTACCCCGGCATCGTCCAGCAACTTTTTGTAAACACCATTGAGTCTACTGATTTCCGTGTTTTTGTTAGCCAGGAGTTGATGCCAGGTGAAGTCCGGTCTTGCCCTGCCCCAACCGAAACCCTCGGCCTGGGCAAATTCTTCTGAAAATTGTGCGGCATAGACAAACAACTTCTTGGGGATACAACCCACATTGACGCAGGTGCCGCCCATGTATTTCTCTTCCGCAGTGGCGACCCGGGCACCATATTGTGCGCTCATTCGAGCAGCGCGTACTCCACCTGAGCCAACTCCCATTACAAACAAGTCAAAATCGTAGTCTGATTTTCTGTTCTCTGGCATGCTTTGATCTGACGCTGGTTGTCCTTAACTAGGTGTCCTTAACTTCTTGTCCATAAAGAGTGTACCCTGATCCACCGACAGGTTGCTGAACAAAATCACATGACCTTCCAATTTGGTATTGATCAGTTGCTTCTTGATGCAGCGGCTGTCAGGAAATTACAAACCAGCCGGGTTGCCCTCGTTGCTCACCCAAGCTCAGTGACCATCTCAAATCAACATTCCATTGATGCGCTCGTGGCGGCAGGTTGCAAGTTGGTGCGCGCCTTTGGTCCCCAACATGGTCTGCGGGGCGACCGACAGGACAACATGATGGAGTCGGACGATTATCTGGATACACAACATCAACTGCCGGTCATCAGTCTCTATGGCAAGAACAGATATCCGACTCCCGCCATGCTGGATGATTTGGATTTGGTGCTGTTTGATCTACAGGATATTGGCTGCCGCATTTACACCTATATCACAACCCTCTGTTACTTCGTTGCTGCTTGCCGCCAAGCAGGAGTTGAACTCTGGGTACTTGACCGCCCCAATCCGGCTGGACGACCGATAGACGGACTGTATCTTGAAGCCGGGCAGGAAAGTTTCGTTGGTTGCGCGCCTATCCCGGTCCGCCACGGTTTGACGACCGGTGAACTCGCTGGCTTTTTCCGTGGCGATGAAAACCCGACTGAGAGTCTGCGAGTCATCAAGATGGCAGACTACGACCCCGATGCTGGCCCCGGCTTTGGCTGGCCAGTGATGACACGCCCCTGGGTCAACCCCAGTCCCAATGCAAGCAGTCTGAACATGGCAAGATGCTTTCCTGGGACGGTGCTCCTTGAAGGCACCAATCTGTCTGAGGGTCGCGGCACAACTACCCCGCTGGAAGTGATCGGTGCGCCTGATCTTAATTTGTCTGACCTGTTCATGGCGACCATTGATAAAAAGAAGGCACCAACCGGCGCTAATCCGCTCGGCTCCTGGGCCGACGGCGTCTGGCTCCGGGAATGCTTTTTTACGCCGACCTTCCACAAGCATCAGGGAGAAGTCTGTGCTGGCATCCAGTTTCATACGGACTATCCCGGCTATGCCCATCACGCCTTCAAACCTTATCGGCTCCTGGCGGGCATGTTAAAATTGATTAGGATGCACCGGGAGGACTATCCCCTCTGGCGACATCATGCCTATGAATACGAATTTGAGCGCACCCCTATTGATGTCATTAACGGTGGTCCCGGTCTGCGAGAATGGGTGGATGATCCCAACGCCAGTTTTGAGGACCTGAACGACAGACTGACAAAAGCCGAGACACAATGGCAGGAAGAGAGGGCGCCCTTCCTCATATATTAAGAGTCATATATTAAGACTTATCTTTTAAGACTTATCTATTAAGAGCCTTGTATTAACATCAGGTCATCTGACATGAGCAGCCTTTACAAGATCGCCATATTGCCGGGAGATGCTATAGGTCCGGAAATCATGGCACAGGCAGTGCGAGTCTTCGGTGTAATAGAGGCGCATAGAGACCTCAGCTTTGAACTGACCGAAGCACCCTTTGGTGCCGCCGCCTACTTTGCCGAAGGCAAGGCATTCCCAGAGAGGACCAAAGCCATCTGTGACGCCGCAGATGCCATCCTCAAGGGTCCGGTAGGCTTGTCCTTTGAAGAATCACAGAAAATACCCCTTGCCGAGCAGCCAGAGAGGGGTGCCATACTGCCCCTCCGTGCCAGATACAATACCTTTGCAAACTTTCGTCCGGTCTGTCTGAGCCGAGGCATGGCGCACTTTTCCCCCCTGAAACCGACAATCATCAAGGATGGCATTGACATACTCTTGATTAGGGAGCTGGTCGGGGGGCTTTACTTCGGCAAGAAGGAACGAGGCACGGACACAGCGGGCAAGCGATATGTCCATGAGTTGCTGGAATATACGGAAGACCAGGTGCGACAAGTATTGCTAGTTGCCTTTGAGCAGGCGCGGCAACGCAAGCAACGCCTACACAATATCCACAAGAGCAATGTGCTGATGTCGAGCGTCCTCTGGAACGAAGTGCTGGATGAGGTACACCGGGACTATCAAGATGTGGAAGTTATCCCGCTATTGGTAGATGCCGCCGCCACCGCCCTTTGCCTGAACCCCGGACAGTTTGATGTCATGGTGATGGAGAATATGTTTGGCGATATTTTGAGTGACCAGTGCGGAGGCATCCTCGGCTCACTCGGACTCATGCCCTCAGCCTGCGTTGGTCCGGAGAAGGCATACTACGAACCCTCCCACGGCTCGGCACCGGATATTGCCGGGAAGAATATCGCCAATCCCTATGCCATGATTGGCTCGGTAGCCATGATGCTGGAGATGAGTTTCGCCATGAATAAAGAAGCCAAGTTAGTATGGGATGCCATGCAGGGCGTATTTGCGGATGGTTACTCAACGCCAGATCTGGCGGCTTCAAGCGATGCAATGCAAGTGGTGTCAACAGAAGAATTTGGGGACCGGGTAATCACCAGGCTGGATGCGGCACTGGCTGAGGCGAGCGCCTAGGGCAAAAAATCCACCACGAAGCTGGATATCATCACCAGCATCGCCAGCCAGCCCCAGGCAACAAAGATCCACATGACTGGCGATTGTTTCGACAGGTCGCCCAGAATATAAACTGCCGGGTCAACAAACAAAATCTTCAGCATGCCTTGGAACCGGTCACCAGCCATCATCATCCTCCAGAGAAAGAGCACATTTTATAGGGGATTATACCTAAATCCACACACCTGTTCCGCAGATGTCAATGATGGGGGTGGCGTCATCTCCCGGTCCGTCATCCCCCGGTCCGTCATTCCAGACCAGGCTGGAATCCAGAATCTCAGACCGGCAACCCAGTGAGACCTGCGCGAGACGATGGGTTGACTGGATTCCAGCACTCAACTTCGCGCTCACCAGGGAGAGCTAGTAATAGCATGTTAAAACAACGGGCTATCATGGTGATTTAAACCTTATCCTGGCATCTTCTCTTGCCTTTATGGTTGCTATGTTCGCCGCTAAGTTGTCAAAGATTTTGAGCAGATCAACATTTTCATTGAACTCTACCCGTTTGGAAAACAGGGTCACGGGAAATATATAATTGTCTGTTTTTTTATAGCGCAAGGCTTTGCTTATGCCCAGGTCATCCTGATAACTGACCCAGTGTAACGCAAATTCCTTGACCAGCAGATCACCAAAGACCATGCCCATGCCCTGCCAGGTCTGCACATCACCCGGCTTGATGAACTTTTTGTCCACCAACATCTGTAGCGTCAACAGATCGCGTCTGTCTCCCCTGAGTTGCACCACCCCCAACTGTCTTGCCGCCAGCTCAGCAATCTTCTGCCGCCAGGTGCGCAACACATAGTTCTGAGCAATGGATAGTTCAGACACTTTTGTCTCGGTCTCTTCAATTTCAAACGCATACTCTGCGACTTCTTCTGCATTGAGTACTTCCAATCCGGATTCGGATGCCATCGCCTGAGCCGATATGCCGCCCAGGATCAACAGCAGCACCAGCCACCCTGCTATGTCCACCCTGCCGTACTGCTGTGCCACCAGTTGTTTTTGCATCAGATTTCTCCTCGCAGTGTTTAAGGTAAAATCCCACTGGTGCTAAAATGCCCGTCCCGGCAAGTCCGGTCAATATCCTGTTAGGAGGACACCCGCGCTGAATCAACAACTCATTGAAGCAATACATGCCGCCCCGGGCAAGTTTGCCCTCGCGGTAACCGGCGGCGGCAGCAGCGCCATCGCCGAGCTCCTCTCGGTCCCTGGCGCATCGCAAACCCTACTGGAAGCGATCATCCCCTATCAGGAAGAATCGCTACGCCAGTATCTCCATGCCATGCCCGAACAACTATGCAGTGCCCGCACCGCCCGTGCCATGGCAATGGTGGCATGGCAGCGAGCCAGCAGATTCAGTCCTGATACCGCTGTATTCGGGCTTGGTTCCACTGCCGCCATCACCACCCATCGCGACCGACGGGGCGCGGACAGATGCCACCTGGCGGTTCAGAGTCACGCAGCAAGCCTGGAAATCAATGTGCCCCTGGAGAAGCATCAGAGCCGCCAGATACAGGAAGATATCTGCCGAAATATCATCCTCAACACCATCGCCGAGACCCTGGGGCTAAAGACACCTGAGGACCCGCAAGGCATAAAGATACAGCGGCGACGCCATGACGCCAGCCCTGCCTGGCAAACCCTGTTACGAGAGGCACCCGCCTATGTCATAGCAGGGTCCGGAAGGCGACCTGAGACGCAGCAAGTAAGCAAACAAAAAATTCACGCCCTCCTTCCCGGTACCTTCAATCCATTGCATCACGGTCATATTGCTCTGCTGGATACCGCCAGGGAGATTCTTGGCACTAGCGTCTTCCCTGAAATATCAATCTGGAATGTTGACAAGCCGCCCCTGGATTTTCTGGAAATGCAGGATCGGCAAGTCGCCCTGGGTGACTATGATCTGGTCTTCTCAAATGCCGCGACTTTTGAGGAAAAGTCCCGGCTCTTTCCCGGAGCCACCTTTGTCCTGGGTCTGGATACCATCGTCCGGACCACTAACCCCAGATACTACGGCAATGATGCCGGGTTACGGGATCAGGCTATGCTCAAGATAGCCGCTCGGGGGAACAAATTTCTGGTCTTTGGTCGGATGCGCGGCGAGCGGTTTGAAACCTTAAATCAGATTGAATTACCCGATGCGCTCAGGGCAATCTGTACGGAAATTCCTCGAGAGCAATTCCGCGTTGATGTCAGTTCAAGCAGGCTCCGGCGGGAGCGCGATTAAGAAATGATTAAGAAGTGATGAAGAAATTATGAAGCAACTTGATCTCTATCTGGGACGGACCCTGCTCCTGGCGATGCTAACCGCACTAGTAGGGTTGGTCGGTATCCTGGTCATTTTCACTTTTCTTGACCAAATAGAGGATATGAAAAATAACTACACCATCTGGCTGGCGATCAAGTATGTTGCCTATAGCCTACCGAGAATAATCTACGACGCCCTCCCCTTCGCAACATTGATTGGTAGCCTCACGGGGCTTGGTGTCCTGGCATCCAACAGCGAGATTATCGTGATGCGTTCTGCGGGCATCTCTACCTGGCGCATCACCGCCGCCGCGATGCAACCTGCGCTGGCACTGATCGCTACGGGCTTGCTGGTCGGCGAATTCCTGCTCCCGGATTTTGAGCGTGCTGCCCGGTTGCTCAAGGAAGATGCCATGGAACTTAATATCACTCCCGAAGGTGGTTTTTGGTACCGAGAAGGCAAGCGGTTTATGCACTTTCGCACCGTGAATCCAGACGGCACCATCAGAGATATCAATCAGTATGTTGTTGCTAATGATGCCGCCCCGAATACTGATATCTACAGCGAGATCTATACAGACATCAAGCCTGACCAGCCTCTAAGCATGACCCTCTGGGCGAAGAGTGCCAGTTTTCATCCACAGAAAGATGCAACCGGTTATTGGTTGCTACATGATGTCATCCTCACCCGTTTGGATAGCCCTACAAAAACGACAACCGCCCTGGATGCGCTCAGATGGAACACTAGTCTGACGCCAGATATTCTCAGCACTGACATCCTCGTCAAACCGGACAAGATGTCCATGATGGAACTGCGCACCAAGATCAATCACCTACAAGATCAAGGATTGAACACCCGGAAGTTTGTGCTGGGATTCTGGTCCAAGTTTTTTCAACCCCTGGCGAGCCTCAGCCTGGTGTTGGTCGCTGTGTCCTTTGTCTTCGGTCCCCTCCGGGAGGCGAGTATGGGGGTGCGTGTAGTGAGCGGCATTATCATTGGTGTCCTGTTCAAGTTCTTGCAGGATCTGTTATCACCCGCCAGCCTGGTATTCGGCTTCTCGCCGCTACTCGCCACCCTGACCCCCATCTGCATCTGCCTGGGTATCGGTTATCTGCTACTGAAACGAGCTAACTGATGAGCAGTCTGGCACCCCTGACAGGCGTAACTAGTCTGTACCTTCCCCTGGTTGGCACCGCCCTGGTCATTGCCATGGGGGTGACCGCTCTTATCGGTAAATTCACCGACCGTGCCTGGCTACTGCTCCTTGGCTTCCCGGTGCTGCTGAGCCTCTGCCTGATACCCCTGGACGGCATCTCCCTGTCCCACTGGGGACGCATCATCACCGGGGACATCTCGGTGCTGACACTGGTATGGTTTACATGGCGGGTCGGCACCAGTCTGTTGCCGACTGTCGCAATGCGTGCTAGGCAAAATCCGACAAGCAATGCTGAGCTCTGTATTGCCGCCGTCATTGTCAGCACCGCACTGCTACTCTATCCGACGGCACTCGGCTTAACCCGGTTTGACCTCTACGCCCTGGGTTACTATCCGGTATTATTAGCACCCGTTCTCTTTGCCCTCTTCGCCTGGTGCCTCTGGTTTGGTCACCTCCTGCCTGCCACCCTCCTGGCGGTGGCATATTCCTGCTGGGCACTGGGCATCCTGGAATCGGATAATCTCTGGGACTATCTGATTGATCCGGTCGTCACCATCTATGCCCTGGTCCTTTTGCTCAGGCACAAAGCCAGAATAAAAATACCATCTATAGACCTAGTCAGGTTGCGCCACCAGACGGAAGCGGCCGCCCTGTTCACGCTAGGCAGTCTGCTCGGCTTTGCGGTATTTCTGTCAGAGTTTCAAGCTGAGGGCTGGCGGCCTTTCATTGCCGGGGGATTGCTCGTCTGGGGCGGCGTCCTGGCGATGACGGTTGCCTTTCTGGTTTCTGCGCGTCGGGTATATGTCCTGCGGCAAGCCCGAGGGAGCCTCTTCCTGGTGGCGACTAGTGTCTTGGCAGTCTTCTGTTTGCTGGTTATCTGGCGACCTGGCTTTCTGCTTCCCTGGCTGGTTTTGTTGCTACTTCTTGCCACGCCCTTTTACCGCACCCATGCCGCAGTGCAATCCTATCTTGAGCGAGTCGCCGCACCCATGCCAAGCAATTATCATCTGCTCGGCTATCTGCTGGTCCTGGTGGCCTGGCTGATTGATGCGCCTGGTAGCCAGGCAATTGCCGAATTCGCGGGTTCAATCATCTTTGCCCTGCAAGTTATCTATCCTGCCAATCAGGCATTATTTGCCCCAGACAAGCCTCTCTGAAACGATCTTAAGAAGTGCTCTCAGAAGTGACTTCAGAAGTGACCTGGCGGGCTCGCGCCTGGTCTTGCGCCACAATCGCGGCGACCGCTCGCTGTGCCATGACTGTGCAGAGATGCGCGCGATACTCGGCACTGGCGTGCATATCACTGTTCATATCGCCCGCCGGAAGCAGGATGCTATCCAGGGCGGAGACGCTGAAGTCATCCGTCAGCGCCGCTTCCATTGCGGCGGCACGAAACACCGCGGGAGCGGCACCGGTCACCGCTACCCTTACCCCGTCGTTGGTCTTGGCAACCAGCAAGCCGACCAGGGCATAGCGGGACGCTGGGTTCGGAAACTTGACATAAGCCGCCGCCTCGGGTCTTGGGAAGTGTACGCTGGTCAGCAGTTCTCCTTCATCCAGCGCAGTTTCAAACATCCCCATGAAAAACTGTTCGGCGTCCAGGCTACGGCGGTTGGTCACCAACTGGGCGTTCAAGCCAAGTACTGCTGCCGGGTAGTCCGCCGCTGGATCACAATTTGCCACCGAGCCGCCCAGCGTGCCGCGATTTCTAACCTGGGCGTCACCTATCCCCCCTGCCAGGGCACTCAGCACCGGTACCATGGATTTGACGATCGGTGAACTTGCCACCTCTTCGTGGCGTGCCAGGGCACCAATTTGCAGCATTTTCTCCGCGCCATCGTCACTCCGAGTGATGCCTTGCATAGCCTTGATACCACTGAGATCAATCAGATCTGTCGGTGCGCTTAGTCTTTGTTTCATCGTCGGTATCAGGGTATGACCACCCGCAAGATACTGACCGTCCTCGGCCTCGTCATACTGCTTCACCGCCTCATCAATACTGGTCGGGCGGTGATAATTAAAGTTATACATGAGCCCTCCCCGCCCCTAGAGCGCGCCACACCTTTTCGGGAGTCGCTGGCATACTGATGTCGCGGATACCCAGTGCTTGGGTTATCGCATTGATGACCGCTGGGGGCGAGCCGATGGTGCCTGCTTCACCGCAACCTTTGGCGCCCACGGGATTGTGAGTACAGGGAGTAACGGTAGTGTCCACGGAGAAGGCCGGCAGATCGTCCGCCCTTGGCATGGCGTAGTCCATATAGGAGCCGGTCTGCAACTGCCCAGCCTCGTCATATACACAATTTTCCAGCAAAGCCTGCCCTAGCCCCTGGGCAACTCCCCCGTGTACCTGCCCCTCCACAATCATCGGGTTGATGATGGTGCCAAAGTCATCAACCACGGTGAACCGGACGACCTCCACCTTACCGGTCTCCGGGTCTATCTCCACCTCGCAGATATGAGTCCCCGCCGGGTAGGTAAAATTGACCGGGTCATAAAACGCCTTTTCACTCAAACCCGGCTCCAATTCTTCCGAGGGATAATCGTGAGGTACATACGCGGCGAAGGCGATTTCTTGAAAAGTTTTTGACTGGTTACTGTCCCGAACGCGGAATTCACCGTCATCAAAATCAATCTTGTCTCGCTCCGTTTCCAGGAGATGAGCGGCTATCTTGTAGCCCTTCTCAATCACCTTGTCAGCGGCTTTACTGAGGGCGGAGCCACCCACTGCCAGGGATCTGGAACCATAGGTGCCCAGCCCAAAGTCCAGTTTCCCGGTATCGCCATGTACCACCTCAACATCATCCACAGAGATGCCGAACTTGCTCGCCACCAGTTGCGCAAAGGTGGTTTCATGCCCCTGACCGTGACTGTGGGTGCCGGTTAAGACCGTCACGCTACCGGTCGGATTCACCCGGACTTCCCCCGATTCCCAGAGGCCAACACCAGCGCCGAGTGAACCAGCCATCCGAGACGGCGCAAGCCCACAGGCTTCAATGTAGCAACTGACACCTATGCCACGCAATTTGCCCCGAGACCTTGCCTCTTCCTGCCGGGATGAAAAGTCAGCATAGCCCGCCCTTTCCAGCGCCTTGTTCAAACTCGCCTCATAGTCGCCTGTGTCGTATTCCAGGGCGACCGGCGTCTGGTAAGGGAAGTCCCCGGGCTGAATCAGATTGCGGCGTCTCAATTCCACCGGGTCAATGTTCAATTCTACTGCCGCCAGGTTGACAATCCGTTCCAGCACATAGGTTGCCTCAGGCCTGCCAGCACCTCTATAAGCATCCACTGGTGCGGTATTGGTGAAGACTGCATCAACCTCCACATAGATGTTGGGCGTCTTGTACTGCCCGGCAAGCAGGGTGCCGTAGAGATAGGTCGGCACCGCGGACGCAAAGGTTGAGAGGTAGGCACCCATATTCGCCGTCGTCTTCACCCTGAGGGCGAGGAAGTGCCCGGTCCCATCCAGTGCCAGTTCTGCTTCGGTGACATGATCTCTGCCGTGGGCATCGGCGAGGAAGGACTCTGACCTCTCTGCGGTCCACTTGATCGCCATGCCTAGTTTCTTCGCCGCCCAGGCAAGGGCTGTCTCTTCTGAATAAACAAATATTTTTGAGCCGAAACCACCACCTACATCCGGGGCGATGATGCGTAACTTATGCTCTGGTGCCAGTTGTACAAAGGCGGTAAGGATAAGCCGCGCCAGATGCGGATTCTGGCTCGTGGTGTAGAGTGTCAGTTCGTCACTGCCAGGATTATAGTCGGCAAGTGCCGCTCTGGGCTCCATAGCGTTGGGTATCAAGCGATTATTGACCAGAGAATAGCGGGTAACATGCGCCGCCGAAGCGATCGCTGCCTCTGTTGCCTCCTGGTCACCAAGTTCCCATTCGTAGCAGATGTTATGCGGCGCCTCCGCATGAATCTGCGCACCCTCCTGTGCCTGGTTTACCATCGCTGTTGCCGGCAGTTCTTCATAATCAACGGCGACCAGTTCGGCGGCATCTTTCGCTATTTTCCGGGTCTCGGCAATCACCATCGCCAGCGGCTCACCCACATACCTGACCTTGTCTGCCGCCATGACCGGATGCGGCGGTTGCTTCATTTCGCTACCGTCTTTGGAGTGGAGCATCCAACCACAGGGCAGGCTACCAAGACCATCATCTGCTACTTGTCCGCCAGTTAATACCGCCCTGACCCCCGGGAAGGACTCCGCCTCGCTGCTATCAATGCTTTTGATTTTTGCATGGGCAACTGCTGAGCGGACGAAGACGGCATAGGCTTGCCCGGGCAAATTGATGTCGTCGGTGTATCGTCCCTTGCCGGTAATGAACCGCAGGTCTTCCTTGCGCTGTACGGACTTGCCAATCGTCTGTTCCACCATGTCTAGTTCCTCATCTTCTTGGCGGCGGTTGCCACTGCCCGCACTATGTTGTGATAGCCGGTACATCGGCAGATATTACCTTCAAGGCCCTTGCGTATCTTCTGCTCATCAAGGGTTTCCTCCTGGTGCACCAGGTCAACAGCCGCCATAATCATCCCTGGGGTACAAAAACCACACTGCAAGCCATGACATTCACGAAACGCCGCCTGCATGGGGTGGAGATTATCCGCCGTGCCAAGTCCCTCAATAGTAGTGATTTCTGCGCCTTCACACTGGGCGACAAGCAGAGTGCATGCCTTGACCGCCCGACCATCAAAATGCACGGTGCAACTGCCGCACTGACTCGTATCACAACCGATATGGGTACCGCTTAGCCCAAGTTGCTCCCGTAGTAACTCGTCCAGAGTCGTGTTTGCCGCGCAGGTTTCTGTGACGGCTTTGTTATTGACCTTCAGGTTGACCGTTACCGAACTGCTGCCCTTAGCTGACATGCTTTCTGTTGACATACTCTTTGCTGACATGATCCTCTCCTTGCGGTCTCCCTGGCATGGCTTTTCAGGTTGATGCTTCCAAGGTCTCCAGTTCCACTTCCCTGGCATCGTCGCCAGTAACAAGGCGCGCAAATCTCCCAAAAAATTCGGTTGCCATCTTGCGGGCGGCGCCGAATATCAGCCGCGACCCGACCTGGGCAAGTTTACCGCCAACGGTGGCGGTCACGGCACAGGTCATCACCGTGCTGTCCTGCTCAACGGCTACCAGTTTAATCTCTGCCTCGCCTTTGGCAAAACCAGCGACACCGCCCTTACCTGCGCCGTTCATCCGATAGGACGCAGGTGCCACCACCTCCGTCAGGGATACCTGCCCCTTAAACCTTGCCTTGACCGGCCCAACCTTCGCCAAGAGCACCACATCAAACAAGTTGTCGCCTACTCGGTCAAATGATTCGCAACCAGGCAGACAGGCTTGCAACAGTTCCGGGTCATTCAAACCCTGCCAGACTTCCGGTCTGGACAGGGGTATCTTGACTCGCAGGTTAAGTTGCATCGGTGCTATTAACTCCTTATAGAAGGGATGTCTTTAGAAGAGATTACAGGAAAGATGTGTATCGCAGAATCTCGCCATCCTCGCCGGTCAGTATAACCACAAAAATACCTCAGGGGTTTCGTATGTATGATGCCAACACATTCTGGACTTTTCAGGCATTAGGTAGCCCCCCCGTCATTCCGTGCTTGACACGGAATCCAGTGAAATATGCGAGGATTCTGGATTCCCGCTTT
>DKIG01000048.1 GCA_002454165.1 Gammaproteobacteria bacterium UBA6724
GGAATGACGGGGGAGGAGTGACACTACCGTCCTGCCCCATCACAGCATCGGCTCGCGATGCGCTCGGCGTGATGGAGTAGAAGTTTGGGGCAGGTGTCGGTCATGTTTTATCTGCGCTGAGCGTGGAGAATTGCGCCATGGCTCTTTGCATGGAAAATCTGCATGAGGGAATTTTACCAGCAAATCAGCCGGCGCATGATTAGCTGTTAAATTTAGCCCCTTAACAGCCTGCCAACCCATTGCAAATCCCGCACAAAGGATTCGGCTACCTACCCCCCTGCCAAGCACTCACACAACTAATGCCTGAAAAGTCTTGAATGTGTTGGCATCGTACAACTGCCTGTTAATCACTGCCTGTTAATCACTGCCTGTTAATAAATGTATGATACAATCCGCCTGATGTAATTAGCCCAAACCACAAGCCATGAAAGTAAACCTCTTCGCGCTATTACTGATATTTTCCAGCACCGCCCTCGCCCAGGTCGCCGCCACCTCCGCTAACCCTGAAACCCAGACAATCACCATCGCACTCACCCAGGAACCACCCCAACTCAACAGTATGAAGGCGACGGATACGGTCAGCATTCTGATCTTGAGTCATGTGATGGAGGGATTGGTGCGTTATGACCGGCGGGGAAATATCGTGCCGGGAGTAGCGGAGCGGTGGGAGATCAATGATAAGGAGGCGACCTTCTGGTTACGGGACAATGCCCTCTGGAGTGATAGCAAACCAGTGACCGCGCACGACTTTGTCTTCGCCTGGCGCAACGCCCTGGCACCAAAAACCGCCTCCGAATATGCGTTTATCCTCTACCCTATAAAAAACGCCGAGGCAATCAACACGGGGAAATTACCCACTGACCAACTGGCTGCTACCGCCATTGATGACCTGACCCTCAGGATAAAATTTGAGCGACCAACGGGTTATTTCACCAAACTGGCTGCCTTCACCACCTACTTCCCGGTGCGGCAGGACTTCCATGATTTACAGGGCACACAATATGCCGCTGGCGCCAAGGAGTTACTTTATAACGGGCCCTTTATGATGACCGAATGGGTCCACAGTTCATCGCTGAAAATGGTCAAGAATCAAAACTACTGGAACAAGGACAATATTACCCTGAACGCCATCCACGCGGAATACATTACCGCCGACACCAGAGCCAGGCTGAATCTCTTTATTGACGGTAAAATTGTACATACCCGACTTGATGGTGAAACCTACAAGGATGCCCTGACGCAAAGGTTTCGGATCCGACGGTTCACGACCGGGACTATCTTCTTTCTTGAATACAATCATCGTCCGAACCGGGTGACCGCCAATGTCTCACTCAGAAAAGCGATTCAATATGCTTTTGACCCGCATCAAATGGTCAACAAGGTACTGGCGACGCCCGGTAACTTGCCTGGTGAGAGCCTCTTCCCGGTCTGGCTACAGGGGGTGAACGACAAGTTCCGCCGAGAATATCCTCCGGCAATCGCCAACCGGGACCTGGTGCGCGCCCGGGAATATCTTGCCCAGGCAAAGCGCGAACTCGGCATTGAGGAAATCCCGCCGCTGGTACTTCTGGCCAGCGATAGCCCGACGGCTGCCAAGCAAGCCGAGTACATTCAAGGATTGCTTGCCAGTAAACTCGGCGTGCAAATCAAGATAGATATTCAAACCTTCAAGCAACGGCTGGCGAAGATGACCAGCGGTGATTTCGACATAGTCAGCGCGGGCTGGGGACCGGACTTTGATGACATTATGACCTTCGGTGATCTTCTTGCCTCCTGGAATTTGAACAATCGGGGACGCTATTTAAATTCTGAATACGACCGGCTGGTACGCGTCGCCATGAATAATATAGAACCCAAAATACGCATGGACGCCATGGGGGAGATGCAGCAAATTCTCTTTGAGGAGGCGGTGGTCCTGCCCCTCTACGAGGAGGGCGTAATCTACCTCCTACATCCGCAGGTCAAAGGTGTGGTGCGACGCGTGGTGGGTGCCGACCCTGACTACACCTATGCTCGCGTGGTTCCATAAGGTGTTCCATAAAGTGTTCCATAAG
Source organism: Gammaproteobacteria bacterium UBA6724 (assembly GCA_002454165.1). Classification (GTDB taxonomy): domain Bacteria; phylum Pseudomonadota; class Gammaproteobacteria; order Pseudomonadales; family Azotimanducaceae; genus UBA9659. Next base: position 2,055 of record DKIG01000048.1, read on the forward strand.
GTGTTCCATGGAGTTTCCTAAGGATGAATGATAAAGGGTATTGCACAAAGGGGCTCCATGAGACTTAATAGCAATCTAAACAAAAAGTAGAAAAGAATTGAGCCTGACAGGATGCTTGTCTATATATTGAAACGACTCATCGCCGGTGTCATTACTGTCTGGTTTATCGCCACCGCGACCTTCATCGCCATGCATCAGGTACCCGGCGACCCCTTGATGAATGACAAGGCTGTCTCCCCCGAGATTCGCGCCAACCTGGAGGAAAAATACGGCCTCAACAAGCCTGTCACCGAGCAATACTTCATCTACATCGGCAACATGTTACGCGGTGATTTCGGTATTTCATTCACGCAACAGAATCGTCAGGTCAACGATATTATCCGTGACCACTTCCCGGTATCTGCCACCCTGGGCCTGCTGGCGGTCCTCTTCGCGGCGGCGGGCGGTATTCTCTGGGGCGCCTTGACTGCTATCTATAGAAACAGGCTGCCAGACATCATCATCATGTTTCTCGTCATCCTGGGTATTTCAGTTCCCTCCTTTGTATTCGCTGCACTAGGGCAACTTACCCTGGTCAATCTGAATAGCCTGGTGGGGCGGTCCATTATTCCCGTCGCTGGATGGGGAAGTATCTGGCACATGCTGATGCCGTCTTTGGTGCTGGGTCTCGGCACCATGGCACTCCTGACCCGGCTGATGCGCTCATCAATGTTAGAAGTGATTAACGAGGACTACATCAGGACGGCAAGAGCCAAGGGCCTGTCGACAACCCGGATCTTCTTCAAGCACCAACTTCGCAACGCCATCCTCCCTGTGGTGACGGTGCTTGGTCCGCAAATCGCCGCCATCACCACCGGCGGCTTCGTGGTGGAACTTGTATTTGCGATACCGGGGCTTGGTCGTTACTTTGTCCAGGCGGTGCAACAACTGGATTACACCGTGATTATGGGGACCACCGTTTTCTACGGTGCCTTCCTGGTGATGATGGTGATTTTGGTGGACATAGTTTACGGCTTCATTGATCCCAGGGTGAGACTCTCGTGACCGATTCCACCACAAATAGCCTTGCCTTGTATCAACCAGTCTCTGGCGACTTTGCCCCCGCCATCCGTGAGGAGAGCGTTGAGCAAATTAGCAGACCTTCCCTCTCCTACTGGCAGGACGCCTGGCTCAGACTAAAGAAGAACACCCGCGCTATCGTCTCCCTCGTCATCATTCTGCTACTTGCTGTATTTACCCTGATTGGTCCTCTGGTCTGGCGGGTTGACCCGGCACTACAGGATCTCAATCAAGTGTCGCAATCTCCGTCCCTGCCAAAGACGGCGACCCTGACCGAACCCATGAGTTCATGGCAGGGGGTTAGGGTCAAGATTGATCCCGGGGCACCGGACGCCTACCCGGAAGATTTTTCAGACCGGGCAGGCTTCCGTCTTGCGGATGATGACCCGACCACACAACGCGTGCGCCTGATATGGGAACCGGTAGAAGGTGTGAGGGGCTATAACATTTATCGTAACAATCGCCTTCCCGATGGCTTCAATGACCTTGGTCTGCCGCTCGGCTCCACCTTCGCCAATGAGGTCAGTTATGAAGATCGTTTGAGCCTGGAGGCAAGGGAATATTACTACGCCGTCGTCCCCACAGACGGCTTTGATGAGTACGAGACCTTCGCACAATTAAAAGTCACGCCGACACTCACCCTGACCCTGGAAGAAGCCCTGGAACGCGATTTGATCAGCGCCGCGGATAATCTCAAACCCGGCGACCAGGTCACCCTCAGATTCCATCCACTCGGCACTGATTATCTAGGCAGAGACATGCTTGCCAGGCTGATGGAAGGCGCGTCTGTTTCATTGTTCATCGGCATTTTCGCGCCTCTGCTCTTTGTCCTGGGCGGTATCATCTACGGTGGCATAGCCGGTTATATCGGCGGCCAACTGGATGTTCTTCTCATGCGCTTTGCGGACTTCGTGGTCGCCCTGCCCTTCCTGCTGTTTATGATTCTGTTCAAAATCGCGTTTGGCATAGGTCCGGGTGAAAGCGGCATTCTGCCCATGTTGATTGCGTTGATTCTATTAGGCTGGCCAGCCACTGCCCGGCTAGTGCGGGGACAGGTGCTACAGATTCGGGAAAAGGGCTATATTGAGGCGGCATCTCTGCTCGGTGCCAGAAATTACTATCTGATTTTTCGTCATATTATTCCGAACACTATGGGTGTGATCCTGGTAACCCTGACCTTCTCGGTACCAGCAGCCATATTCACGGAAGCCTTCCTGTCTTTCATTGGCATGGGCGTGGCGCCGCCCACCCCCTCCTGGGGGTCAATGTGCAACGAAGGCGTCAAGACCATGCTCAGCCATCCCCATGAACTGATCTTCCCGGCGATGTTTATCAGCGTGACTGTCCTGGCGTTTAATCTGCTGGGAGACGGCCTGGCCGAGGCGCTTGATTCAAAAATGAGGGCACGGGAATAGCGATATGCAGATTACCGAGACCCCGATTCTGGAAGTGAACAATCTGGCGGTGGAATTTGCCACCCATGGCGGTACGGTGCAGGCTGTACGGGGAGTTTCCTTTCATGTCGCCAAGGGGGAGACACTTGCCATAGTCGGGGAATCCGGGTGCGGCAAGTCCGTCACTGTCCAGGCTTTGATGGGGCTCATCCCCATACCCCCAGGGAAAATTACCAGCGGCGAGGCAAGGCTTGATGGTCAAAACATTCTGAATCTGTCGCCGCGACAAGCCAACCAGTTTCGCGGCGTTAAAATCGGGATGATATTTCAGGATCCCATGAGCTCGCTTAACCCGACCATGACCATCGGTGATCAAATAGGGGAAACCTTGAAGGTGCATCTCGGCAAGTCCCAGGGAGAAGCCTTCGCGATGGCTATAGAACTACTGGAAAAAACGCACATACCTGAAGCCGCCAAACGCGCCCGACAATATCCCTTTGAATTTTCAGGCGGGATGTTGCAGCGAGCGATGATTGCCCAAAGCCTTGCCTGTAACCCTTCTGTGCTGGTGGCGGATGAACCGACTACCGCGCTTGATGTCACCATCCAGGCACAGATCCTTGAACTGATGCAGGAGCTTCAAAAGAGCGAGAATATGTCCATCGTCCTGATTACGCACGACCTTGCCGTGGTGGCAAGAATGGCGGACCGGGTTGCCGTGATGTACGCCGGGCAAATCGTAGAGGCGGGCAGTGTTGATGACATCTTCTATCGCTCCAGCCATCCCTATACTCTCGGTCTCAAAATCGCCATGCCGTCCAACAAACATGACCGGGACAAGCAGTTGACGCCTATACCCGGTAGCCCGCCGGACCTCTTCATGCCACCAGCCGGATGCGGCTATTTTTCACGGTGTCCTCATGCCATGTCCATTTGCCGGGCACATCTTCCCGGGGTGACGGATATGTCAGACAGTCAGTTCTCAAGATGCTGGCTACAAGAAGCAGGCGCGCCAGATGTCCCAGAATTACATCAGCGAAAAAATCTTCCTGAGCAACAAGTAACAGCAACAACAGGACCCCTTGATGCTGGTTAAGACAGACAAGTTGAAAAAATACTTCACGATAAGCCAGGGGCAAACCCTGCATGCGGTTGATGGCATTTCTCTCTCCATTGCAGAAAACGAAATCCTCGGACTGGTCGGTGAGAGTGGTTCCGGGAAATCTACCTTCGGCAAAACATTGGTCGGGCTACATGCCCGAACCTCCGGTGAGGCTTATTACAAGGGGGAGCTCTTACCCAAACAATTCAGTAATAGCGACCATCTGCGTTACTCGCAGGACATGCAAATGATTTTCCAGGATCCTTATTCTTCGCTGAATCCGCGCATGACCGTGCTGGATATTGTCGGGGAAGGACTGGCAATTCAGGGCAAACACAAGAGCGCGGAAATTAAAGATCGGGTGGCGCACTGGCTCACCCGCGTCGGGCTCAATGCTGATCACATGTCGCGTTATCCGCACGAATTCTCTGGCGGGCAGCGACAACGAATCGGCATAGCCAGAGCGATGATTATTGAACCGACTTTCGTGGTATGTGACGAGCCTATCTCCGCGCTGGATGTATCGGTTCAAGCACAGGTGATCAATCTGCTGGACAGTTTGAAGAAATCACTCGGTCTAACGCTCCTCTTCATCGCCCACGACCTCTCAATGGTGAGATATGTCTCAGACCGGATGGCGGTGATGTACATGGGTATGCTGGTGGAAACTGGTCCCGCGAATGATGTTTTCTTTGAACCCCAGCATCCCTATACGCAACTCCTGGTGGGCTCCAACCCTGAGCCTGACCCCGTAACGGAAAGATCCCGAGCCTTCCGCCCCATTCTCGGAGAAGTTACATCACCGATCAATGTCAAGCCAGGTTGCCGATTCGCTGGCAGATGTCCGATGGTGAAAGACATCTGCTGGGAAGTCACGCCCCAGCCCATCAAAATCAACGCCGAACGCGATGTTGCCTGTCATTTGTTTGGTTAGGTGACTCTGTGTCAGACCTGCCTGAGGGCAACGACAGATAGCGGCGGCCCGCCCGACCTTCTTCGGCGACACCATAGCAAGGGCAGATTCAGGCAATCTTCACTGGTAGCGTCGTGTTTTGGTTAGCTCTGTTTTGGCTAGACATCTTGTGGTTAGACGCTTCATCAAACAAGTCAACGAGTTGCTCCGTCATGGCGTCGCTTAATTGCTCTGCATCAGTAATCGTGACCGCCCGTTTGTAGTGATGCGTCACATCATGGCCAATACCGATGGCGACCAGTTCCACCGATGATGTATTCTCAATCTGGTCAATCACATATTTGAGATGTTGCTCAAGATAGTTACTCGGATTGACCAGAAGCGTACTATTATCAACCGGCAGACCATCGGAAATCACCATCAGAATTTTTCTATCTTCGGGTCTCCCGACAATCCTGTTGTGCGCCCAGAGCAGGGCTTCGCCGTCAATATTCTCCTTGAGCAGTTCCTCCCGCATCATCAAACCCAGGTTGGTTCTTGCGCGCCGCCAGGGCATATCCGCCGCCTTGTAGATAATATGGCGCAGATCATTCAACCGCCCTGGTTGCGCTGTCTTGCCCTCTTGTAGCCAGAGTTCCCGTGCCTGACCACCGCGCCAGGCCCTGGTGGTGAAACCAAGAATCTCCACCTTGACGGAGCATCGCTCCAGGGTACGTCCCAGAATATCCGCACACATGGCGGCGATAGTGATTGATTTGCCCCGCATAGAGCCGGAGCTGTCAATCAACAAGGACACCACCGTATCTCGGAATTGCGTGTCCTTCTCCTGCTTGAACGCCAAGGGATACAAAGGATCAATGATGACACTCGTGAGCCGGGAACTATCCAGTGTGCCTTCTTCCTGATCAAACTCCCAGCTCCGGTTTTGCTGCGCCATAAGTTTGCGCTGCAATCTGTTCGCCAGTTTGCTGATGATGCTCTGTGTTTGTTGCAAATGTTTATCAAGCAGGCCGCGTAATCGATCCAACTCCAATGCCTCGCACAAATCATCGGCAAACCTGGTTTCATCAAAGGCTGTGGTGAATGCCTTGTAGATATTCTCTTGCGGACGCAGGTGGTTTTTCTCCCCCGTCATATCAATCGGCGTGCCTGCTTCGTCATCCAGTTTGTCCGTTACCGGCATATCCGTGGCTGCCATATCGGCGGGGACATCGCCCAGGGTCGCATCCATGCCGCCAGGGTCATCCTTCGTATCCGTATCAGAGGCATCATCACCAGTCTCAGAAGGCAGGTCTTCTTCCGGGTCGTCTGATTCCTGCTGGTTATCCTCAGAATGGTCGTCCGACAAGCCGAGCCTGGCTATCATTTTTCTGGCAAGACGCGAAAATAGTTGCTGATCAAACAGGACTGATTCCAGATCCGTCAGGTCTGTCTCTAGTTGCGCTTCAAGATGCTGGCGCCAGAATGCAAGTAGATGCTTGCCCGCCGCGGGTCCTGGGATGCCGATGAGGCGCTCCCGAACGAGCATTCCCAGCGCTTCGCCCAGCGGTGCCTGGTTTTGATTTTCAATCTGAAGAAAACCGCGGTTGATGTAATGCTCTTGCAACTGGGCTTGCAAGTTGCCCCGCACACCCTTCATCAGGTAGGAACCAATACAGGCAATCCTTGCTTCCTCAACGCAATCAAAGACTTCTTGGGCAGGACCTGGACCCGGGCTATCCCGACGATGTAACTCCTCATCATGGTACCGTGCCTTGAGAGCAAAGCGATCGCCGATGCCGCGGAGGGATGCCAACTGCGTCTGGGTCAGTTCGCCTTCGGGCAGAGGTATCCTGGCATGGTCACCCTGCAAATAGGGCTTGCCCTTACCAAAGCTGACGACCAGTTCCTCATTGCCAGAAATTGCCCGCATCGTCGCGGTGACTGCCTGCTTAAAAACTTCCGTAGAATAATCAGATGACACCCGATGCCCTTCTAAGTAGTCTTTCTAAGTAGTCCTTCTAATTAGCCCTTCTAAGCAAGTACTGCTCTGGCACTGGATTCGGGCAGTTCGTCTCCCATGCAGCGCTGGTAATACTCGGCAACGATGGACCTTTCTGTTTCATCACACTTGTTGAGGAAGGTCAGTCGGAAAGCAAAGCCGTAATCACCAAATATCCTGGCATTCTCTGCCCACATAATGACAGTTCTTGGGGACATGACGGTGGAGATGTCGCCGTTCATAAAACCTTCCCGCGTCAGGTTGGCGACTGACACCATGTTGGCGATGGTCCATCGGTCAAGCTCAGGCAATCTGGACAGCACTATGTCGGTTTCCTTCTCTCGGTCCAGATAGTTCAAGGTGGTGACCAGATTCCATCTGTCCATCTGTCCCTGATTAATTTGCTGGGTGCCATGATATAGCCCAGTGGAATCCCCCAAGCCAATGGTGTTGGTCGTGGAAAACAAGCGGAAGGAGGGATGCGGATTGATCACCTTACTCTGGTCCAGCAGGGTCAACTTACCTTCAACCTCAAGCACCCGCTGGATCACGAACATGACATCAGGACGGCCTGCGTCATATTCATCAAAGACCAGGGCGCAAGCGCGCTGTAATGTCCAGGGGAGGAGGCCTTCCCTAAACTCGGTCACCTGCTTGCCGTCCTTCAGCACTATGGCGTCCCTGCCCACCAGGTCAATCCGGCTCACATGGCCATCCAGATTGATGCGGATACAGGGCCAATTCAACCGGGAGGCAACCTGCTCAATATGGGTTGATTTCCCAGTACCGTGATAACCCTGAATCATGCAGCGACGGTTATGGGCAAATGCCGCCAGAATGGCAAGGGTGGTTTCATGGTCAAACAAATAATTTTCATCCAGCACCGGCACATGGTCCAACCGTTCCGAAAATGCAGGCACTCTGAGATCAACATCCAGGCCAAAGACTTCCCGGACATCTACCTCCTTATCAGGGAGCCCTGTAACTTCCACCACTTCGCGCTGCTCATTCTTCACGGTCAATACCTGTGGGTTGATTCAGTGTTTGTCGTCCCGCCGCCATTGTTGATGCTCTGACGTTCCTGGATGGTTTGTGGATTTATAATCAGAATGGCAAGCGGTTATGGCTAGGGTAGCGAATGCGAAGGATAGCCTTTATGGCTGCAAAATACTATTTGTTGCCCTAGGTTCACGGCTGGACGACAGGCTGATTCATATCAATACGGCACTGATTCAACATTACTCTGTGTAGCAAGAGGGGTTTTCGTCTATCCTTGCCACCTCATTCATCTCATACTCATCAGAATGTCTGATTATCGTTTGACTCATCTACAAGAGTTGGAAGCGGAAAGCATCCACATCATGCGGGAAGTGGCAGCGGAGTTTGACAAGCCCGTGATGTTGTATTCCATCGGCAAGGATTCTTCCGTGATGCTACACCTAGCGATGAAGGCGTTTGCTCCAGGCAAGCCGCCTTTCCCACTGCTACATGTTGATACCACCTGGAAGTTTCGGGAGATGATTGAGTTCCGTGATGACCGTGCGAAAGACCTGGGCATTGAGCTCCTGGTGCACACTAACCAGGAGGGTGTTGCCGCTGGTATTGGACCTTTCACTCACGGCAGTCAAAAATATACTGATGTGATGAAAACTGACGCATTGAAGCAGGCACTTGACAAGTATCAGTTCACCGCCGTGTTTGGTGGGGCGAGGCGGGATGAAGAAAAATCCCGGGCGAAGGAACGAGTCTATTCCTTCCGGGACAGGTATCATCACTGGGACCCAAAAAATCAACGCCCAGAACTCTGGAACATTTACAACTCTGAGTTGAACAAGGGGGAATCCATACGGGTTTTTCCGATTTCCAACTGGACAGAGCTGGATGTCTGGCAGTACATCCATTTGGAAAATATCCCTATCGTGCGTCTCTATTACGCCAAGGAAAGACCCGTCGTATGGCGGAACGGCACCTGGATTATGGTTGATGATGACCGGATGCCGCTCAGGGAGCAGGAAGAGCCGGAGATGAAAAAGATCCGGTTCCGCACCCTCGGCTGCTATCCCCTGACCGGAGCGATTGAGTCAGAGGCTGAAACCCTGACCGGGATTATTCAGGAGATGCTGTTGGCGACCAGCTCCGAAAGGCAGGGTCGATTGATTGATCATGACCAGGCAAGCAGCATGGAAGCAAAGAAGAAAGAAGGATATTTCTAGTCTGTGCATCATCAAAGCGAATTGATCGCCACCAACATTGACGAGTATCTGAAGCAGCATGAACAGAAAGAGCTTTTGCGGCTTCTAACATGCGGCTCCGTGGACGATGGCAAGAGCACACTGATTGGCAGGTTACTGCATGATTCAAAGTTGATCTACGAGGATCAGTTGGCGGCGGTCAAAACCGATTCCGCGCGGCGGGGCACAGTGGACGAGGGGCTAGATCTGGCACTGCTGGTAGATGGGTTACAGGCAGAGCAGGAACAGGGAATTACGATTGATGTAGCCTATCGCTATTTCTCCACCACCAAGCGAAAATTTATCATCGCGGACACTCCTGGACATGAGCAATACACCCGCAACATGGCGACGGGTGCCTCAAACTGTGACTTGGCGATTATTCTTGTGGATGCCAGGCATGGCGTCATGACCCAGACCAGGCGGCACACCTTCATCACATCCCTGCTGGGCATCAGACATATCATTGTCGCTATTAACAAGATGGATCTGGTGGATTTTTCGGAAGAGGTGTATCAGCAGATCAAGTCTGATTATGCGGCATTTTCCGTGATGCTGGATATGTCGCCCGATCTTCGTTATCTGCCCATGTCGGCATTGCAGGGTGACAATGTCGTTGACCCCAGCGAGCGCATGCCCTGGTACGATGGTGCGCCTCTCATGTCCATGTTAGAGAATATTCAGATTTCATCGGATAGAAACATACGCGACTTCCGATTCCCGGTGCAGTATGTGAACCACCCCAGCGCTGACTTCCGTGGCTACTGCGGGACAGTAGCATCGGGTCTGCTCCAGGTCGGCGACAGTGTGATGGTGTTGCCGTCGCGCAAGGTCAGCCGGGTAAAATCCATCCTGACCTATGATGCTGAGCTCAGTCGTGCCTATCCGCCCCAGGCAATCACTATCCAACTGGAAGATGACATTGACATCAGCCGTGGCGATATGTTGGTGCACCCTAACAATCTGCCCTACTTTTCCGATCGGATTGACGCGCATATTGTCTGGATGTCAGACGCCCCACTACAACCGAACAAACAATATCTGTTCAAGCAGGCGAGCAGAAAATCAACCGGTCTGGTGTCAAATATCCGGTTCAGTATTGATGTGAATAGTCTGGAAAGGTCTGATACCGAGGTTCTGCATTTAAATGAAATCGGGCGTTGCGAGATACGACTGTCTCGGCGGATCGCGTTTGACAGCTACAAAGCCAATCGAGCAACAGGTGCCTTCATCATCATTGACCGGTTGACCAATGTGACCGTCGGTGCGGGCATGATCGTCGGGACGGTGAGCGATAAGACTGCGGTAACCTGGGAAACGGATCAACCCAGCGCGGATCTGAGATACAGTAGCAGTCTTATCTCGTCCAGGGAAAGATTTGAACGCGCAGCTCAGGAGCCCAAAGTCCTGTTGTTGACAGGCTTGACCGGAGCAGGGAAGAGCACCCTCGCCTACGCGCTTGAAAGAAAATTGTTTGATATTGGCAGGGCAGCGATGGTTTTGGATGGTCAGAACATGCGGCTTGGTCCCAGCAAGGATCTTGGCTTTGACAAGGATGCGCGCGCAGAAAATATTCGCCGTAGCATTGAAATAGCCCGACTGATGAACGAAGCAGGGTTAATTACCATTTGCGCCTTCGTCGCGCCAGATGCTGAGGTACGCAGAAAGGCAAGGGAAAGAATCGGTGCCGACTTTATCCTGGTTTATCTTGATTGTCCGCTGGAAGTTTGCAAGGCACGCGACCAGGACGGGTTTTATGCGGCTGCCGAGGAAGGCATTGATATCGTTCCCGGGGTCACTCTGCCCTATGATGCGCCAACGGATGCTGACCTGGTATTACCAACAGCTGAGTGGACGGTGGAATACTGTGTTGAACGGCTAGTTAAACTACTTGAAGCAAGTGGCGCTTTTAATCTTCCCGGCAACTATCAATAACGGAATAATATACTTATGGGTGCATCTAGTGCCGCAAGTCGTTCAGTGTAACAGCCAGTACGCTATTTCACAATTCCAAACTGCCGCTTCAAAAGTGGTTGCTGGCTATCCTGCTGGAATTAAACGCCAAGAAATCATTGAGTAGCCATCAATTAAGCTGTGATATAGGTGTTACTCAACAGACCGCCTGGAATATGGTGCACCGCATACGAGAGGCGATGAAAACAGACCAGGCTCCGATGTTGCGTGGCATTGTTGAAATGGACGAAACCTATATTGGCGGGAAGCCGCGAAAGGGAGACCCGAAAGCCAGGGGCGATAAATCAAAACGCGGGCGCGACACGGATAAGTTGCCAGTAGCCGGCGCAGTTGAGCGCAAAGGCAAGATAGTGGCAAAGTCCGCGAGGGCGCAATCGCTATCACGGCAATACTTTGCTGAGTTCATTGCATCCAGTATAAATACTGATAAGTCGGTGCTAATGACGGACGAATATAGAGGATATAATGGTATGCACAGACTATTATCGCACTTGCGCGTCAATCATAGCCGGGCATATACTAACGGCTACATCAACACAAATACCATTGAGAGTTTCTGGGCTATGCTCAAACGTGGCCATTACGACCAGTTTCACCATTTCAGCGACAAATACGCAGATAACTATATTGCCCAGTTTGCGTATAAGTGGAATAATGGGAGAGAAGATGTCAGCCTTGTGTTCAGCAACCTAACTCAAACTATGCTATGCCAACGATCCAGCCAATAGATCAATTTTTCACTAAACCATACATCGCAAGCCTGTGCTGGAGAAGCCTTTGTCCGGTATTGCGAAAATTGACTGGCAAAAACACCGATGAGTTGTTCTTCATTGAGCCATCCGCCGGCGATGGGGCCTTCTATAGATTTCTGCCGCAAGGCGATATGCACCGCGTTGGCGTCGATATTGCCCCGCGTTGCGAGGAATTTATCCGGCGCGATTTTCTGACTTGGGATTACCGGCCTTTTCATTACCGCAGGCCGGATATTGTCGTGGTCGGCAACCCGCCGTTTGGCAAGCGCGGCGCTTTAGCAGTGAAGTTTTTTCAAAAGGCGGCGGAGATTGCCGACACTATCGCGTTTATTGTCCCGGTTATATTCCGAAAGTTTTTCGTTCACAAACAACTTCCGCCTAACTTCCGTTGGGTCTATGCCACTGACCTGCCGCGCCTCGCATTTCGCACAGACAAAAAAGATGAGTATGAAGTGAATACTGAGTTCCAGGTATGGACGCGCCTATCCAGCACGCACAAAGACAGCCGTCTATTTACCCCCCCCCCCCCGAAAACACGCAGACTTTGATATATGGCAATACAACAACACCCAATCAGCATTAAAGGTATTCAAGAACAATTTTGATTTTGCCGTTCCCTGTCAAGGCTGGCAAGATTACACGCGCCGTGAAATTGAATCGGAAAAATGCGAAAAAACAAAACAATGGATGTTATTCAACGCCGATGAAAAAATAGTATATGAGCGGTTACATGATGGCTTAGATTATGGAACTCTGGCATTAAAAAACACCACCAGCATCCCCGGATTTAGAAAGGGAGATGTTGTGCAGGAATACTCATACTTGTATGAGTAGATCGCTCAAGCCGCTGTTTGATGATTTGTGCGCAAATAAACAGCAATATATCAACAGCGCAGAAGGCGGACAGTTTGAAGATCGGCTGGACGCCAAACTTCATAATCTGGGATATTCCCGCATAGTGCGAAACGACATAGAACAGGAGGGCTTTAAGTTACTCAAAGAGCATATCACAGGCAAGGAAACACTGGATGATGTTGTCAATCCTTTTGCCGGTACATTCAAAAGCCAATTCATGCGGCAGCCCTACGGATCGCAGGCTTACCCGGATTTTGCTATTTTGAAAGGCGACAGAGTTATCAGTATTGAAGTCAAATTCAGCAAGGGGACACAAAGCAGGCCAGTTTGGAATAGTGGATTGCCGCGCCCCAACGGAGTTTATATCTTCGGATCGTTGGGACGCGAGGATATAACATTCTTTCGAGGGTGTGATGTTTTGAGTTTAGACGAAGTGAAAAAATTACAGGATTTCTTTGATAAGGGCTTAAAAGTGTATCAAAGGGAGTTTAATTCAGACGAGATGAGCAAGCAGAAATACGGCTTTTCAGCATACATCAGGAAAGCATTTGAGCAGAGCATGAAGTTTAACGAATTAGCGATTACCAATTATTTTTCCAATCCGTGCCGCGCCGAATTGGAGCAATCAGTTATTGATTATGTGCACCCATAGGTATATTAATCCGATTAATAATACAACTGGGACGAAGATTGAATCGGTGCCCGGCTCAATCAGTCAGGTAGCCAAGTTCCTTCAGCCTAGCGATGACTATCCGGACCGCCTCATCGGGTAACATATCTTCGGTGTCAATGCTGAGTTCGGGATTTTCCGGTATTTCATAGGGGTCACTGATGCCGGTGAATTCTTTAATAATGCCCGCTCTTGCCTTGGCATAGAGACCCTTCCTGTCCCGTTTTTCACAGACTTCTAGCGATGTGGAAACATACACTTCAACAAAACCCCCCAGGGGTTCAATCATGTCTCGCACCGCGTCTCTGGTCATGGCATAGGGCGCAATGGGCGCGCAGATGGCGACCCCGCCATGCCTGGTAATTTCGCTGGCGACATAACCTATCCGGCGAATGTTGAGATCACGATGTGCCTTGGAAAAACCCAACTCGCTTGACAGATTTTTCCTGACAATATCGCCGTCCAGCAGGGTGATAGGTCTGGCACCCGTCTCCATGAGCGTGACCAGCAGGGCATTGGCAATGGTTGATTTTCCAGAACCAGAAAGTCCGGTGAAGAATATGGTGAACCCCTGCTCGGTGCGCGGTTTGATGATCTTCCGCATCTGCTCCAGAACTTCAGGCCAGGAAAACCCGTCGGGAATACTCAAACCCTGTTCCAGTCTGCGCTTGAAGTCTGCGGGGGAGAGTTCATTGGCATCATCCTGGGTCTGACTAGGTACCATCCTTGTCTTGTGAACCAGTTCTATTCCCAATCTGTGATCGTATTGCGACAGTTCTTTCTGCAATCTCAGATAATCCAACTTGCTGTCTGCCAGGTCAGGATAACGTTCATCCAGCATATAGTGAGTGCAACCATAGTTTCGCAGCGTCATGGCATGTAGCAACAGTCCGTCCATATCTGCTTTGTGTGCCAGGGGCATGAGTGCTAAATCGGTGCTATGGGGTGGAAATCTGCCCAGCACCCTTTCCATTGCATGTACCCGGGCGTAATGGGCAGGGTCTTCCGTTTGTATTGCACCGGCGGTCAGGCTGAGCAGTAATTTAGCTTTCATCTGACCCGTTGCCTGAGTGCTTTCATGTACTTCCTTCTGGTGTAGCGGGTCACGCGTCATATAGCCAATCACCCGCCGCCAGCCTGACTTTTTGAATCGGCTTTGCAGGCTGCTCGGTGAATATCGTAGCCGTTTGAAGTCGTGATGCACCGAGGCCGTCATGCCCTGACATTCTCCTGCCAGATAGGCAAGACCTTTTGAGTCATTTGCCTGGGTGTATATTTCAGACACATGAAGTATGGCGAGCAACATGCCTTCCTGGTCACGCAGTGCAATTTTCTTGTCCCCACAGGTCTCTTTTTTTAAACCGGCCTCTTCTAAAAAACTGTCGCTCACCTGCAACTGAATAGGCATCGGAAAAAATTGTCCACGCCAGGTTTTGTTGTGTCGGACTTCCTCCGTCTCTGCCCAGGTCATAAATCCTGTCAGGGGAGCAAAGCCGCCATTGAGAATAAGTTCCAGGTCACAGGCTTGATGAGGCAAGAGATCCCAGGAAGGATAATCCTTGCTTGCGGATTTGACGGCGGTGCCCGTCCGTGGTGAAGTGTGTTTTGACATCCTGGACATATTTTATCCGGGCAGTGAGTTAAGAGCGCCTAAGCATCATCAACCAGCCGGAAAGGATGTCCTGGATGCTCTCCGAGTCTCTGATGGGAAGGTATCACTCAGGCACCTGGCGACCATATTCATCATCAAACCGAATAATGTCGTCCTCTCCAAGGTAGTCCCCGGACTGGACTTCAATAATTTCCAACGCTTCTGCTGTCAAGTTCTGTAGTCTATGCTTGATGCCGACCGGAACAAAAGACGATTCGTTTTCGTGCAGTTCAAAGATGTCTTCATCACGAGTCACTGTAGCCACGCCTCGTACCACCACCCAGTGTTCCGCTCTTTGCTGATGGATTTGTAATGACAGACTTGCGCCAGGTGTCACATTGATGCGTTTCACCTGGAAATTCTTGCCCGCATCAAGAGTCTCATAAAATCCCCAGGGGCGATAGACTTTGCGGTGATTGATGTGCTCCTCACGATGCCGGTCTTTGAGTTGTTTGACTATTTGTCTGACCTGCTGGGATTTTTGTCTGGGTGCCACCAATACCGCGTCGGCTGTTTCCACCACCACGACATGGCTCATCCCAATGATAGCAACCAGCCGATCTTCTGCTCTGACATAGCTGTCTGTCACATCCGTCACCAGCACATCACCCACCAGGCTGTTGTTCTGCTCATTCTTGATGGCAGACCGCCACAAAGCATTCCAGGAACCCAGGTCACTCCAGTTTGCTTCAAGCGGCAGGACAAGGGCAGAATCAGTGCCTTCCATGACTGCATAATCAATCGATTCGGACGGGCATTTTTTGAATGTGGCCGCGTCCATTCTGATGAAGTCCATATCCACCGAAGCTGACTGATAGGCTTCAGTCACCAGGCGTGACATGTCTTGCCGCTGCTGCCTGAGTTCCTCCAAATAGACCCTTGCCTTGAATACAAAGATCCCGCTGTTCCAAAGATAGTTGCCAGTAGCAAGATAATGCTCGGCGGTCGCCGCATCGGGTTTCTCTACAAAATTCGACACCCGCCTCGCTGTATCGGTTGTCGATCTATGCGCGGTGACGGCACCGACTTCAATATAGCCATAACCCGTCTCTGCATGGGTTGGCGGCACGCCGAATGTCACCAAGGCATCCTGTACCGCGAGTTCCATCGCTTGCTCCAGGGCAATGTGGAAAGCACCCAGGTCTTGGAGTAGATGATCAGATGGCAACACAAGTAACAGGGCATCCTTGTCCTGCTCCATTGCCTGCAATGCACCTAAGCCCACCGCAGGTCCTGTATTCCTGCCCTCCGGTTCCAGAATGATAGCGGCGGGTGTGACTTCTATTTCCCGCAGTTGTTCGGCGACAAGAAAACGGTGCGCCTCATTGCAAATCAGGATAGGCGCCGCAGATGCCGAAAAGGAAGCGCAGCGTTGTACGGTGTTTTGTAGCAGTGAGTGTTCATCGGCAAGCGACAGTAGTTGCTTGGGATAGAGTTCTCTGGAGAGGGGCCATAGTCCCGTACCTGAACCGCCACACAGGATGACAGGTATGATTTTCAAACAGGGTCCGCCTGTACCATCTGATAATGGTGAAAGAGCGAATCAAGATCATCCATTGTAGAATATTCTTAGCCTCATTCTGGCACTCAGCGGGTCCGCACTATTTGTGTCCAGTGCCGTCTGGCGAGCCTTAGCCTGTCCTCCTGCTTTCTGATCTTTTCCGCCATGCGGGTTGCCGCCTTGGCTTGCGATTCCTTACCTATCCTGCGGTAGCTTTCAGCCAGTGCATCATAAAATTCGGGATCAAATGGTTTCAGTTTTACCGCGCCTTTAAGATACTTGATCGCATCTTGATAGTCTCCACTGCGGAAACGCAACTGGGCAATATAGTAATGGAAGTATGGATTCCTTCGATAATAACGATTAACTTGCGAGATGAATTGCTTGGCTTCATCCTGCCTTCCCTGTGACAGATAGAGCTGGGTCAGGTTTCCCAACGCAGAGTAGTTATTGCGATCTAAGCGCAAAGATTTGTGGTAGCTCGCTTCCGCCAGTTCTATTTCTCCGTTTCTTCGGTAGGCTGCGCCGATATTGTTCCATGCATCTGAAAACTCCGGGGTCAACTTTATTGCCTTGAGCAAGCCCAAAATCGCCCGGGGATAATCCCCCTCAATAACACTTTCTGCCCCGAGGTTGTTGTAGTGGTGGGACAGGGCTTCCAGGTCATCAATCACCTTAGAATCGCGACTATCACTGGAAAGTTCCGGCAGTAGATCAATGACATAATCATCCCCGTTACTGAGTTCTCCTACTGCGACTATATGTTCATAGCGAATCATAATCAGACCTTGCTGGTCCCAAGTTGGACTCACCGAAACTGTTTTAAGGTGGGCATCAATGTTCAGGTGCCGCGCCGCCGCCACAAAGAGATGGCTGATGGAAAGGCAATTACCCAGTCCGGCTTCCCAGGTTTCTAGTGCCGTCCTGGTCATCATTGAATCATAGGAAATCTTCCTGCCTGTCTCGGAAAATAAAAGTTCCCGTAATGCCTGAAGTCTGCGTACCTCAGTCCATTTCTGGTTAATTTTTGCATCCAGTTCGCTGATGATTTCCGGGGAGAGATAGAGGGTCAGATTGGCCGGTTGCTCCGTGACTGTATCCCTGAGCAACTGCTCCAGTTTCTGGTCTTGGCTTGTCGCCAAATGCCAGGGCGAAGTGGTACAACCAGTCAAGGTAACGGTGATGATAAGGCTGGACAGCAACAGTCCCAATGACATGCTATCTGTTGGTGTGCTGCGTTTTTTTAGTTTCGCTTCTGGTGTGTTCACCGACTCAAGGGGCATATTACAGACCTAGCCATGAATCATCCCAAAGCTTAATTTACGGACCCCTCTATACCGAGTCAGGGAGCTTCGGAACTGTCATCTTCTATTTGAGATTGCAGATAATTCTGCAAACCCATTTCTTTGATCAACGACATCTGAGTTTCCAGCCAGTCAACATGCTCTTCCTCAGACTCCAGTATTTTTTCCAACAACTCACGACTTACATAATCAGAGACTTTTTCACTGAAAGCAATTGCCTCACGCAACATGGGAATCGCGATCATTTCCTGTTCCAGATCACAGTTCAGCATTTCTTCAACACTTTCGCCTATCAAAAGTTTTCCCAGATTTTGCAGGTTGGGCAAACCTTCAAGGAACAGCACCCGCTCCATCAGCCAATCTGCATGTTGCATCTCCTCAATGGACTCGTGCTTCTCCTTCCTCGCCAAACCTTTGTAACCACGATCCTCAAGAATTTTCGCGTGGAGGAAATACTGGTTAATTACGGTCAACTCGTTTTTAAGCACCTTGTTCAAATGGTCAATGATTTCCTGATTTTGCGGTTTCATGGCAATGCTCCTTGTCTAGTGCCCTTATCTAAGCAGTGGATGATACAGGGTTCAGCGATAATTTCATAGAAATATTTAATCAAATCAATAAGTTGTGAATAGTTTCCATTCGCACAGGAAAGTATAAATAAACTTGCTATTGCGAATCATTATCATTTATACTTTAGGGCATGATTGTATGTATCTGCAAAAACGTCAACAGTCGCCAGTTTCAGGAATGTCTGCAACGGGGTATGTCCGTAGCGGATATGTCTGACGAGATGGGACTCGGCACGGCTTGCGGTTGCTGCCTTGAGAATGCCTGTCAGATTGCCGAAACAGAAGCTCAGCCCTTTGCATCCGACACAGGTCTTCTTCAACATAAGCCCTTCTCAACATAGCCGTCCAGTCTAGCCCCACCGCACCGACATAGCCCTTCTCAACATAGCCCTTCTCAACATAGCCGTCCAGTCTAGCCCTCCGACACAGATCTTCATCATTCTGTCTTATCTACCCACCTTAGCGTTGCTCGGCTCTTCTTGTCCCAAGCACTAAGAAAAACAACAGGGCGGCGCCGACGAATAATGCGATAGCCACCTGATTGACCGTATCGTGGTCACCAACACCCAGTAATCTTGCCGCAAGGGTTGGACCCACTGCAAATCCAATCGTCTGCATACTAATGCCTTGCACAACGAGCTTACCGGACGCATCAAAAAAGGCCAGGGTAGCAAGGATATAGGGCAGGGTTATATTCCACAGCAAAGTAAACAGGCATACCCCGATTACATAAAGCAAAAACGACGGTTGCCCTAGAATCATGCCAATGCTCGCCGCACTGCCCAGGATGCCGATCATCAATGGAAGGCGTCGACCGAACCGCTCTTCAAACACCACCACACTGAGGGCACCAACAATGCCGGTCAACTGGGATGCGGTAAGCGCATTAGCGACACTTTGTTCAGCAATGTCAGCATTGACACCAACCAGGAAGATGTACACCCAGATGCTCCCAATAGCGACATTGAATGCAAGCACCCCCGCAAGCAAAGCTAATCTGCTCGGTATTGAAAGTGGCGAGACGGTGTTCGTCTTGTTCGTGTTCACCGGCCCATAACAAGGCAGTTTGTTGACAAAGAACAGACCGGCAATACTGAAAGCCACCAGAAAGAACAAGAAACCGTCCATACCAAAGGTATGGTAAAGCGTCGGCATTACAAACAATCCCAATGCCGAATAAACCAGCACGGAACCAATAATCAGTGCCATATTGCGATTAGTTCGGGTCGTGAGTCCCATCATGGTAAATGTTATTGACATTAATCCACCGGAACCGAGACCAGCAAAATAGCGAGTGGCGCGTAAAGCTTCAAAAGAATCCTCGCCAAGAGACATGACATTGCCCAAGAGGAAGATAAGTATGAAGATGAAACTCAGGAGCCTCCAATTAAATCGTTCAACGATAAAACCCAAGAGAATTGCCATGGTAGCCAAACCGAACATCTCGGCTGATACAATCTGTCCGCCCTGCTCTTCAGTAAAACCAACATAAGCAACCAATCCCTGGACATAGCCTGGTTGCAAAATAAATATCGCCGGTGCCAGCACCGCCAGGAAGACAATTGACCAGACGGTTACTGGTGCATCGATATTGACTCTCGTCGTTTTGTCGCCGAATAATTTGTGCATGTATCAGAATCCTCAGCCTGATGCAGGCTAGCAACGAGTGCGGTATCTTCTCCCTTTATTCTGATACTTCCCTTCTGGAATGCAACGCCGCCCATAAAAAAACCCCGTCTCTTTTGAGACAGGGTCTTTTTATGTAAATGCCTGACAATGTCCTACTCTCACATGGGAAACCCCACACTACCATCGGCGCTGAACAGTTTCACTTCTGAGTTCGGGATGGGATCAGGTGGTACCTATTCGCTATTATCATCAGGCAAACTGGTGTTGGTCTCGCTCCTTGCGAAACCAACATATCTATAAAAGAACACTTGTTACAACGACATCCTTCTGAATATTTCGTATCCAATCACGCTACTTGAATATTTCAAATTCATTCAAGTTATATGACCAAGCCTCACGAGCAATTAGTACTGGTTAGCTCAACGCCTCACAGCGCTTACACACCCAGCCTATCAACCTCGTAGTCTTCGAGGGCTCTTCAGGGGACCTATGCTTTTGGCATAGTCCCAGTGAGATCTAATCTTGAGGTGGGCTTCCCGCTTAGATGCTTTCAGCGGTTATCCTTTCCGAACGTAGCTACCCGGCAATGCCATTGGCATGACAACCGGAACACCAGAGGTTCGTCCACTCCGGTCCTCTCGTACTAGGAGCAGCTCCTCTCAAATCTCAAACGCCCACGGCAGATAGGGACCG
>DKIG01000050.1 GCA_002454165.1 Gammaproteobacteria bacterium UBA6724
GACAACGAAGGCACCTGGGTAATAACGAGAAGAGGGTGTCGCCACCCAGCCAGTCTGGATTCCGTGTCAAGCACGGAATGACGGATCTGGGGGAATGACGGAGCTGGGGGAGCGCCAAAGGTATCTGAGCTTATACATGATGTGCATGATGTCCCCGCCGCTCAACCCATGACAAGTTCGGCGAAACTTCTCAGTTGTTCAGGGTCATGCGTGGCTACTAGGAGCGAGGTGACCGGCGTTTCCCGCCAGGCATCCAGTCTGTCCCGGATGCGTTCAATAGGACCCACCAGTGATATCTCATCTGCAAAGGAAGACGGCACGGCGGCAACTGCTTCGTCTTTTTTACCCTCAAGAAACAGGGTCTGAATTTTCCTGGCTTCGACTTCAAAGCCCATACGCGCCATTAACTCCGTATGGAAGTTGTGCTTTTTGGCACCCATGCCACCGATATAAAACGCGAGGTACTGTTTGACCGGCATCAACCCCGCCTCTATGTCATCACAAACAGTGATAGTAATTCCCTGCATAATTTCAAAGCCGGGTTTCGCCTCTGCTATCTGGTCGGCGTAAACCTCCTGCCGATAGGGGGAATAGTACAAGGGCAACCAGCCGTCGGCAATTTCCGCTGCCAGGGCAACATTCTTTGGACCTTCGGCACCAAGGAAAATCGGCAGGTCAGCTCGCAGGGGATGGGTAATGGGTTTGAGTGGTTTGCCTAGCCCCCAGGCACCTTCGCCTGTGTAGGGCAAGGGATAGTGTTCACCGTCATTTGTCACGGGCGCCTGCCTTGCCATCACCTGCCGGATGATGTCCACATATTCCCGCGTCCGCGCCAGGGGTTTCCCAAAAGGACGGCCATACCAGCCTTCCACCACCTGGGGACCGGATACCCCCAAGCCTAATATGACCCGTCCCTTTGACAGATGATCCAGAGTCAAGGCGGCCATGGCGGTTGCCGTGGGTGTTCTTGCCGAGAGTTGCGCCACCGCCGTACCCAGACGAATGCGCTCGGTATGCGCACCTATCCAGGCAAGCGGCGTGAACACATCAGAACCCCAGGCTTCCGCCGTAAAGATAGCATCATAGCCAAGCCGTTCCGCTTCCTGTGCCATTCTTAGCATCTGGGGATCCGGAGCCGCTCCCCAGTAACCCAGTTGCATGCCGATTTTCAAATCACTCACTATGATCTTCCCCTCCTGTCCCCTAGATGGATTCCCCCGACCTGCCTAATAGGGCGGTCTTAGATACGCCTTTGTATCTTGCCACTGAGTAGCCTCGGTAGAGCATCAACAAAGTCAATGCTTCTCGGGCACCGCTGTAGGATATTATCATCGCTTCAGAATCGGCGGGCAAAAATCATCAGCAAGGCAAGCAATGTGTGGCATAGTTCACCATCATTCAAATGACTTGAGGAGCACAGAAGTGCGCATAACAAAAATTCACCACATTATATCTGCCGTCGCATTGCTGATGCTTTCTGATATAGCGGTGGGACAGGCACCCAAGACCACCCGTGCCGAAAAAGTAGGCATGTCCACTGAGCGACTGCAACAAATTACCGCCATGACCCAGGGCTATGTAGACGAGGGGAAGATGGCAGGCATTATGACCGCCGTCTCCCGGGCAGGAAAACTCGTCCACTTTGCTTCGGTTGGCAAGAAGGGCGTTGATGACCCACGACCTCTGGCGGCAGACGACCTGTTTCGCATCTATTCCATGACCAAACCCATTACCGCAGTGGCTGCCATGCAAATCTATGAGCAGGGCGGATTTCATTTGAGTGACCCGGTCTCAAAATTCATCCCGGAACTTGCCGAGTTGACGCTGTTGCAGGACGGCGATGATGGCGACACCACCAGGGTAGCAGTCAAAAACGAGATGACCATGCACCATCTGCTCACCCACACCGCCGGTTTTTCCTATGGCTTTGACCCCCAGAACCCAGTGGACAAGTTATACCTGGAAGCAGACCTCTGGGCAGCAGCCGACCTGGATGAGTTTGTCAGCAAACTTGCCCAGTTACCGCTCAAATTTGAGCCAGGTGAGCGATGGCACTATTCTGTTGCGGTGGATGTAACCGGACTCATCGTGCAGAGAATTAGTGGCAAGGCATTTGATAAATATCTCAGCGAACATCTCTTCAAACCCCTGGGCATGGTGGATACTTTTTTCGCTGTGCCTGATGACAAACTGGCACGGCTCCTGCCCAACCATTACCTGGACCCGAAAACCAAGAAGGCGAAAACCATTCCACAGAAAAATAGAACAGCACCCGGTGCCCTCTCCGAAAGCTGCCAGGCAATGTGCGATTACACTAACGTGACCCTTTTCTCTGGTGGCGGGGGTCTGGTCTCAACCACGGCGGACTATCTACGGTTCGCAGAAATGCTGCGTAATGGGGGCGAACTTGACGGTGCCAGGATTATCAGTCCCAAAACCCTTGCTTACATGATCCAAAATCATCTGCCAGCAAGCATCACAAGCGGTAGCGGAGAAAAACCTGACCTGATGTACAAGCAGTTTCGGGGCATGGGTTTCGGACTTGGATTTGGCATCAACATTGACCCGGTAGAGAACGGCGTCCTGGGTACTAGGGGCGAATACACCTGGGGCGGCGCGGCGGGGACAATATTTTGGGTTGACCCGACTGAGGACCTGGTGGTCATAGCGATGATGCAACTGATGCGGGGCATGCCCAGTTTCCGTTCTGACATGAAAGTTGCCGTATATCAGGCAATCACAGAAATCGCGGAATAATCTGGCGGTGCTTACCGAGGAGAAATGATGATTAAGCAATCACGGAAGATCGGCGAGAGTTTGTTACGACAATTTTCGCAAAAAACCATCTTGCATAAAACCATGTCGAAAAAAAGCACACTAGAATCATCTCAGGATCTATCGTCGGTGCATCTGCAAAACTTTCTTGATGAGAAGCTATTCAAATCCCGCTCTATTTCCATTTTCGGAGAAATTGACATTGACCTCGCCAGAAATGCCTCGGAGAAGTTGCTGGCACTGTCTGCGGAAAATGATCATCCCATCACCATTTATATCAGTTCACCCGGCGGCCATGTTGAATCTGGCGATGTGGTCTATGACATGATCAAATTCGTCAAGCCGGTGGTGCGGGTGATTGGTACCGGCTGGGTTGCCAGCGCCGCCACCAACATCTACCTCGCCGCAAAAAAGGAAAACCGGCTTTCCCTGCCCAATACCCGCTATCTGGTACACCAGCCATCAGGTGGTTCCCAGGGTGATGCGACCGACATCAAAATTCAGATGGAGCAGATAGTGAAAACCAAAGCAAGGCTCAACAAAATCATTGCTGAAGAAACTGGACGACCTCTCGCCCAGGTTGAAAAGGATACTGATCGTGACTACTGGATGAGTGTTGAAGAAGCCATTGAGTATGGCATAGTTTCCAGGATCGTCAGGTCAATTTCGGAAACAATCTGACAAAAACGGAACCGCGATAATGTCGGAAATGTTCAAGCAGTTGACTCAAAAACATATTGATTTTATCAAGGCGCAGCATGTCTTTTTCGTCGCGACGGCGGACGCTGAGGGCCGAATCAATGTCTCACCAAAAGGCATGGATACGCTACGAGTCATCAACGAAAGCGAAGTCGTCTGGCTCAATCTGACAGGTAGCGGTAATGAAACTGCCACCCATGTGTTGGATAACGGGCGCATGACGGTGATGTTCTGCTCTTTTGACCGACAACCGCTCATCCTCCGACTCTACGGCAAGGCCGATGCCATTCATCCACGGGATGAGGAGGCCTGGGCGAAGTATTCAGAAGTCTTCAATCATCAGCCCGGTTCCCGACAATTTTTTGAATTCCACCTGGACCTGGTACAAACCTCTTGCGGCTATGCCGTACCCTTCTATGAGTTTCAGGGCGAACGGAAAACACTGACCAAGTGGAGCAACAAGAAGGGTGATGCAGGCATAGCAGACTATTGGCAAGAAACAAACCAGACCAGCCTGGACGGCAAACCGACTCAGATTCTGCGTTCATAATTCCTACCTCGTCGCCAAGCATGATATCGCCCGGCCAGGGCAAGTGCCCATTCTGGTTTATGGTGCTTGCGCCATTCGCTCGCAACGAACTTGTTCATTTCCATCATGGTGGGATAGACATGCACCGTGCTGAGGATCTTATTAAGACCAAGACCATACTTCATCGCCAGGGTGAATTCGCTAATCAAGTCACCGGCATGATCTGCCGCTATAGTGACGCCTAGGATCTTGTCCCTGCCGGGTTGGGTCAACACCTTCACCAACCCTTCTGCCGCCTCGTCCACAATCGCCCTATCCAGTCCTGCGACATCATAGGTCGTCACCTCATAGGCTATCCCCTGAGCCCTGGCTTCCTGCTCATTCAAACCCACCCTAGCGATTTCGGGAGAGCAAAAAGTGGCGTAGGGAATGACTCTATAGTCCACCCGGAATTTTTTCAGCGCCCCGAAGAGCGCATTGACCGTGGCGTACCAAGCCATGTATGACGCTGTGTGCGTGAACTGATAGGGACCGGCGACATCACCAATGGCGTAGATGTTGGAGATGTTGGTGCGTAGATATTCATCCACTGCAATTTCGCCCTTGTCCGTCAAGCGGATGCCTAGTGTCTCCCGCCCAAAGCCATCAACACTTGCCTTGCGACCCGTAGCCACCAGGAGCCTATCAAAACTGAGCCGATTCTCTTCGCCACTAGGGTCATGACAAACCAGCGTCTGACCGGCATCGTCCTTTATCACCTGAGTCACGCCATGGCCAACCAGAACCCTGACACCTTCTGCTTCCAATCGGGTCTGGACCAGGGCGGAAAATTCTTCATCCTCCTGAGGTAAAAGCCGTGGCAGAAGTTCAACCAGCGTCACTTTATTAACGAGCCGATTGTCGGAAGGATTATCAGAAGGATTGTCAGGACAAGCACCGAGACGCGCCAGTGCCTGCGCCAGTTCACAGCCGATGGGTCCCCCACCCAGGATCACAAGCCGGGCAGGTAATTCCCGCAATTCCCAGAGGTTGTCGGAGCTCAGACAATCAATCTGCTCTATACCCTCAAGGGGCGGGATGAAGGGTGTAGAACCAGTGGCAATAATGACCTGCCGGGTGCTCAGAATCTTTTCATCCTGCTGGTCATGGTGCTTACCTTTCACCCTGACATGCCAGGGTGATAGCAGTTCCCCCTGCCCCAATTCCACATCAACGCCGAGGCTCTCGTACCGCTCAACCGAATCATGTGGTTCAATCCTAGAGATCACCCGCTGCACCCGTTGCATGATCGCGTTGAAATCAAGCATCGGTAACTGGCAATGACTAAACCCCAGGTCGGCGGCACGCTTCATGTCAAAAGCAAACCTTGCTGACCGAATCAGAGTTTTGCTCGGCACACAGCCTGTATTCAGGCAGTCTCCACCCATCTTGTTTTGTTCAATCAGGGTTACTTTTGCATTGACAGTCGCTGCAATTAACGCCGCTACCAGGCCCCCAGAACCTGCGCCTATCACAATCAGGTCACGATCAAAGGAGGCGGGTCGTCTGGTGACACTTGTCTGTTTTGTATGAGAGGAAGGCTCTTTATTACTAACCGCTGAGGGCTCTTTACTACCAACCGCTGAGGGCTCTCTATTACGAAACGCTGAGGGCTCTTTATTGCAAGACGCTGAGGGCTCTTGCCCGGCAGCGCGGCTTCTTCTCAGCCCTTGCACTAGCCATTTCGCCAGCAGCGGAAAGACACCCAGTAGCACGAAGGAAGCAATCAGCCCCGGCGACAGGATATCTGTTGCGCTGCTAATCTGTGCCAATTCCTTGCCCGCGTTGACATAGACTATTGTCCCCGCCAGCATGCCCGCTTGCGAGACCAGGTAATAGACTGGCAGGCTAATCCTGGTCAAACCCATCGCCAGGTTAATCGCGAAGAAGGGGATGGCGGGTATCAATCGCATCGTAAACAGATAGAAGGCACCTTCGGCTGCCATGCCCCTATTCACTATCTCCAGTTGTTTACTAAACCTGCGTTCAATCTGCTCCCGAAATAGCCATCTTGCCAGCAACATAGCGAAGGTCGCGCCAATCGTTGAGGCAAAGGAAACGATCACCACCCCCCAGAGCAAACCAAACAACGCACCTGCTGTAAGGGTCATCAGCACAGCGGCACCCGGCAAAGAGACAGTCGTCGCGATGATGTAAAGAAGCAAGAATCCACTGATGAATTGCACCGGATAGGCCGCCGCCATCTGTACCAGATATGCCTGTTCCGACTTGATTCGCTCAAGCGTCAGGAATGCGCCAATATCAAAATAGAAGAAGGTAGCCATCAACAGTGCCAGGAGAAGCAGAGCCGTCCATTTATTTCTGGTCATTGATATTTCCTTGCAGGTATCCTGTTTAATAATTTTCAAATGACAGTATAACGAATGTCTCAATATCAGCCGCAACAGTCTTCGGCATGGCAAGAACTCTCAGTACTTGCCCAGACTATCCATGAACAGCGCATCATGGATATGTTTGCCGATAAGGACCGGGTCGAAAAGTACGGGATAGAAGTGCCAGGCATCTTTCTTGATTATTCGAAACACCTGGTCAGTGATGCAGTGCTGGCGGCACTGCTGAGGCTCGCCCAGGAAGCCGGTGTCCAGGAAAGATTGCAACGGGTCTATGATGGCGAGGTCGTGAACCCGACGGAAAATCGGGCAGCCTTGCACCTGGCAATACGGCAGGCCTCACCTCGCCTCAGTGTGGGTCTCAGCCAAAAAATTGACGAACAAAAAACCAATCTGGCAAGGATAAGTGACGAGATTCGCACGGGAGTCTGGTCAGGGATGAAAGGCAAGCCCTTCACGGATCTGGTCAACCTGGGCATCGGCGGCTCAGACCTGGGCCCGAGGATGGCGTCTTCGGCATTGAGGGAGTTCAGGCTGCCTGGGGCACCGGCTTGTCACTTCGTGTCCAATGTTGATGCTGCCGAGATTAACCATTTGCTGAGGCAACTTCAGCCCGAGACCACCCTGGTCATCATCTCAAGCAAGAGTTTCCGCACCGCCGAGACACTGCTCAATGCCAAGACCTGCCTGGCTTGGCTAGGCAAATCAATCACAGACCCCCACTGCTCCCCCCACTGCCTGGCGGTCACCAGCAACCGGCAAGCGGCGCTGGAATTCGGCCTAGCCGAGAAGCAAATCGTCCCGCTACCGGATGCCATAGGGGGACGCTATTCCCTCTGGTCAAGCATGAGCCTGCCCCTCTGCATCAGTATCGGCTATGACGCATTTGCAGACATGCTGGCGGGTGGCGCGGCAATGGATGCGCATTGTCTCACCGCACCCCTGCGAGACAAGATGCCGGTCATCCTCGGCCTCCTGGGCATCTGGTACAACAACTTTCTCAAAGCCCAGAGCCATGCTGTCATACCCTACTGCCAGCGGTTGGGGCTATTCGTGGAATACCTCCAACAACTTGAAATGGAAAGCAACGGCAAGTCGACAAGGCTAGGGGGCGAGTCGCTTTCCTGGACGACAAGCCCCGTGATCTGGGGACAGACAGGCACCAATAGCCAACATGCTTTTTTCCAAATGCTGCATCAAGGGACCAACCTGGTGCCGGTTGACTTTATCGGTCTAGTGCATGACGAGACCAGTCTTGCGGAACACCACAGGATGCTCCTCGCCAATATGATCGCCCAGTCTGAAGCCCTGATGCTGGGTCGTACCAGCAGCCGGCAACATCAGCATTATCCGGGTAACAGACCAAGTTCCACGCTCTTGCTGGAAGCCTTGACACCCCGAACCCTAGGCATGTTGCTGGCGCTTTACGAGCACAAGGTGTTTGTCCAAAGTGTTATCTGGGACATTAACCCTTTTGATCAATGGGGCGTTGAACTTGGCAAGCAACTGGCGGTGGACCTGGTCGGGCAGGACGGGACCAGGCATGACCCCTCAACCAGCAATCTGATGCGGCGGACGGGCTTGGCGGGACGAGGATAGCCTGGCAAGGGCGCATTATGCCTTGTGTTCACGGCCGAGATATTCCATGGACTGCATCTCCTGAAGCCTGCTCTCAGTGCGCTGGAACTCAAATTTGAGCCTGGTGCCTTGATAAAGACGCGGGATGGAGACCTCGGCAGAGATTATCAACTTCACATTACGGTCATAGAATTCATCCACCAGACTGATGAAACGCCGCGCCTGATCGCCCCGGCTGTTATCAAACCGAGGCACTCTGCCCAGCAGTACCGTCTGGAAGAGCCTGGCAATCTCAATATAGTCGTTTTGACTGCGGGGACCAGCGCACAGTGCCTCAAAGTCAAACCAGACCACCCCGTCCGCACAGTAGCGAGTGGGGATTGATCTGTTTTCTATACTGAGCATCACCTCAGACTTCCCCTCATCTGGCGCGATATTTCTAAAGGCATCCGCTAATCCAGCCTCGGCAGCAGAGTCCAGGGGATAGTGATAAATCTCGGCGGAGGCAAGCAATCTCAGACGATAGTCAGGGCCTCCGTCCAGGTGATGCACCAGACTGTGCTGCTTCAGCAATGCTATGGCAGGGAAGAACTTGCTTCTTTGGAGCCCGTCCTGGTAGAGATGATCCGGTGCCAGATTTGAGGTGGCGACCAGTACCAAACCCTGTTGAAACAATGCCTCCAACAGACCCGCAAGCAACATTGCATCAGCAATATCACTCACGAAAAATTCATCAAAGCAGATTACCCTTGCCCGGGTAGCAAAGTTGACCGCGACCTGCTTCAGAGGGTTCACCTCGCCCTGTAGCTCCCCCAACTGGCGATGTACCTCTCGCATAAACCGATGAAAATGCAGACGAACCTTGCGCTTGAGCGGGAGGGATTCATAAAACAAATCCATCAGAAATGTCTTGCCACGACCTACCCCTCCCCACAAATATAGTCCCTGGATGGGTGCCTCTTGTGGCACAGCGGGACGACCCAGAAAGAGCGCTTTCAGGCATGCCGTCAGGCTACTCAGGAGGCTGGGTTTCGATGCCTTCGTCAGGGCATTGTAGAGGGATTGCAATTGTTTGATTGCTTGGGACTGGGCTTCGTCCCGCTGATAGTCACCCCTATCAATACCTGCCTGCCATCTGGCTTCGGGACCATCGGTGGCACCCGTCACATCTAGCCCTTAACCCGACACTCAGCTGATTCGGCGTGTGCCGCCAAGCCCTCTGCCCGTGCCAGGACCGCAGCAGTGCGGTTCAATGCTAGGCTACCTTTGGCAGAACACTGGATGATTGAGGTGCGTAGCTGAAAGTCATAAACGCCAAGCGGTGATGCAAAACGGGCACTGCCGCCAGTGGGCAATACATGGCTTGGTCCAGCGATATAGTCACCCACCACTTCCGCCGTATCATTCCCCAAAAATACAGCACCCGCATGTTTGACTTTTTCCAGTTGGATTTCCGGATTGGCAAGGGCGAGTTGCAAATGCTCTGGTGCTATGCGGTTAGCGACATCTATCCCCTCGTCAAGATTTTGTACCCTGATCAATGCGCCTCTGTCCGCCAGCGCTTTGCTGATAATCTCCCGGCGAGGCGCGGCAGACAGGATGGCAGGTAACTGCTGTTGCACCTGGGAGAGGAGAGATTCACTGTCGCTGATCAGGATGGACTGCGCCATTTCATCATGTTCCGCCTGAGCGAGAAGGTCCTGGATGACCCAGACCGGATTGGCATGACAGTCCGCCACTATCACCACCTCCGATGGACCTGCCGTCATGTCAATACCTACCTGACCAAAGACCAGTGCCTTGGCGGTGGTGACATACACATTCCCGGGACCCACAATTTTGTCCACCCGAGCCACAGACTCAGTCCCCCAAGCCATAGCACCTATGGCCTGAGCACCGCCTAGGGTATAGACCCGGTCAACCTGAGCAATTTTGGCGGCGGCAAGCACCAGATCATTCAGCTGCCCCCTGGGGGCAGGAACACAGACAATTATCTCGGAGACACCTGCCACCCGGGCGGGGATAGCCGTCATAATGATGGTGGAGGGATAGGCCGCCTTCCCGCCCGGTGCATAGATGCCTATGCGGTGCATCGGCTGAATGCGCTGCCCCAGCCGATTGCCGAGTTGATCGGTGTACTGCCAGTCTTCCCCCTTACCTATTCGCCGTTTTTGCTCTTCATGGTAAACACGGACGCGGTCGGCGGACTGCATCAAAGCCTCGCGCACCAGCGGGTCCAGGGCATTATAGGCTGCATCAATGCGTTCCTGACCTGGTATCAGGGCATCAATATCTGGCACCTGCCGCTGGTCAAACTTGTTGCTTAGTTCAACGAGGGCGGCGTCCCCTCTGGTTTTCACATCATCCAGGATAGCTGCCACCCTGGCTTTGATGTCCCGGTCTTCTGTTTCTGCCAGGGTCAGGAGTTCAGTCAGTTGTGCGTTGAATGTTTGGGAGGCGCTGTCAAGCAGTCTTATCATGTGTTGTCAGGCTAGTGTCGGCAACAGCCTGCTCCAGGGCATCAATAAGACTTCTGATTCGGGCAAACTTTGTTTTGTAGGCAATTTTATTCACTATCAGGCGGGTACTGATTTCTTCAATCATATCCAGGGGCACCAGACCATTAGCCCTGAGGGTGTTACCAGTCTCCACCAGGTCAACTATCCGGTGTGCCAGACCAGTGACTGGTGCTAGCTCCATGGCACCATAGAGCCTGATGATATCCACCTGGATGCCTGAGGACGCATAGTATTGCTTTGCTCTGGTGGTAAATTTGGTGGCGACCTTCAATCTGGCCGGCAGGTCCCCTTCATCGGCAAGCCCTGCCACTATCATCTGGCACCTGCCCAGCCCCAGATCCAGCGGCTCGTAGAAGCCGCTACCACCATGTTCCAGCAGGGTGTCCCTGCCAGTCATGCCGAGGTCCGCAATGCCATGCTCAACATAGGTGGCGACATCCATGCCTCGCAACACCATGATCTTGAGATCCGGTTGATTAGTAGCAAAGACCAGTTTCCGGGAAGTATGCAGATCTTCAAGGGGAGCAATGTCAAGCCGGGCAAGCAAATCCAATTCGGCTTCCAGGGTTCGCCCCTTTGCCAGTCCCAGCACGACCTCGCTTGTCATTACATTTGCTCCATGGCAACCCGTCGGATATCCGCGCCGAGATTCTGCAACTTCTCCTCAACCTGTTCGTAACCCCGGTCAATGTGATAGATGCGATCAACCACCGTGTCGCCCTGAGCCACCAGGCCGGCAATTACCAAAGAAACTGATGCCCGGAGGTCATTTGCCATGACCGGCGCGCCGAAGATGGACTCAACCCCTTCCACAACCGCTATGGTGTTATTGGCTTCCAGTTGGATATTCGCACCCATACGATTCATCTCATGGACATGCATAAATCTATTCTCAAAAATAGTTTCTTTGATGATACCGGTGCCTTCTGCCACACAATTCATCGCCATGATCTGGGCTTGCAGGTCTGTGGGGAAGGCGGGATAAGGCGCGGTGACAAGACTGACCGCACAGGGTCGCCGACCTTCCATATCAAGTTCTATAGCGTCATCCGTTAGTGTGATTTTGGCGCCGGCCTCCCGGAGTTTTTCGATAACCACCCTGAGATGCGCTGGATTGGCTTCCCTGATTTTTACCCTGCCACGCGTTGCCGCCGCCGCTATCAGGTAGGTCCCCGACTCAACCCGGTCTGCTATTACCCTGTGGCTGCATCCTTTCAGGGATTCAACACCGTGTATGGTAATAGTTTCTGTACCCGCACCCTGGACATCCGCCCCCATCTTGTTCAGAAAATTGGCAAGGTCCACCACCTCTGGTTCCCGGGCACAATTTTCCAGCAGGGTGGTGCCTTCGGCGAGTGTGGCGGCCATCATAATGTGTTCCGTCCCACCGACTGTGCGGCAACCAAACAGGACTCTGGCACCCTGGAGACGACCCTTGACAGTCGCCTTCACATAACCATCCGTCATTTCAATCTTCGCGCCCAGTGCCTCAAGACCACGTAGATGCTGGTCCACAGGACGGGGCCCAATCGCACAACCGCCGGGTAGCGACACCTCGGCCCTGCCATAGTGTGCCAACAGGGGTCCCAACACATTAAACGAGGCGCGCATGGTCTTAACCAGCTCATAGGGTGCGGTAAACCGCTGGATGGTGTTGGCATGGATCTCAATGCTCATCTTCTCATCAATGACGACATCTACCCCCAACGAAGCCAGGAGTTCTATCATGGTAGTGATGTCACGCAGATGCGGCACATTGCAGACAGTGACCGGTTCATCCGCAAGCAATGCCGCCGCAAACATCTTCAGGGCAGAATTCTTGGCACCAGAGGCGCGTAACTCCCCTTCTAGCACGGTGCCACCTTTGATGAGCAGCCTGTCCATTGATATCTTCCTTATGATTTCCGTACTTTGCGCTTTATTCCCGGTGCCATGTCAGCATCAAGACGCTGGCATTTCCTCGGGTGTCATCACCTTCATTGAGATGGCGTGAATTTCACCCGATTTGATTCTGTCATCTAGCAAACGATATACCCTTTGCTGTCGTTGTACCCGCTTCAGGCCGGCGAAATCCTCGGACACCAACAGCAAATCAAGCTTGTTACCATCAGCCTTCATCTTGACGACACAATTGCTGATATTTTTTTTCAGGATGGCTTCTATCGCTACGATATCCATGGTTGTCTCTCAGTGCCGAATGGCTCGTAAAAGATGCTTCAAACAATCACTGCGCTCGGTATATGACCCCATCACGACACTCTTCACAACAACATTCACAACAACATTCACAAAGGCGGCGGCTCAAGTGAAAGTATATCCACCAAGCCACCAACCGAAGCAATCTTCCTCAGCCTGGTGCTGGGGTTTTCAAACCTGAGGCTTCCCCCGGACTGCAGCACTGCACGTTTGATATAAACAAGCAGTGCCAGCACGGCGAAACCTTCTGCTTCAAGCGCGGACAAATCGACTGTTACATCTGCACCCAACGAGAGCCTGTCATCAATCTCCTGTCGCACTTCCATGAGGTTGGCAAGATTGACCCTGCCAGAAAGCAAAAAGTGATTGCTACGGATTTCGGTGACCAGACCCATTGATTTTATGAGCCCTTATTTAACAGACCATTGACTGATGACCCGGTCAATATCCTGATTGTATTTTTGCATAAACCCGGCGAACTGGGACCGGAACTGCAATCCCATGTTGATACCGTTAACCATGATATTGCGTAGTAACCATTTGCCGTCTTTTTTTATCATCAGATATTGCAACGGGAAAACCGTGCCAGACCTGGCATATATGTCAACCCTGATACTAGCCCGGTCAGGGTTTTTCGGCGTCTTTTCCAGGGGCTTGACCACCATTCTTTGATTGTCAAACCCGACGAGTGCGTTGGCATAGCTGCGTATCAGACTGTCTCGGAACTTTTCCTGAAAGGCTTGCCGCTGGGCTGGCGTGGCACGTTTGTAATATTTTGCCATGACGCCTTTGGAAAAGCCTTCCAAGTCAATGTGAGGTTCAAGCGCGTCTTTAATCTCAACGAAAAACTGCTCAGGGTCTGACTGGTAAATTGACTGAACTTCTTGTAGCCGAGTCAAGAGTTGTCGAGTGGACCGCTCAACGCTCTCATCAGCAGAAAGCCCCTGGTCTGACGCCAGGGGAACCGCGCATATCATCATCAAGAGGCTAGCAATTGATGTCAACTTTGCCACTGGCGACATCCTGGATTTCCCCATATCAGACATTTCCTAAAACTGGTTCAACAAAAACTTGCCGATCAATTCTTCCAGCACTATGGCTGACTGGGTATCTTCGATCGTATCGCCGTCTCCGAGTACTTCATCTTCCGCTCCCAGGGTCAAACCTATGTACTTTCCGCCGAGGAGTCCTTCCGTCAGAATGGCTGCCGTTGAATCAATACTGATGTTATTAATATTCTCATCTATCTCCATTCTCACTCTGGCAAGATACAATTCCTTGTCATAACTGATCTTCACCACCTGACCAACTTTGACCCCGGCAATAGTAACTTTTGACCTGACCACCAGACCGCCGATATTCTCAAAATTGGCATGGACAGTGTAGCTATCCAAGTCCTCATTCACATCTAGACCGCTGATTTGAATTGCCAGGGTCCCCAATGCTATCAA
Organism: Gammaproteobacteria bacterium UBA6724; assembly: GCA_002454165.1. GTDB lineage: Bacteria > Pseudomonadota > Gammaproteobacteria > Pseudomonadales > Azotimanducaceae > UBA9659. The sequence goes on from DKIG01000050.1 coordinate 14,138, forward strand.
GCCGGTCAACATAAAGATGCCGACGATGACCTCTATGGTGCGTGGTTGCATATCCTGCGTCCTTTATATCCAGTTCCAGAATTAAAACATCATTAATGTCAGAAAAAAGTCCAGTGCCAGCACCGAGATGGAGGAATATACAACAGTGCGCGTAGTGGCGGACGCTATTCCCTCACTGGTGGGCAGGGAATCATAACCCTGGAAGACCGAAATCCAGGTGACTGCCATACCAAATACAATGGACTTGATGATACCTTTTAGTACATGCTGATTGAAGTCAACGCCCTCCTGCATGGAAACCCAAAAGCTCCCCTCGTACACACCAAGCCAGTTCACACCGATCAGGGACGCTCCCCAGATACCCACCAGACTGAACAAGAGTGCCAGCACAGGCAGGGCAATAAATCCTGCCCAGAGTCGTGGAGCAAGCACCTGTTTCACCGGGTCAACGCCCATCATCTCCATGCTGCTTAACTGCTCCGTCGCCTTCATCAAGGCAATCTCCGCCGTGACCGCTGAGCCAGCCCTGCCAGCAAACAAGAGGGCGGAAACCACTGGGCCTATTTCCATCACCAGCACCAGTGCAACACCAAGACCGAGAGAAGACTCAGCACCGAATTTGACCAGTTGAGTATAGCCCTGCAATGCCAGGACCGCGCCAATAGAGAACCCAGACAATACGATAATAACCACTGACAGGACGCCGAGTTCATATATCTGCTTAACCAGCAGCACAAAACTGCTCGGACCAGGCGGGGGCCATACAGCAAACCGCCACAACTGCCCTGCCCTGCCCAGGGTGCCAAGCAATTCAAGCGATTTTCTACCCAGTAACCTAATACGTTTTATCATCCTTCTATCTCAGGCGCCGGTTCAATCGGACTTCTTAGCAGGCTGCAAAAGCTGCTCCTGATAGTCCGATGCTGGATAGTGGAAGGACACGGGACCATCTGGAAGCCCGTCCATGAACTGCCGAATGTGCGGTGAATTCTCTTCCTGTAGCCTAGCAGGCTCACCCTCACCTATCACCTGACCATTAAAAATCACATAGATATAATCGGCTACCTTTGCCGAGACCTGAATATCATGGGAGACGATGATGCTGGTGATGTCGGGCGATTCACCCAGCATGGTAATGAGTTGCTGGATCACCCCCTGAGCGATGGGGTCAAGACCAGAAAAGGGCTCATCAAACATAATTAATTCAGGATCAAGCGCAATTGCCCTTGCCAAGGCAACCCTTCTCTGCATACCACCAGACAGCTCGCCCGGATAGAGGGCACTGGCACCTCTTAATCCCACCGCTTCCAGTTTCATCACTACCAGGTCCCGTAGCAGGTCTTCAGACAGGTCAGAATGACGCCTTAGGGGAAAGGCAACATTTTCAAACACCGACAAGTCAGTGAAGAGCGCACCGCTTTGGAACAACATCCCCATCTTGCGCCGCAGATTGAACAGAGCCTGCCTATTGAGTGTCGGCACTTCAAGATCATCTACCACCAGGCGACCACTACGCGGCCTGAGCTGACCACCAATAAGTTTAAGCAACGTGGTCTTGCCCGTGCCGCTGGGACCCATGATGGCAACGGTTTTCCCACGCGGCACCCTGAGGGACAGGTCGTTAAAGATAGCCCGACCGCCTCTCTCAAACACAATATGTTCTAACTTGACGTAATCTTCTTCCATGACCTAATACAGATTGGTTAGATTCACACAGTACATAGGCACTCTATTTTTGTCACACAACTTTTTGCTACACAATTTCTTGTCGCAAGGAACATCACATTTTTAATCACACTATTCACACTCTCAATCACAGCGGCCAGTCACCAGGGCGACAACAACTTTCATCTTGCAATGGGATATAAGAAACTCTTTAATGGTGTGCCTGCATCCAACCGTATCAATTTATGTTCATATACAGTGCCGCGCTTTTGCTGGGGTTCTTTATCTTATTCAAAAGCGCGGATCGGTTTGTCATCGGGGCAGTAGCGACGGCGAGAAACTTTTCCATCTCTCCCATGATTATCGGTTTGACCATCGTCGCTCTGGGCACTTCCGCTCCTGAGATATTTATCGCTACCACCTCGTCCCTGGCGAACCGACCAGAACTTGCGGTGGGTAATGCCATAGGTTCCAACATCGCCAACCTGGGCTTGGTGCTCGGAGTGACGACCCTTATTGTACCCCTAAAACTCTGTCCGGATGTACTCCGTCATGATATGCCAATTCTGGTATTCGTTACACTCTGTGCCGGGCTCGTCCTGATTAACTTTCAATTAGGGCTCTGGGACGGGGTTCTATTGATCCTGATGCTCTGCCTGTTCCTGATCAGATTAACCGCCAGACATAGAAAATCCGACAACATCCTACTCGCTACGGAGCTTTCTGAACTGAATGAACTGCCGCGGATGAACAACAACCGCGCACTTTTCACTTTGCTACTGAGTCTGTTCCTGTTACTTCTTAGTTCAGAAATAGTCGTCTGGGCAGCTTTAAACATTGCCCAGAGTATGGGCGTCAGCGAATTGTTAATCGGCTTGACTGTCATCGCCGTGGGCACCAGTCTCCCAGAACTTGTCGTGACCATGACAAGCGCATTGAAGGGTCAATCAGCTATTGCCGTCGGTAACATTATGGGCTCTAACATCTTCAATATCCTTGCTGTGCTTGCCATACCCTGCATTGTTGCCCCCACAGAAGTAGGGTTTGCCCTGCTCTTCAGAGACTATGGCACCATGCTTGTGTTGACCCTCATGTTGCTGGCTTTTGCATACGGTTCCAAGGGGGCACAGACCAGTATCGGCCAGAGCAAGGGCATCCTCTTCTTGTCGGTCTGGGTGGGTTATCTCATACTGCTCTATTATTCGGACTTGTTCTGATGGCTGAAAAAAGCCGACACAGAAGATCCGGCATGATCGCGTGGCTTGGTAGCCTGGTGTTGGCATTTGCCTTTGCAATCAACTGGTGGTTAACCCGAACTGAAAATGCGGAGCTGGCGATTCCGAGAAATGACCCGGACTATTACCTGCGGAACGCCAGGGTGAATCAGTATGACGACACAGGCCGCCTACAGCACCAACTGGACGCCCACAGATTCACCCACTATCCAGTCACTGATACCACCACCCTCCAGACACCCACCCTGTCTCTGTCGAATACCTCAGAGACTTCACCCTGGAAGATTGTCGCCGACAATGGCCGCATCCTCCGCTCCACCGGTTACCGGGACGAGATAGTGGAATTCTGGGGTCAGGTGGTCGCCACCCGGGAGGACAAGGACGGCAACTTTACCTATATCATGACGGAAAGCCTGACCGTCCATCCGGATAGAAAGTATGCCGAAACCGACACCAAGGTCATGGTGAAAAACCAGACGGGAGAAACTAGTGCCGCCGGTATAGAGGCGTTTTTTGATAGGGACAGGTTTATCTTCCATTCATCCATTGAGATGCCTGTCACTACCATTTTCCGGCCTCTGCCCTTAGACTAGCCGGGCATTAGCCTCGGGACTGACAGCCTCTCCGACAGCAAGGAGAAAGGACAAGCAGCATGTCTTATCTGCATTTCACAAGTTTCACCACCGGCTTCCGGCAACTCCTTGGGGTGTCCATGATGAGCCTGGCACCCCTGACCCAGGCGCTTGAATCTGACCAAAACCAGCCCATCAAAATTCAGGCTGACACTGCTATAGTTGACGAGGCTGAGGGTATCGCCATCTACACCGGCGATGTCACCATCCAGCAAGGCACTCTCAATGTATCCGCCGACAAGGTTGAAATCCATACCTCTGGCGAAGAGGTGCTCCAGATCATTGCCACAGTCACTGAGACTTCAAAAGAGCAGGCACACTACGAGCAGCAAAAAAATATCCAGGGAGACATGGTAATCGCCAGGGCTGATCGCATCACTTATCTGGTCCAGGAAAACCGACTCCATCTCACCGGGAAGGCAAGTCTGCAACAGGCAAAGGACATCTTCAGGAGTGAATTTCTGGTTTATGAGCCTGACGGCAGCGTCATTCTTGATTCGGGAGCAGGGGAAGGCGACCGAGTGAACATGACCATCTCGCCAAAGAAAATACCAAACAAGTCGGCTCTGTAAATAGATGCGTGTGCTCCGGGTAGAAAACCTGGCGAAAAACTACCGCGGTCGTCAGGTCATTAAGAATATCTCCATCAGGGTGGAAAGTGGCCAGATAGTCGGGCTTCTGGGTCCCAATGGTGCCGGTAAAACGACTTGCTTCTACATGATAGTCGGCTCCATCTCCCACCACGAAGGCAGGGTGCTCCTGGATGATGAGGACATCTCCCAGCAAGCCGTGCATGTGCGGGCAAGATGCGGCATTGGGTATTTACCCCAGGAGGCGTCCGTCTTCCGCAAGTTGACGGTTAGGGAAAATCTGCTTGTCATTTTAGAGACAAGAAAGGACCTGGAACATCAGCAGCAAATAGACATTGCCGAGAAATTGCTACAAGAATTCAGGATTGAACATATCAGAGACAGCCTGGGGGCAGCACTCTCCGGGGGCGAGAGACGACGGGTTGAGATAGCAAGAGCGCTGACCACGGAGCCGTCCTTCATCCTGCTTGATGAGCCATTTGCAGGGGTGGACCCCATCTCCGTCAATGACATCAAGACGATTATCAAGCATTTATCGGACCGGGGTATCGGCATACTCATCACCGACCACAATGTCCGAGAAACCTTAGATGTCTGTGAAAAGGCTTACATAGTCAATGAGGGTAAAATTATCGCGACTGGCTCTCCCCAAAGTATTCTTGCAAACGATCAGGTGAAACAGGTGTATCTCGGACACAATTTCAGGATGTAGCAGGGTGGCACCATTGGTATCATAGCCCCATGTCCCTCAAACCTTCGCTCATAGCAGGACTCAGCCAGCAATTACGAATGACCCCGCAATTGCAGCAAGCCATTCGGATGCTGCAGTTATCCAGCATTGACCTGGCACTGGAAATTCAGGAAGCACTAGATTCAAACCTCATGCTGGAGGAAGTTGACTCCTCATTGGAAGAGGACATGGTGCTAGAAGACATGGCTCCAGAAAAGATGACTCCAGAAAAGATAGCCACCAAGGACATAACTACCGAAGACCTGCCGGTAGACACCTCCTGGGATGATGCGTTCAACGATACATTTGCTGACAATCGCCCTGGTTCCCAGAGGTCCGACGACTTTGAACCACAAAACGCAGCGGCGGTCACCATTCAGACCCATCTCCTAGAGCAGATCAATCTCCTGACGCTCACGGACCGAGACAGGTTTATTGCCCTTTCCATTATTGATGGCATCAACGAAGAGGGGGTACTTGAAGTCCAACTGGAAGAAATTCTGGAAAGTGCCCCAGATGAATGGCAGTTGCCACTGGACGAAATTGAAGCCGTCCTGCATTTGATACAACACCTTGACCCGGTGGGTGTTGCCGCCAGTTCTTTGCGGGACTGTCTGAGCATCCAGCTTAATCAGTTGCCAACCGACACGCCCTTCCGCCATATCGCTCTTGCCATCGTCAGTCATCACCTGGGGCTGCTAGCAAGCAGAGATTATGCAAAGCTCTCCAGGAAACTGCGCCTCAGAGAAAATCAATTACGAGGTGCCATAGCCCTGATTCAGTCACTCAATCCCAGGCCGGGCAGTAACATCGCCACCAGCATGACGGATTACATTAAACCCGATGTGATAGTGAGTAAACAAAATGGCAAGTGGCTCGTGGAGTTGAATACCCAATCTGCCCCGCGAATCAGAATTAATTCAGGCTATGCTGCCTTGATTGGACAGGGTGCAAATGAAAAGGATACTGCTCACCTGAAGAGTCACCTGCAAGAAGCAAAATGGTTCATCAAGAGTTTGCAACAAAGAAACAGCACCCTGCTACGCGTTGCGACAAAGATTGTCGAGCATCAGAAAGCTTTTCTTGAATATGGCGATCGGGCAATGAAACCGCTTGTACTGCACGACATAGCTACTGCTCTGGAGCTGCACGAATCAACCATTTCCCGAGTGACCACCCAGAAGTACATCCACACGCCTGGCGGCGTCTATGAACTCAAATATTTCTTTTCCAGCCATGTCAATACCTACACAGGAGGCGAGGTATCTTCTACTGCTATCAAGGCATTGATCAAAAAACTGGTGGCGGAAGAAAATCCGCGCAAACCACTCAGCGACGAGAAGATCGCAAGGCTGCTGGAAGCGCAAAATATCAATGTCGCCAGACGGACGGTTGCCAAGTATCGGGAATTGCTGTTGATGCCGCCGTCCAATGAACGCAAAGAACTGATCTAGGGGCTCATCAGGAGCCCGCGGTACGGGATATTAACTGCTGTAACTAATTGAAATTAAAGGAAAAATGTAAAGAATGGTGTGATCAATGCGGTGCTTGTTTTCTATGCTGCCGGCAAACATAGATGGAACAAAAACCCGCCAATTCACTCAAAACTTCTGAGAAGGTGTATGATCCTTGTCAGACGCTGTGTCACGACCTTTTTATTTTTTCAAGGAGATTCCTATGCAGCTAAATGTGAGCGGCCATCATATTGAAGTAACTGATTCTCTGCGCAACTACGTATCTACCAAAATGGAAAAACTTGAACGACACTTTGACCGAATCACCAACATGAATGTCATTCTCTCCGTCGAAAAACAACGGCAGAGAGCCGAAGCAACTGTCCACACCAACGGCGGGGAAATATTTGCAGACACAGTGCAGGATGATTTGTACGCGGCGATTGACATACTTGCCGACAAGTTAGACCGACAGCTCATCAAGAAAAAGGAAAAATCCCGGAGCAGAAAACACCAACCAGCGCCGAATTATGAATTGCATTAACTCTATGCCAAAGACCTTATGACGAAATAGTCGCGAGGCAAAGACAGCAGCAGTTTGAACAACTATTTACCATGCGGCTTTTCATCATCATTTATCATTCTCAATAATGGCAATATCAGATGAAACTTGAGTCCATTCTCACTCCCGAGAGAACCGTTTCCAGTCTTGTTGCCAGCAGTAAAAAGCGTGCCATTGAAATCGCCTCGGAGCATATCGGCAAGACCTCGCTCAACCTTAGGACGGACGACATTTATCGCGGACTCATTGAGCGGGAAAAGCGCGGCACGACCGCTATCGGCAAAGGAGTCGCCATCCCCCATTGCAGACTTGATGCCTGTAAAACTATTCTCGGCGGGCTATTTATTTTGAATCATGCTACCGACTTTGGGGCTTTTGACGATGCGCCGGTCAACATCATGTTCGTGTTGCTGGTACCAACTACTGAAACTACCAAGCACCTAGAAGTACTGGCAACGCTCGCCGAAAGATTTGCCCAGGCAAGCTACCGCGAAGCCCTCACCTCTGCCCAGTCTGATGATGCTCTTTACCACCTTGCCCTGCTCAACCCAGGTCAGATGGCAACCAGCACCTCTGAGCTGTCGGAGCAATGTCCGTGATTCGCAAAACCTTGGAAATCAAAAACAAATTAGGTTTACATGCCAGAGCCGCTTCCCTCTTCGTGAAAACTGCCAGCGGTTTCGGTTCGGAAGTCACCCTCAGCAATCCCGACAAACAAGCCAACGGCAAGAGCATCATGTCAGTGATGCTGTTGCAGGCAACTCAGGGCAGCAAAGTCACCGTTGAAGTCAACGGGGTGGATGAAGGGGAAGCCATGGCAAGCATAGAAAATTTGATTGGCGACCGGTTCGGTGAGGCTGAGTAGTCATGAATACTGGGAAGGATACCGAACCCACTCCAGTTATTCAGCTAAAAGAGCTGGTGCAATCAGGCACAGCCCAGCAAGTTCAAACTCTGATTCATGAACTCAAACCGCCTGACCTCGCTCAGCTCCTTACATCATCCCCTCAGGACCAGAGGGAGTTACTCTGGGGCCTGCTTGATGACAAAGAACAAAGTGCAGTCATCCAATCTGTGAGTGAAGAAATCGTGCCCCTGATATTGGGCGACAGGTCGGCGGAAGAGATTGCGCATGTCCTGGAATATGTACCCTTTGATGATAACCTGACGGACATTATCCAGCATCTTCCGAAAAGGCTCATCCGGCAGGTTTTGGAGAAGATGGACCTGCAGAGCCGTTCCCGGGTAGAGAATCTTCTGTCCTACCCGCAAAACACTGCTGGCGGATTGATGGCAACGGATACTATTTCCGTTCCTGCCCGGGTCACTCTGGAAGCGGTCTCCCGATACTTGCGGCGACATGCTGATTTACCGCCCATGACGGACAGTATTTTCGTCGTCAGTAAGGACGACAAGTTTGAAGGCTTACTACCGCTAACCAGGCTACTGATATCAAACCCGTCCCTGATTGTGCGTGATGTCATGCTCACCGGGGCTGAGACTGTGCCGGCAGATATGTCAGCCCACGATGTTACGGCGATGTTCAAGAAATATGATCTTGTCTCCGCGCCGGTACTGGATCAGGAAAACAAACTGCTTGGCAGAATCACCGTTGACGATGTAGTGGATGTCATAGTGCACGAAGCCGACCACTCAATACTGGGCATGGCGGGATTGACGGAGGAAGACGATACCTTCGCTCCCATTCTGAAAACCGCGCGCATCCGGTCAATTTGGCTAGGCGCCAATCTCCTGACTGCATTCCTGGCGGCTTCAGTCATTGATGTTTTTAAGGATACGATTGCGCAGGTCGTCACCCTGGCGGTACTCATGCCGATTGTGGCGAGCATGGGCGGCGTTGCTGGTAGCCAGACGCTCACCCTGGTCATCCGTAACATGGCGCAGGACGAACTGTTCAGCAGCAATATCATCTGGCTCTTAAAGCGGGAGTTGGCTGTGGGTTTGCTCAATGGCATCCTCTGGGCACTGGTTGTTGCGACTGGTGCTGCTGTGATTTATCAAGACTACCATCTGGTTGTCGCCATCTCGGCAGCACTTGTCATCAATCTTGTTGCCGCCGCGCTTGCTGGTGCATGCCTGCCGGGCATACTCCGCTCACTGAGCATTGACCCGGCAATCGCAGGTCCCGTTGTCCTGACGACCGTCACCGATGTTGTTGGCTTTATGTCTTTTCTTGGCTTGGCAACTCTTATTTACCTCTGATTGGTCATGGACGAGAAGGGTGCAACAGACAAGTTCTTAGAAAATAAACTTGCACCTGACGATGCGCCGAGTAAGTCGCAACGCAAACGCGAAATGAAAGCACTGGGCATACTGGCACTGAGGCTCACCGAACTCTCAAAAAGTCATATTGAAAGGCTACCCGGTACGGATCTCAAAGCTGCCATCCTTACCGCGCAAAGTCTGACCAGGGGCAATGCCAAAAGACGCCAGATCCAGTACATCTCAAAGCTGCTCAAGACTGCTGACCTAGCACCGATTACAGCAATCCTTGACCGCCTGGATGCCGGGAGCGTAGCGCACATCAAGTTGTTTCATCAACTTGAAAAATGGCGAGAGGCGTTGACCGCAGGTGCCGACGCTACCTCAGAAGGTATCTCAGAAGGTACCTCAGAAGGTACCCCAGAAGGCACACTAGAAGAAACGCTTGAAGAGATCTGCCAACGCTATCCCAACACAGACAGACAACACCTGAGAAGACTGGCGAGAAACGCCATTGCCGCCAAACAAGCAGGGCGTAACCACACGACACACCTTCGCAAGATCTTCAGGTATTTGAAGCAACTGACTGAATGATGCGTTTTTTATTCAGTCTCCGGGGCAGATGACGGCTTTCTGACCGTGTCGTCAAATATGCCGACAAACTCTATATCAGGTTCATCAATTGTGCCGCTGATTTTGTACTTGGCACTGCTGAATTGATCAATCTTTTTTCTAAACAGGTTTCGGGCAATGATGATACCGATACCCGTCAGGGGACCCGCTACTACGGCACTGTATGCGGCGTACCAGGGCAGGTTCCGACTCACCGGCAGAGTAACTATCATGTCGTTATCCAGTGCTTGTGTATGGAGGTTAAGGTTGCCACCTATCTTGAATATACCCACAGAGCCGTGGATAGTGAGGGGCTTCATCACCTCAATCACTCCCTGGTCAAAAGCCATCTCGCCATTGATATCGCTAAATTCAAAACCCTCCCCGGCTATATCGGAAAAATCAAGTTGAAAGCGTCTGAACAGCTGCGCAAAGTCAAATATGCCAAGCAACTTGAGCGAGCCTCCAATATTAGCCTGTACAAACCTCCCCTCACCTTCATGTATTTTTACAGTGCCTTGAATCTGATTGATATCCAACATAGCGGGAGACCCGGGCCAGACAAGGTCGGCACTCATCTTCAACCCCTTGGATTCAATGCTTGATGCTAGCCCAAATACCGGTAGTACCTCAGCCAGATCGTCAAGCTGTATATCACCCTGGAAATGAGTCTGAGCGGCACCATCACCTGATCTCCAGGTGAGACTTGAAGTGTCCAACACTTGCAAGCCCTTCATACTCACACTAAAATTGTTCAGCTGAACAGTGTCGTCTGCAACCCGATAATTAAAAGACCAGGCACCGTAATCCTTGCCATTCAGGATCAATTTTTTCGTACTGAAATCAACGGCGACTACTTCCTGAAGGTTGAAATCCGCAAGCAGATCTTCTGTTTCGCTACCCTGCTTGCCCTCCTCTTCACCCAATTTGAGAAATTCAAGACTAATGCTTATCGGGTCATCCGCCTGGTCTGATAGTCTAACCAGCCCACTCAGAGAGTCATGGCTGATATTGGCTACCCACTGCCCCTCCTGCCTCGTCACGGTGGTTGCCACATCTTCAAGTTCAAGGGCAAACAGGGTAAGCCTGTCCATATTCAGTCTTATGGAATCAATCTGTCTTGCCAGGGTAGTTGTCAGCGACAGATCAGAAATCTCTCCAAGTTCATCAATCAAATCTGACCAGTCTTTATAGTCCAGAAATGGCAAGCCGCCGGTTACTCTGACCGCATCATAGACCGGCGCGCCGAGGGGACCCTTCCCCAAATGCACCAGCCCACCGGTGACGATGCCTTCATCAATCCGAAGGGAGGCTTGCACCTGAGCTCCCAGTTGCAGTTCCAGCTGATGACCAGACGCCAGAAAATTCTGCCGATAGGTAAACTCACGGGCAATATCAGGATTCAATTTTCCGAAGGGCGGCGGCAGGTCAATAGTCACTCCGGTCAAATCTGAAGAAGCCTCAATATAGGTCTCATCCTCTTTGCCACCGTAAGGTACATAGAGGGATACCACATAATCGGTCTTACCCTCAACCCGACTCAGCAAAATTTGATCTGACCAGTGATACAGATCACGAGCATTAACCGCACCCTTCAGGTTCACCGTTACTTCACCACCATCACCATAGAACCGGGATCTTATTTTTCCCTCAACAGGCTCACCGAAAAGCATTCCGGTAAACCCGCGGGAATTGAACCCCTGAGCATTGTTGTAACTGGTCGTCCCCGCCAGTTGGGAAAAATTCAGATCAAACTCCGGCATGACAAGCTGCGTATTCTGAAAAGCAACCTGAATATCTGAATACACCTTCTCCCCAGCCTGGCTCCCAATGGGAATTTTCAAATGCAGTGTCGCCGTTGCTTCTCCATCCGCCGACCAACTATTTGCCATCTGATGCAGGGTCTCCGACAAAGGTGTTTCATTGAGTAGCCGTATCGCATCCGCCGCCGGTCCGGAAGCCGTCGCATCCAGCACCAGACGATCCACCCGGCGGGTCCTAGCGTCAATGGGTACCAACACTTCTGCTGAAGTAATCTTGCTGTCATAGACCCTGCCGACAGCATCCTTTGAGGTCACGGCATAATTTGAAACATGGACAGTCGCTTCAATATCCTCTATCTCTGGCCAGTCTTGGTGGTAGCTCAGCCTGGTATCATTGACCTTGAAAAAAAGATCGTAGGCTTTCCTGACGACTGGCGAAGCACGAAATAGGGCGCCATGAAATAGCAATCCAGATTCAACACTGGTACCGCCTCTGATTCCGGTGTCAAGCCAGGTCGCCAACGCCGGCGGCAGTCTCCTTGGGATATAACGTTTTGCGTCAAGTAACCTGGCATTTCTGACGCCAATTATCATGCCCCATGTCTGCTCCTCCTTTTCCTGCGGCAGTTTGAACAACACCTTGCCGTGCGCTATCTGCTCCTGACTGATGACTTCTAGCAAGCCGCTGTCAATGAGCAGTTGTCCCGCATTATTTTGGTACCTGATCCGACCCCTGGCGGAAGTAAAGTGCCAGGGCTGAGCAAACATATTGGTGAAGTGCATGGTGAACTGGTCATTGTTGATATCAATGTATCCCTGCTCCCGCGTCAAAGACAGCAAACCATCAACCCGGTCAACGGCAGGCAGACCAGCCTGGGCATCCATCATCACGCCATCAAGCGACGCCACCAACCTACTACTGTCAATATCCATGCCAGAGATGAAAAGCAACTCCGCCAAGGCACCACGCAAATTCACCTTCTTCAAGCCGGCACTGACCCTGTCTGGAACAAAGCTTGCTGTCAGATTGTCCAGTAGCGGCATAAGCCCAGCAAGATCAAGCCAGGGCAAGCGAGCGGCAAGTTTGATGCCGGTTTCATCCCTACCCAGGGCAAGTTGCAAATTATTCAATACCAGTTCAGAAGTGCCACTCTTCAGGAGCAAACTGGGGGCGAAGATACTGCCTTCGGATAGACTAGATTCAACCAGCCGACCCGTCATTTTGAACTCAGTTTCCGCGACATCCAACAAGGCTATCTCGCCGCCCTCCCCACCAAGGCGGACATCTCGCAAGGCAAGTCGGCTGGTGATATCAACATTACCCTGCCGAACGCCTATCCATGCCTTGGCGCTAAGCTTCGCGGTGCTCAGGTGTCTGTTGTCAAGCCTCAACAAGGCATGCCCAGATAAAAAATCTCCGATCTCAAGCGACGGTATATCAAGATATAAATCGGCATTGAAATCCGAATCGCGCGGGTCACCCCGATATGTTCCAGCCAGCCATATCCGGCGTCGGTCAAGCCTGCCATCAGACAGTGTTCTATCAAGATAGAGGGGCAGGGAGACGACTTTCCCAGCGTCCCCATTGCTGAGAATCCGCAGTGGGTCATCATCAGACCTTATATGCAACGGGGTGCCAAGACCCAACACGGATATATCAATATCACTCAACCTGAACCGACCGAGATGGGGTAAGGAATCAAGCAGATACTGCCAATCAAAGGCACCACCATCACGGGCAATACCTCGGATCTTGATGCGTCCCTCGGCGTCTCTGTCAAGAGTAAAACGGATGCCCGAGACTTCTAGGTCTCTCAGAATCGGCTTTCGGCTGAGGATACTTCTGAAGGCATTCAGCCTGACCGACAGTTGATCCAGTTCCAATATCGCCGCCGAGGATTGCCCCAGACGAAAATCTGTGACATACAACTGAGGGTCAAAATGATGCCAGCCACCTTCAATCCTGCCGATCTCCACATGCTTGAATCCCATGTCATGCAGATAGTCTTCTATCTGTAATTGATACGAAGAGAGGGAAGAGGCGAAGTACCTGCCGGCCACAACATATATCGCTAGGACCACCAGGCAGGCGACGAACAACCACCAACAGCCCCTGATAAGTCGCGGTAAAATGTTCATGGCAGTATCAGGAAAGTCTAAGGGGTTTCGCGCTATAAATGCCTCTGCCGTTCTGCTCATGTGTATCGCCAGGTTCAACTATTTCTGGCAGGAAGGTGCAAGAATTCATGTCCGGGGGCAAACAGGCTATGCCAAAGGTCGCCAATGCCTTCGCCGTTTCCCTGAGGGGCAGACCGGCAACATTGGTAGCGCTACCATTGATAGCCGTGACAAACATTGACCCACCTCCCTGTATGCCATATCCACCAGCCTTATCCTGGGGCTCACCGGTATTCCAGTAACGCAGACTCTCCGCAACAGAAATAGCCCTGAACTTCACAGTCGTCTTGACATGGAAACTGTCTGCCCTGCTTCTGTCTTGTACAGTGACACCAGTAATGACCAGATGTTCTCGTCCCGATAGAGCCTGCAACATCTCTGTGGCCTGTTCTTTTAAGCGGGGTTTACCCAGTATTTTCTCGTCTAGCACTACTGCAGTATCAGCAGCCAAAATGACGGCTACAGGTGCTCTCAGGTTGAATTCCGTAGCGACATATTCTGCAACAGCAGAGGCTTTCGCCCGAGACAACCGCGTGACATAATCAACTGGTGATTCAAGGTGCTGTCTTGATTCATCCAGGTCCGGCTTGTATTGAACAAACTTCAGTCCAAGTTGATTCAGCAACATAACGCGTCGCGAGGAGCTACTGGCGAGTATCAGTTGCTTGTCCACCATCGTCTCGTCCAGAGCCTCAGTGTTTAACTGACACTGTCCCATCGTCGCAGACTGTGAAGTATGAGAAATACCAGGGGCCACAAGAGCGCACCAGAGAGAACCGACATAAAATTCCACAGGCTCCAATGCACTGTTCCAGTAATAGATTCTATCCCGTCGTTGATTAACTGATTCAGCAACAGCATGACAAAGACTACCAATATCATCTGCCCGATGTTGAACATTCGCAACCGCTGATGAAAACCAAGCGCAATAAATACAATGACAATCAGTGCCAGTGCGTGTTGTCCGAACAGACTGTCCAGCAACACATCCATCATCAGCCCGACTATCCAGGCGGTCAGCAAGCCGATTTTATGGGGGCAGGCGATGACCCACCAGAACATGACCAAGGCAACCCAGTTGGGCCTGAGATAGCCCAACTCTGGCGGTACAGAATCAGGCAAGGGTATGATAGATAACACCATTGCCAGGAAAACACTAAGGACGAGAACAACATATTCTCTGATCTTAAAATCATTCATTGCTGTCATTTCCAGCGTCTGATTTCGCCGATACCTTTGCCCTTTTGTCCTCATTGAGGACCAGTAACATCCACCTGCTCCGATGCAGTTTCGCCGTTGGTTTCACTATGACCCGTATAAAGGATTTCCTCGGTTCAAACACCACCTGCTCAACAACGCCCACCGAATAGCCGACAGGAAATCGGTCACCTAGTCCAGAGGAAAAAAGCAGATCTCCGACATGGATATCTGCCGTGTATTTCACATCGCGTAATTCCAGTTGCTGATCAATTCCGGTGCCCTGGGCAATCAATCTGAGATCATTCCGCAACAGTTGTACGGGGATTGAGTGATTCTGATCGCTAATGAGCAACACCTGACTTGAATATCCACTGACCGCTATGACCTGCCCCATCACGCCGCTGGAATCCAGAATCGCCTGCCCAACAAACACACCATCCTCCGCACCCTGGTCAATCACCACTACCTGCCGTTCCGGATCTGGGTTAACGCCGATCACTTCTGCGACCCGAACCTTGTAGTCTAACCTGATAGTAGCGTCCAGCAGATCGCGAAGTTTCTTGTTCTCGGCAAGGAGTGCTTCCATCTTCCTGCTCTTTATTTGAAGATTTTCAACTGTGTTTTCCAGACTAAGGATGCGCTCTCTCGTATCCTCTTTGGAACTGAAAAATGATGTCAGGCTATTGACACCTCGCCGCGGCAGATCCGCGGCAAGCACCACGGGCGTAAGCAGAAGTGTTAGTGTGGAACGAGGCTGCTCCAACCAGCCAGAAAGATAATCAACATTTATGAGGACCAGGGACAAGATACTCAAAACAAGTAGCTTGCGATCCAGGGCTTTATTTTTGAAGAAGATCAGATTGATAAGAAGTATCCTGGTTCACTCGTCGGCACACTTGTGGAACCTGTAATGGACTAGGCATCTCCGTTGAACAATCAATCAATCTGCCAGGCTAGAATCCGATGTGCTTGTTCCTGCTCATCATCTCAAGTGCCTTCCCGCCACCTCGTACCACACAGGTCAACGGTTCCTCAGCGATGATAACAGCAACCCCTGTCTCGTTGGATATCAACTCATCAAGTCTTCGTAGCAAAGACCCGCCACCGGTAAGCACTAGACCGGTTTCAGCAATATCTGATGCCAGTTCAGGCGGCGTCAACTCCAACACATCTTTCACCGTCTGAATGATCGCTGACAGAGGCTCCCGCATCGCTTTGTGTATTTCATTGCTGGTCAGCGTAAAGGTTTTAGGTACGCCTTCAGCCACATGCCGCCCTCGCACATCAATTTTTCGCTCCGCACCCTTGGGATCTGGCAGTGCCGTGCCGATATCCTGTTTAATTTGCTCCGATGTATGGTCGCCAATCATGCAGCCACGGGTTTTCCGTACATAAGATACGATCGTTTCATCAAATTTATCCCCGCCAACCCGAATGGACTGGGCAGAGACGACGCCATTGAGTGAAAGAACAGCGACCTCGGTAGTGCCGCCACCTATATCCACCACCATCGTCCCCACCGCCTCATGTACCGGCATATCCGCACCGATTGCCGCCGCCATGGGTTCCTCAATCAATATCACATCTCTTGCACCAGCACTGAGCGCAGACTCCCTGATAGCCCTTCGCTCAACCTCCGTTGACTGACAGGGAACACAGACCAGGATTTTGGGACTAGGTCTAATGAAGCTGTTCTGATAAACCTTGCTGATGAAGTGCTGGAGCATCCGCTCCGTAACCTGGAAATCGGCGATGACACCATCCCGCAGAGGACGAATAGCCGTAATGTCACCAGGGGTTCTACCGAGCATGCCCTTCGCTTCAGTACCGACAGCAATGACATTCTTTTGATTAGTACTGGTGTTGCGGATTGCCACCACAGAGGGTTCGTTGAGCACAACCCCCTGACCCTGCACATATATCAGCGTATTTGCCGTGCCCAAATCAATTGAAAGATCGTGGGAAAACATACCTCTGAATAGCTTAAACATCCTACTTAATTACCCTCAAATCTGTCAGGAAAAACCATTATCATCACCCAGCTATCATTTAGATTCCGAGTAACGCGACTTTACCATTTATGGCGCATTTTATACAGTCCCTGTATGATGCCAACACATTCTGGACTTTTCAGGCATTCCTTGTGCGAGTGCTTGCCCAGATAGAGCTTGCCCAGAAGAGCCATCTCATCAGCAGTCTTGTCAATCTGCGAGGTAAAAGGCAAGATACGGGTGCCGATATCTCCCCCGCAAGTTATATCTAACCACAGCATGAGCAGCCAATTTATCTACACCTATCACGCCGAACTGGAAACTCTGCGCGCGCGCAGCGGTTCGGAAAATGAAAGCGTGTTGCGTGCCGCTTTTCAAAAATGCCTGACGCAATATTGTCGCCGAATGGATTTTACGCTGGCGCCAGAATTGGGATATAAGAATGTCTACCCCGACGGCACTGTCATTGATGCGATGCGCATACCCAGAGGCTATTGGGAAGCGAAAGACATCAAGGACGATATTGACCGGGAAATCAGCAAAAAAATAAAAAAGGGCTATCCCACCACCAACATCATTTTTGAAAATACCCTAACCGCCGTGCTGATCCAAAACGGCGATGAAACACATCGGACGCCGATGTCCGACGCCCAATCTCTTGACCGCCTCATCACCAGTTTCCTCGCATACGAGTTGCCATTCATCGCCGATTTTCGCCAAGCCGTTGAGCAGTTCAAGGAAGACTTGCCGCATGTGCTGGAAGCGTTGCGCCAGACGATTGACCAATCGCATCACGAAAATTCCACCTTCCGCCAAGCCGCCGAGGAGTTTTTACAATTGTGTCAAAAGACCATCAACCCGGCAGTGGAAGCCGCGGATGTGCGCGAAATGCTGATTCAACATATCTTGACCAAGGACATTTTTTTGAAGGTGTTCGGCGAAGATCAATTCCATAAGGAAAACAATATCGCCAACCGTCTCGACCATCTTGAAGAAACTTTTTTCATCGGCAGTACCCGCCGTGCGATGGTGGATCGCTTGAAAGGGTATTACAGCACCATCACCGTGGCCGCCGCCAGCATTGAAAGCCATCAGGAAAAGCAGAAGTTTCTGAAGGCGATTTATGAAAGTTTCTACAAGGTCTATAACCCCAAAGCCGCCGACCGTCTCGGCGTGGTTTACACGCCGAATGAAATCGTGGACTTCATGATCAAGGCCGCGGATGAATTGGTGCATACACATTTTGGCCGCCGTCTTTGCGACAAAAATGTGCAAATCCTTGACCCCGCCGCCGGCACCGGCACCTTCATCACCGACCTCATTGAGTTTATTCCCAAGGCGCACCTTGCGCATAAATACGAACACGAAATACACGCCAACGAAGTCGGCATCCTGCCGTATTACATCGCCAACTTGAACATTGAATACACCTACAAACAAAAAACCGGCGTCTATAAGGAATTCCCGAATATCTGTTTTGTTGACACGCTGGACAATCTTTCTTTTGCCGGACGCAAGGGACAGGTTGACTGGGTCGGCTCCCTGAGTCATGAAAATCTGGCGCGCGTCAAAAGACAAAACGAGAAGCGCATCTCGGTCATCATCGGCAACCCGCCATACAACGCCAATCAGCGCAATGAAAATGACAACAACAAAAACCGCGAATACCCGGGTATAGACGCGCGCATCAAGGACACCTACATCAAGCAAAGCACCGCGCAAAAAACCAAGCAATACGACATGTATAAACGGTTCATCCGTTGGGCGTCCGACCGCTTGGACGAGGATGGCGTGCTGGCGTTTATCACAAACAGGTCGTGGCTTGACGCGAAACAAGATGACGGATTTCGTCAAACCGTTCGCAATGAGTTCAGCGAAATATACGCCCTGGACTTGGGCGGCGACATACGAAAAATGCCCGGTGCGCAAAATGTGTTTGGGATTATGACCGGCGTTGCCATTGGATTTTTTGTGCGCCGAAAAGATGCGGACGGATGCGAAATCTACTATCACGCGCGCGGCGATTATGAATCCGCCGAGGATAAACTGGCGTTTCTGTCCGCCACCGCTTTTTCCGAGATTGATTTTGAGCACATCGTTCCTGACCAAAAACATAACTGGTTGGAACAAACGGATAATGATTTTGATGAACTCCTTTGCTTGGCGAACAAGCAGACAAAACGCGCCAAAATGGAACGCCCAAGCGATGCCAGCGCGGTCTTCAAATTATTTTCGGCAGGTGTGGCAACGAACCGTGATGAATGGGTTTATGATTTTGATAAAAATAATCTTTGCAAGAAGGTGAGGTTTTTTTCTAAAACTTATAACGGATTTATAGGGAACGCCAATGAGGAACACAACACAATTATTAAATGGAGTAGAGATTTACGCAATGAATTCAGGAGACGCAAGCCCATAGTCGTTAGCAAAAATTCTTCCATCGCTTCGCTTTATCGACCCTTCACAAAGAAATTCCATTTTGCTAATTTTGTAATGAATGATGTGCTTACAAAGAATCATTTTGAAACGTTTGGCCAGCAACTCAACCAGAAAAACAAAGTCATTTGTTTCAATACGAATCGCAAAAACTTTTATGTTTTGGGATGCGCCGCCTTGCCAGACCTCCACTTTACTGGCGACACTCAATGTCTTCCGCTTTACCGTTATATTGAAAAAGGCAATCGCCACAGCAACATCACGAAATGGGGAGTGCAGCAATTTCAGGATCATTACGCCACCAAAAAAATCACCGCCGAGGATATTTTTCACTACACCTACGCCGTGTTGCACAACCCCGCCTACCGCGAAAAATACGCCGTCAATCTCAAACGCGAATTTCCGCGCCTGCCGTTTTATGATGATTTTGCGCAATGGACGGCCTGGGGAAAAACGTTATTCGAACTTCATGCGGGCTTTGAAAATGAACCGCCGCATCCGCTAAAACGCCGCGATCAAAAATGCGAAGCCGGGGATGCAAAACTAAAAACCGACAAGGCGCGCGGCGCAATTATCCTTGACGAGCAAACCGAACTCGCGGGCATTCCGTCCGCCGCCTGGGACTACCAACTCGGCAGCCGTAGCGCGCTGGAATGGGTGTTGGATCAATACAAGGAAAAGAAGCCGCAAGACCCGACCATCCGCGAAAAATTCAACGCCTACCGATTCTCTGACCACAAGGAGCGCGTCGTCGTCCTGCTTGGCAAAGTGTGCGCGGTCAGCGTCAAGACCATGAAAATCATCAGTGAGATGCGCGGGGAATAAGCCAATGTTAGACAAGTTGCCTTGCGGCCCGACTTTATCCGCAACCTGAAACGGACACATCAAATCTTAAAAAATAACCGCTTAACGACCACTGTATATGCACTAAGCAATTTTCAGGGCTTGCTGAGATTGTTCATCACCATAGCCGTCTTATCTGTAATATCTGAAATAGAAGTTATTAGATCAGTATAAATAGGGGGAAATTCTTCAATCTGCGCTTCGTTAAGCGGTTGGTTTTTGTGCCGTTCAATTTAGAGTTTTAGAACTCACTGATTATAAGCGGCAGTCGCCAGTGATGACTGCCACAAAATTCCATAGAACTGTTCCAAACATGATTGATAATTATGTTTCTTCTACTGCCATTTGATCACCTGCTCATTTAAAATGAGCCGTAAGAGAAGCCTTAGTCTTTCAGCATTATCACTATGTTTTATGATGGTTTTTTAAATTCTTGCACTAAGGTCTATACTCAGCATTAGATATTGTTACGGAGCCTGTATGAACAAGTGGCTGATCGTTGCTGGCATGGTTGTCGGGTTGGGTCTGCTCGGATATATGTTTCGTATTGAACTGATACTTCAGGGTATCGGCACGCTAAGGAAGTATCAGAATGAAATAGGCGACTATCGGGAAATCAACTGGTCCAAAGCGGAAAACAACAGCAAGCAGGCTAATCAATCACAGCCTCCAAAACCCAATATTGTACTGATTCTGGCTGACGATCTCGGTTGGAATGATTTGACATTCAACGGTGGCGGCGTGGCAAATGGTAGCCTGACCACAGCCAATATTGATGCCATCGCCCGGGAAGGGGTTTGGTTTAGAAACGGCTACTCGGCGAGTGGTACCTGCGCGCCATCTCGTGCGGCACTGATGACCGGCAAGTATCCGACCCGCTTCGGATTTGAGTTCACCCCCACACCCGACGGCATGTTGCCGATGCTGGCACGCATCATGGAAGCGAACGGAATATCGGGGCTCAAGCCCATCACCCACTTTGATAAAGCCCATGATACCTCGTCCAAGAACTATCTGCCGTTTGATGAAATGGGATTACCCACAGAGGAGACCAGTCTTGCGGAGGCACTCAGGGAGCATGGCTACCATACGGTCCACATCGGCAAGTGGCATCTTGGCCAGGCCAATGGTATGTCGCCGCGTCAGCAGGGGTTTGATGAAAGTCTGTTGCTGGCAAGTGGACTCTACCTGCCAGAAGACGACCCGAATGTCGTCAACTCCAAGCAGGACTATGATCCTATTGACCGCTTTCAGTGGGCAGTTTACCAACACGCAGCCAGTTATAATGGCGGGGAGAATTTCCAGCCAGGAGGATATCTGACTGATTATTACACTGACGAAGCAGTCAAGGTTATTCGCAACAACAGGGACCGACCCTTTTTCCTGTACCTTGCCCACTGGGCACCCCACACACCCTTGCAGGCACTTAGTGCCGATTATGATGCCCTGTCTCATATAGACGACCACAAGTTGCGCGTCTATGCCGCCATGATCAGGGCACTGGACCGTAGCGTCGGCAAGGTGATGCAAGCCCTGAAAGAAAATGGCATTGACGACAATACGCTGCTTCTGTTTACCTCGGACAATGGCGGTGCCGGTTATGTCGGCATCCCGGAAGTGAACCGTCCCTTCAGAGGTTGGAAGATCAGTTTTTTCGAGGGCGGCATACATGTTCCTTTCTTTGCGCGATGGCCTGGGGTAATACCTGCTGGCAGAGTATTTGATAAACCAGTGCACCACTTTGACATCTTCGCGACTGCGACCGGTGCCGCGGGTATTCCGATGGACCCCAACCTGGATGGTGTCAATCTCTTACCTTTTGTGACCAAGGAGGGCACCGACCCGTCAGAGGATAGTCCGGAGCCCCACGATGCGTTGTTCTGGCGTGGCGGGCATTATCAGGTAGTGCTCGCCGAGGGCTGGAAACTCCAGAAGACCGGGCGTCCAGACAAGACCTGGCTGTTCAATCTGTCATCCGACCCTGAAGAACGAACCAACCTCGCCGACAAATACCCGGACCGGGTCAAAAAACTGCTCGCACTACTTGATGCCCACAACCTCAGACAGACGCCCCCTGCCTGGCCCGCACTAATGGAAGTCCCGATTCTTATAGACAAGACCTCAGACCTGGACTATGCCAGCGGGGATGAATACATTTACTGGCCCAACTAATGATCTGTGCAAACTTTCATTCTCCATGACTGTCTATAACGCGCTATTCAATTACACCCTAATCAAATAATTGGAGCCCAATGATGCAAAAACTCAGAACCCCCGAGGAGCGTTTCCAGAATCTCCAAGACTTTCCCTTTGCGCCCCATTATGTGGAAGTTGATGACGGTGATGGCGGGACCCTTCGGCTCCATTACCTGGACGAATGCCCGGCAGATAAAGAGCCAACAAGTTGCGAGACCATTTTGTGCATGCACGGTCAGCCAAGTTGGTCCTACCTCTACCGCAAAATGATTCCGATCTTTGTGACCGCAGGTTATAGAGTCATTGCCCCAGATCTGGTGGGCTTTGGCAGGTCCGACAAGCCAGCGGCGCGTAGTGACTACACCTACGCCAACCATGTGCACTGGATGAACGGCTTCATCCGGAATCTGGATCCGCCCCCGCTGACCCTGGTCTGTCAGGACTGGGGCGGATTAATCGGTCTCCGGGTGCTGATAGAAAATCAAGATCGCTTTGCGAGAGTGGTTGCCGCCAATACCGGATTGCCTGACGCCCAGGGTATCCCCGATGAAATGGCACCCGAACTGCGCAAACTGCTGGCGGATACCCCGGCATTGCCGCCGCTGGACATGTTAGCCAAACTCGCCGCCCCAGCGGATGCTCGCCCAGGCTTTATGTACTGGATTCGACACTGTGACGCCTATCCGGAATTTGACCCAAGTGAAGTCATCGGCTTATCCGTGAAACATTGTACGGACAATGATCGGGCGGCATACAGCGCCCCCTTCCCGTCCGAGGAATATCTGCAAGGCGCGAGACAGTTCCCGAGTCTGGTACCCATCATTCCCGACGATCCCGCCATTCCCGCAAACAGGGCCGCCTGGGAAGCACTGGCGAAATTTAACAAGCCCTTTCTGACAGCCTTCAGTGATTCTGACCCGGTCACCGCCGGCTTTGAGGTTCGTTTCCAGAAAGAAATCCCGGGCGCGCAGCAGCAGAAGCATGTCACCATCAAGGGTGCCGGGCATTTTTTACAGGAAGACGCGGGCAAGGAGTTGGCAGAGGCTGTTATCCATTTCATCAAAAACAATCCGTCATAGGGCTGCGCCGTGTACAAACTAGTGACCATCCTGGTAGCCCTCATGATCATTTTCACACTGTCGGTTGCTTCCTTAGAGATAGCATCCGTACAGGACCTGCTGATGCGCTACCTGACGAAAGCGGCTATGTCCCAGACAAGCGAAGTAGTGCACGAGAAGAAGGCACTGAAGGTCTTCGTCTGCGGCACATCCTCCCCAATACCGTCACCAGACAGAGCCCAGTCCTGCATCGCCGTGCTGACCCCGGAGCACTTTTATATTGTTGATTCCGGCGCTGGTTCTACTGACAATCTCATCTCGTCAAGATTGCCCACGGATCGACTCCAGGGGCTTTTCATCACTCACTTCCATTCCGATCATATTGCGGAAATTCCCGAAGTGAACCTGAACTCCTGGATTCAGGGTCGCGCCGAGCCGTTGAAAATCATCGGTCCCCCAGGCATTGAGAAGATTGTCACCGGACTAAATATGGCTTATGCGTTGGACCGGCAATATCGCACCGAACATCACGGCACCGACCTGCTGCCGCCAACACTGGGTGTGCTGAAGGCAAGAACCCTCTCAATCGGCGAGGTGTTGCAGGATGGAGATTTGAGGGTGACTGTATTTCAGGCAGATCACGCACCTGTCCAGCCTGCGGTGGGTTACAAATTTGAGTACCAAGGGCGGAGTCTTGTTATTTCAGGGGACAGCAGGGTGACGGAACATACTTATCAGATGGTTGAGGGCGCCGACCTGCTCCTGCATGACGCCCTGTCTGAGCCCACCCTGAGCCATCTGATAGAAGCTGCGGCAGCCGCTGGCCTGTCCCGAAACGAGAAAATATTGTCTGATGTGCTCGACTATCATGCCTGGACCAGTTCACTCCGGGAGCTTGGTGAGCAGTCAAATGTCAGGATGGTCGCCTACTATCACCTTGTGCCGGCGCCACGTAACATATTGATGCAGAAGATATTTGAGCGCGACCTGCCAAAGAACCACCTTATTGCCAAAGACAAAATGTGGTTTGACCTGCCCGCCGGATCAAAGGAAATTATCGTCTCAGAGGATTGAAACCGAGGTTTTTAATCTGCCCACCCTGGCAGGACGGCTCTCTGAAAATCTAGCCTGTCCTCAAATTCTAGCCCTGAAATTCTAGCCCTGAAATTCTAGCCTGTCCTCAAATTGATTAACGGCCGGTGCTTATATTCACTTATCAGACCGCCGCGCATTCCTAGTGTTTGATAGGTAACGAGGATGGTGGACGGTAGGGGCTGGGAAAGGTTCCCGGTCTATGTCCTACTCAGTCGTACACCACTCTGAAGCCGATGCTGTCGGAGCGGTGGGTGAGCGGCACCGGTCGCCCGAAGACACTGCGCGCCGTGATCTTGCCGGGCAGTAGCCAGTTGCCGCCAGCAACCCAAGCGGCGTAGTCGCCACGCTCGGCGGTGACCGAAAGAGTCCACTCCGACACATTACCAGCCAGGTCCTGCACGCCGTCGGCAGTACGGTCCTGCGCTATTGCCGCACATAGATGTGGTCCCGGCTCAATCTGATCGCCGGTGGCGGCATGGTTTGCCGCATAGTCCTCGCCCCAGGGATAGGTATTTGCATTCGGACCCGCAGCCAGCAGTTGCCACTCCTCAACGCGTGGCAGACGTCCACCCACCCATCGTGCGAAGGCGTCCGCCGCCCACCAGTTGATACCGCTCACCGGCAATTTGGGCTCCTGCAGCTGCTCCTGCCAGTTTTGCGGGGTATAGTCCTGCCATCTCGGTTCGTGCTCGTTGGCAAACAGACCGAGACGCGCCAGCGGATGACGCAAAAAGGCACGGTATTCACCACGACTGACTTCGCAACGGCTCACCTCCAGGCGCCGCGTCCCCGGGGCGTGACTGATGAGACTACGCGCTCGGCCTTGTCGCGCCGCCGGTAGCAGGACCGCCACCCGTGCCAGCCGCAAATCCTGTGGCACACCGAGCGGATAGACACCCGCCGGAATCGCCACCCATTTTGGCTTGGCGCCCCAGGGCAGAGTCGCCGCTGGCGGCTGCTGGTAAACGCAACGAAAGCCCAGATGGTGACTACGCGTTTGCGGGTCAATCGCCAACCAGGCGGCGGCAAGCGCATAGAGAGGTCGGCCGCGCATCCGCGCCGCTGGCGCACCGTGCGCACCTGGCTGCCGCTCCATCGGGTGGGCGCCGCGCTGACCACGGCTCCACTCCATCACACTGCCAGCAAGATCCTGCACTCCTTCAGGTGTTGCCGTCTGCGGATCTAGTGCACAGGACTGAGCAGCGTTGCGGTGCGCGCTCTGGTAGGGCCAGGCACTGTCGTCAAAGGTGTCCCCCCAGGGATACAAACGCCCCGCGCGCCCGACCGCCATGGCTTCCCATTCCTCGGCCCAGGGCAGGCGACCGCCCGCGGTGGCGCAGTAGGCGGCAGCACCTGCGTAGTTGACCCCGCTCGCTGGCGACTGTAGCAGGCCGGCGATGCGATGCCCGCTGGAGATGCTGTGCAATGCCCCTGAAGCACTTGCGTCAAGGGGCGGCGAGCCCTTAGCTTGTTGCCATCTTGCGAAACGTTCAAAGTCAAGTTGTCGTACCTCGCAACTGTCCGCCCAGAAAGTATCCAGTTGCGCGCTATGCGCCGGACGGTCCAGACGCCGCCGCAACTCAGCGCCGAAATAGCCGCGCTCCAGCGCCTCAAACAAAAACTGGTCAAAAGCAAGGGCGCGGGGACTTGACGATGCCTCAAAACCGAGTTCCACCGACACGGTATCGCTACGCAGAGTGCGAAAACCGAACTGGGTCAGCAACATGAGCAATACCACCAGTAGCACCAGCAACGCGCCAAAGGCAAAAGTGGCGAGGCGATATTGGTTGAGCCAAGCCATCATCGGCGACTTCATTTGCGTCCCGGTCCGGTCAAGCGTCGCATTAGCAGTCCGAAGCCGAGCAGACTGATCACCAGCAAGGCGTAGAGGGTCACTAGCCAACCGCGTGTCCCGAACTCGGGCTCAAAGTAGGGCGTCAGTAGCGGGCGACCGTCCAGCCGCGCCCGGTTGTCCTCGGCCGGCACCACTAGCCGCCCGTCGGCATCAATACTGGCGTAGGCGAAGCCGATGATGAAGTCGTCAAACTCGGGCGCAATATAAGCCACTGCCCGCCACCGCAACCGCCCGAGCGCTTGTTGTTTTGACATCAGCAATATGGCGTTCCATTCAAGTGGCAGCGACAGGCCACGCCACACATCAGGATGGGTGTTCAGCCGCAGCACGGGACGCCCTGTCTCTGGCAGGGGCTTGGCGACATGCCGCGCTTGCCCCACGACCACCTGCTGCAACAGCCGATTGGGCGCAATGATCAGCGCCGTTTTCGCCCTATCCTCAAGTTCAAGCGGGATGACCCTGAGTGGCGGCTCTTGTCTTGTTCCTGAGGAATCAAAGGACGAATCGTAAGCCATATTCAGGGATAACTCCCAGACCAGATCGCCGACCAGGACGCGCGTTTCCTCATCAAGCAGCGCCGGCGAACTGAGGGCAGCACCGAGTAGCCGCTCAAAATTTGCCAGCAGGGCACTCGGCGAGGCACCCGCATCCAAGGTCGCCTGCAACCTGCCGATCACATCAAACAATGCCGTCAGTATCCCTTCCACGCTGGGTGTAACCTCGCCCCAGTTGAGGGCTTGATCACTGTCCGGGACTAAGGACTCCGGGCTGGAAAGCCGAAACCTCAGGCGCCCGTCGCCCGACATCCATGGCAAGCCGAGCAGGCCCGAGGTCTGGGACCCGGCACCGGGGCGGGCGTTGGGAAAACTGCCGCCAGCGGAGAAGTTGTCGCCGCCGTCGCTAGAGCCACCTGTGCCCGACGATAACCCGGGCTGAGGTCCCAGTGCCGCGCCACCGGGAAAGGGACTGAAGCCGGTAGCGGCGGCGGCAGTGCCTCCCGGAAAATCCGAGGGCGGCCAACTGTCATTACCGCCGCCCTGGGCAAGAGTCGGCAAGGCCGAGGCACCCGCCGCGCCGCCGCCAGTGCCGCCGCAATCCTGAGCCGCAACGCCGGGCGGGCAATGGCCGGCCTGTGCCAGACCCAGTCCGCCAGAGAGAAAGTGCCAATGCTGCACGGTGATCTCGTGGTCGCGCAAAATGGACATGGCAAGATAAAACTGGGCTATGCCATAGACATCAACGCGTAGCCGTCCCTTGCGCTCCAGGTCAAAACCGGTCAGCCAGTCGTCCATAGCGTTCGGCTCGCGTAGCAAAGCTTCACGACGCCAGATAGTGCCGCTGTAAAACTCGCGCACGAAATCACG
Organism: Gammaproteobacteria bacterium UBA6724; assembly: GCA_002454165.1. Taxonomy (GTDB): domain Bacteria; phylum Pseudomonadota; class Gammaproteobacteria; order Pseudomonadales; family Azotimanducaceae; genus UBA9659. Next base: position 41,820 of record DKIG01000050.1, read on the forward strand.
GTGCAATTCAATAATCGGCAGGGTCTGGGGGTCGTATTGTTGATCCAGCGGCGAGTTGCGATAGTCATGCAACTGGGCTGGCGCGCTCGCCGCCAGGCTGTTCAATACCAAGGATGTGCTGAAGCGGCGGCTCATCATGGTTTCCACTTCTTCCACCTGGGAAGCGGTGCGTTGCTCCCGCTCGCCACGCGCGGCGATGCTGAGCACTATGACAATAATCAGCATTGCCAGACCATTGGCGAGGATATCCACCAGCGCCGTGCCGGCGAAATCAGGCATCCGTATCTGCCGACTCACGGCGCGTCCTTGACATAGCCCTGGATGTAGGCGGGGATGTCGTTCAATGCTACCGATTTGAGCAGTTCGTTATCGGCGATGACCCAGCCGATGGACACTATCTGTTGCGGCCAGGTCAAGCGCAGACATTCGCGCGCCAAGGCCATGGTCGGCACGCTGCCTTCCAACATGAAAAACACCATCTGGTTGCCATTGTCCTCATAAACGCGCCGAGCGTAGTCCAGGAAGGGGCTACCTGGGGCGCAGACTTGGGACGGGCTGATGCTGAGGCCGGTTTCAATGATGCGCAACTCGTCGGGAAAAGTGATCACCACATAACCGCTACCGCCATCAAGGCGTTCAATGCGATACAGGCCGTCTTCGCTACCGTGTTCCAGACGCTCGCGCTGGGCCGCATCGGAATAGAGATTGACCACCACCAGAAATACCAGCAGCACGCCGAATACACCGCCAAAAATTGCCATCATCGGCGCGTTGTTTTCCTCGGTCAGGGCGCCCCCGGAAGTGCGTTGCGGCGATGCTCCCCGAGAAAAATATTCAGACATCTTACGAGGTGTCTTGCAGTTGCTGTTCAAGGGTGGCGAGCAAGCGCTCTTCGCTACGTTGCACCAGCGCCAGGGCCAGCATCAGCACCACACTCAGGGACAGGGCGATCAAGGTAGTGTCAAAGGCGATGCCGAGCGGGGCGATGGCCGCGTCCAGATCGTTTGACAGGCTGGCGAGCCCGGCGTCCGAGGCGATGATCCGGCGGATGCCCTCAGCTGCCAGCGAAATGCCGAGCACGGTGCCGATGAAACCCAAAATGGGTACCGCCCAACAGATGTAGCGCGGCATCAACCAGGACTCCTCGTGCCGCCGCCATAGTAGTTGCAGGGACATGCCAAGGTCGGCCGGTTTGGCGCTGAGCGCATCCAGACTGGCGGTGAAGGGCGAATCGCGCGAGCCCGGGTTACGGCGCCAGCCGGCCAGGGCACGGCGCAGATACCAGCCGTTCCATGACTTGCCGAGCAACAACAGCAGGCCCCAGAAAAACAACAACATAGTCAGGGGCGGAATCACGCCGCGTTCCAAAAAGCGCCGCGTCAGTTCCTGCATTTCCTCGCTACTACGCGCCAGCAACTCCATGCCGAGAATCGTGCCAGCGCATAGAATCAGCGCGGTGACGAGCGACGGCAAGAGGCCGGGACCGTACAGCAGGCGCGCCAAGCGTTCCAGGCTTTGCTCCTCTTCGCCAGAGTCCAGGGTAGCGACCCAGAGGTTGCCGGCGTGGAGTGCCAGCACGGCGATGAACATGGGCATCATTCGCCCCGCCCAGGACGCGCTGGCGCCAGTGGCAATCACCTGCCAGGCCGGCGTCGCTAACACCAGAGCCACTGCCACCAAAGCGATGGTGCCCAGCACCAAGAGGCAGGTGAACAGGGCGTGGCGGGTGCCGAGGAGGAACCAGGTGGCGACCAGCGCGCCAAGCGACAGGAGCGGCGGCAACGCGGCCTGCCACGCAGGCAATTCCAGTAACCGCACCAGGTTGATGGCGACGAGGGTAAGCAGTATGAAGTAAAGAAGTAGCGACAAGCGGGCAGGCCAGGATAATGTCATGGGTAATCTCAAAATAGTGATGTTTGTGGCGGCGAGGTCAATTCAAGGTCAATCGCTAAGCAGCAATTCATTGACAAAGCGCGTTCCAAAATAAGATGACACAAGAATGCCGAATGTGATGATGGTTCATTTTGCGGCGGCCTGACCACGCCAACCCGCTATTTTACGCACTAAGGGCGTACATGCAATGGAAAAACCTGGAGGATGGTGGAATTTAGGCGGGGAATTCTTGCCTGTCCTCAAATTCTAGCCTGTCCTCAAATTCTAGCCTGTCCTCAAATTCTTGCAATGGAAAAACCTGGAGGATGGTGGAATTTAGGCAGGGAATTCTAGCCTGTCCTCATATCCCTACGCTGAAATTTCTAGCTGCGGGGAATTCTAGCCTGTCCTCATATCCCTACGGGGAATTCTTGCCTGTCCTCAAATTTCTAGCCTGTCCTCAAATTCCAACCTTTGACACCACCCGCCCCTAGGGTCCAAGCATGCGCCAATAATGGTGCATTTGTTGGGAAGCTATTGTCTCTGATGATGGTAGCGGAGGCTTAACCGGAGCGGTTGTGGATGCTCATGCGGACTGGGAAGTGTAACCGAAGGCGAGCGCGGCGGCATCAGGTGATTCGTAATGATCCTCGTCTCGCGGAGAGAAAGAAGATATCCACCAGCGCTATCAGTGCCAGCAAAAACAATGCGAGTACAAGTCGCAGGTCACCCGTCGTAAATAGGACCTCAACCGGGAAAGCGAAGGTTTTTTCAAGTGCCGCCAGTTTGAATTGATGGCGGGTACCTGTGTCAGGATGAAGCACTATCTCCATGAAATCCCGCCGACTCCTGTATCTCACCAACAGGCCCTGGTCCCAGACATCGGCATTCTCTATGCCGTAGATATCCAGTGCGCTTGACACTGCTTGCCCAAAAAAAACGGGATGGCTTGCCCGCATCAACATCAGCGGATACATATGCTCCATGTATCGCCCCATCAATTGCTCCGCCGACTCACCAGTAGCTTCCATGCCGTTCAGAAAATCGTCATTCAGTGAATCGTCATTCAGAAAATCGTCATTCACCAAACCCGATGGATTATCTGCCAGGTCTAGTGCATTAAACATGATGAACTGGCGACCGCTGTCGGTACGCATGAAGTGTTCAAACAATTCAACCCGGTCCGAAGACAATCTCGTCTGCTCCAGACTGGCGACCGCTTCAGCAATTTCTTCCTCGGACAGAGGTCCGCCAAAATTTGTGTACCAGTAGGCAAATAAAAGATACAACAGCGCGGACATTCCCCAAACCATCCTTCTCATCATCTTTCCCTTTATTGTCGTTATCAGAGCCTGTCATAAGTGACACAATCAGCGACGGTAGCTACTCCTCCCAGGTCGCCGCTGCCGACAGGTCAGCTTCCCGTGTCGTCAGCCAGCCTTCGCCCTCGCTCGTCTGCTCCTTCTTCCAAAAGGTGGCTCTAGTTTTAAGATAGTCAATGACAAATTCACAAGCCGCAAATGCATCACCACGATGCCCGGCGGCAATGCCCACCAACACGATTTCATCACCCGGGTCGAGTGCGCCCACTCTGTGAATGACCGTCGCCGCATGAAGGGGCCATCTGTCTTCCGCCATTGCCAGAATTTTCCCAATCTCCCGCTCAGTCATGCCGGGATAATGCTCCAGATGAAGTCCGTGAACATCGGCACCATCGTTGATGTCACGCACGACGCCAACGAAGATGGCAACCGCGCCCACCGCCCTGGTTACAGACTTCAACTTCTGATATTCGTCCTGCATCCGAAAGGGTGCTTCTTGGATGATAATTTTCTGGGACATGATTTTATGAGTAGTCTTCAACGCATTAAGTTTGTTCACAGGCAGCGGGGCTAGCCCCCAGTCACCGGCGGAAAGAAAGCAATCTCATCGCCGATACTGAGCAGCGGGTCGCCCTGAACAAGTTCCTGATTCACCGCAACCCGAACATTTTCCGCGGTCAAAGCCACGCACCAGAGTTCGCCCCGTTGCTCACCAAGCATGGCGACCAGCCTTGACAGGCTGACACCCTTCCCGATATTCAGATCAAGCGATGCACAACCAAGTACTTCACGGATACTTGCGAAAAACACTATCTTCACCATCAGCAGACTCCTGTTGCACCTTTACTTGTCGTGAGTAGTTGCCGTGAGTAGTTGCCGCGGGAGATTATTCTGCACCGCCCGATAGCCCTGCTATTCCCCGGATGCTCGCCAATCGCCAGATTGACCGCCAGATTTGGATACTAGTCTCACGCGGGTAATAGACATACCGGGGTCCACCGCCTTGCACATATCATAGATTGTCAGCGCCGCCACGGAAGCCGCAGTCAGTGCTTCCATTTCAACACCCGTCTGTCCGGTGACTTTACAACTGGCAAGAATCCGAATTTGACTATCAATTTCATCCGTGTCAAAAGCAAGGTCAACAAAAGACAGCGCCAGTGGATGGCATAGCGGAATTAACTCAGGACACTTTTTCGCCGCCTGTATTCCAGCGATGCGCGCCACAGAAAGAACCTCCCCCTTTTTGTGACCGCCCGCAAGTATCAGGCGGAGCGTTGCCGGTTGCATAGCCACCAAAGCCTCGGCCGATGCTTCTCGGCGGGTAACACCCTTAGCGCCCACATCCACCATACAAGCTCTACCCTGCTCATCAATATGCGTTAATTTGTTATCCGGCATTGTCTGACCTGTTAGTGTTGGTTGGTGATCGCCAGCATAATAATGATCGATAAAAAATCAAAGAGTGGACTTACTATAGAATGAAGAAAGAAATTCGTCTATCCAATATCCATGAAGAAACATTCAATATGCTACGGAACTACACCTCTGATACTTTTGATAATATGGTAATATCAAGAACAAGCGGTCAATAGCGCACTACAAGATATTTTTCGTCTTTGTATAGCGGACTCTATATTAAAACTGGTTATGGAAGAGCATGATGTCTATATAAATACTATTCGGAAAATCAATTCCCATCTTGAGTTGAATAGTAGGGGACAAGGGATAAAAGAATAAATTCATCCCAGTTGTTACAATCACTCACGAACAACTTTCGTCTTCCCGCCTTCAAAGGGAACCAACAATCACTGCGAAATGCAGAAAAAACATTACCTCATCAAAGCAATTCATGAACAGATTGTATACAATTTTGTATCATGTAAAATATATACAATCCCAGCGGATGGCCCGATGTATATGCTAAAAAAGCAACAAGAGACGACGAATCTCATGCGTATGTTGTGCGGCACATAGCCTTAATTTTATTAAGTTTTTATTTAAATGTATCTTTAGCGGCAAGCGGTGATATAGAAACAAAAAAGGAAGTATACATAGGTGGAACCAGTATAACGATAAAGGAAGCAGCAAGACTATACGAGATTTATTGTACGGAGGAACTTAAAGATTCAAAACTATGCAAAGTACTAAAGGATAGTATGTTACTTGCATCAATTGAGATTATTGCCGCAAGTGGAAATGAAGAAAACGAAGAGAATTTTCGACAATTAGAGGATATTGCTGATATATTAAAATAGGTCCCTTGATGGCAAGTTGAATAAATTAGCCTGGGATTTCAGGGCGGGGCAAAACCCGGGTTATTTGGCAATCGTGGAAAGCGTCCTTGCCACCACAAACTCGCCACCGTTGCTTTCCATATGCTCCTGCCAGAATCCGCTTAGCGTGGCATTTTGTCGTTGCTTTAATTTTTCGCGAATCAGGTAGATCGCGGTCAGCTTTTTGTCTTGCCGATTTTTTGCGATGGTGTCGGCGTATGGAGTTTTCAAGAAATTCTCATAATCATTATGCACCCCCGAATTTTTATACAACGAATATCCAGGGGTGTGATGCATCAGGTCGGAGACAAGAATCATTTCGTCGTATGAATCAAACATCTTTTCCGCCATTTCCAGGATGGGCGAAAAATTCTTTTCATCCCCGGCTACAAGCAATTTCACATCATCCAGCAATACATTAAGAAATTTTTTCTCAAAACCTTCTAGCACTATCCGCGGATTTTCAATCCATGGGTTGGCTTCCGAAGGCGGCGCGCATTTTTCAAACTCAGGCGCTTCATCGCTGATGATTTCATTCAACTTATAAATTGTCACCTTTGCAAATCTGCCCAGCGAGCGCACGAAGTCGGATTTGAACCAGTCGGCTATCTCGTTGCGTTGCTGGTCCGGAATTTGGTCTGTAGCATCGATGACAACGGCGATTTTGTGCGGCACCTTCGGCGGAAAAATTTCGTAGAATCCCCAGACCTTGACGGAATGCTCAACCGGACAAAATGAATCTGGGAGAATCAGACCCCTTCTTGCCTCTTCCAAATGAGAGACAAAAAGAAAGCCCGTGAGAATGACCAGCGTAACGCTCGTCAAAGCGACGCCGCTGAATGTTTTGAACGAATCGCTGTTCACGCTGGTTACGCTGGTGTTTCCCAATTCTGCAACTGAGCGGTAATCACCGTTTGGAACTTTCTAATGAGATCGTTAATTTTCTTCAGGATATCGTTCAATTTTTGAACCCATTCCTGCGTTGCCGTGGCTATTTGGCCGTCAAGAAGTGTTTTCATTTCAGCGAGATATTCGCGGTCTGCCGCCGTGATGCCAACGCCGTATTTCTCCGCATTGTCTCGCCTAACCTCCGGCTCTTCAGGGTCGGGATCAACCTTCATTACGCAGTATTGCCGATAATAACTCGCGAAAATTTTATTGGTCGCGGTAATTGCATTCTCGTGCGCTTGCGTGAAACCGGCCTCATCTTTTTGAAATCTGGCGGGGATTCCGGTTTTCATTTGTTGGATTGTAGCCCCAATGTTATTAAATTTATCTTGCGCTGCGGTCAGGTCGGCATAAACTTCCTCTTGAAACTTTTTCCGGGTGTTCGCAAGATCATTCACACACTTTCTGGCTTGCTGGTATGGATCAAGGAAAGACCACATTTTCCAAAACGAAATGCCCGCGACCGCGACACCCAAAGCGAACAACAGCACATAATTCAAAGCGCTGGAATCCTGGCTGCCAGCCAGGAGAAGGCTTTCCCGATACTGCGCGACTAGGTGGGTGAAACCCAATGCCCACAAAAGACACAGGACA
>DKIG01000043.1:0-23297 GCA_002454165.1 Gammaproteobacteria bacterium UBA6724
GGGGGGTGGTGGACCTATACAGCATCTGTATTCACCGGGTCTGGCGAAGTACAATAGACCCTCAGGGCAAGTGTATCAGGCGGGCTGATTCTACTCCCGCTCTTCTATACATGCTTTTCCAAAAAAGGTATGACATCGTCAAGACTGGACTGACATGAATTTGCTCATTGTAGGTATCAATCACAAGACTGCTCCGCTTGCCCTCAGGGAAAAGGTCGCCTTCACCCCGGAGCGGTTGGAGGAGGCGCTTAATAGTCTTGTTGACCAGACCGGACTTGCCGAGGCGGCTATTCTGTCTACCTGTAACAGGACCGAGATTATCACCATCGCTGCTCCCGAGGCGACCGATAACATCAAAGAGTGGCTAGCAGGCTATCAGCAACTAGGACTGGACAGGCTTGAGCCTGCCCTTTACACCAGAATCGGCAAGGATGCCCTGCTCCACGCCCTGAGGGTTGCCTGCGGTTTGGATTCAATGGTCACGGGCGAGCCTCAAATACTGGGGCAGTTCAAAAACTGCTTCGTGCAGGCGAAAGGCTTCGGCACCCTGGGTCCTGAATTGGAGCATCTTTCCCAGATGGCATTTCGTATTGCCAAGCGGGTGCGCACCGACACCGCCATAGGGGAGAACCCGGTGTCAATGGCGGCGATTTCTATCACCCTTGCGCGGCAACTCTTCACCGACCTTGAACAATGCAACATACTTTTGATTGGCGCCGGGGATACTATCAGGTCGGTGAGCCAGCATGTGCATCAGGCGGGTGTCCGCTCTATCACCATCGCCAACCGTACTCTCGCCAATGCCAAACGGCTGGCGCAGAGTGTTGGTGGGGAGGCAATTGATCTGCTGTCCATTCCTCAGGGGCTAAGTAATGCCGATATGGTCATCACTTCTACGGCATCACCCCTGCCACTGCTGGGCAAGGGCACTGTGGAAAGGGTGCTGAAAACCCGTCGGCACCAGCCCATTCTGATGGTGGATCTGGCGGTGCCCCGGGATATAGAGCCAGAGGTGGCAGAGCTAAGGGATATTTATCTTTACAGCATTGACGACTTCCAGGACATCATTCACCAGAATTTGAATCAGCGCCAGGTAGCAGCCGAGGCAGCAGAAGCCATAGTCCTGGCAGAAGCGGACCACTTCAGATCCCGCCAGGCGACCCAAAAAGAGAACCAGACCCTCATCAGGTTCCGGCAGTTGCATCAGGACATCATGCAACAGGAATTGGCGCGCGCAATTGCCAGATTGCAGAAAGGGGAGGAATCGGAAGCCGTGCTCAGCAGGCTTGCCAATCAACTGGTCAACAAGATACTGCACAAGCCCAGTGTCGCATTAAAAACAGCCGCCTTTGAAGAGCGGCAGGCGTTATTGGATGCTATAGCCACCATCTATCAACTGAGCGAGAAAAAAGAGGGACATGAATAAATCACTACAAACGAAATTGGAGTTGCTACTGGAACGGTACGAAGAAGTCGGCGCCCTGCTGGGTGAGGCTGAGATCCTTGCCGACCAAAGACGGTTCCGTGCCCTGTCCCAAGAGTATGCCGAGATTGAACCTGTCGTACTCTGCTTCCGGCGCCTTGAGGCAGGTGCCGATGCTCTCCAGGGTGCCCGTCAATTGCTGGCAGACAAGGACCGAGAAATTCGGGACCTGGCGGCGGTGGAGGTCGCCAGTCTGCAACAACAACTGGACGCAGATAACAACACTCTGCAACAACTCCTGGTCCCCAAGGATCCGCATGACGGGGGTAATGCCTTCCTTGAAGTCCGGGCAGGGACCGGGGGTGATGAAGCCGCGATATTTGCCGGAGACCTCTTCCGGATGTATAGCCGCTACGCCGAGATGCAGCACTGGACTATGGAGATACTCATTGAGAGACCCGGCGAACAGGGCGGCTTCAAGGAGATCATCGCCAGGGTCAAGGGCAAGGATGTCTATGGAAAGATGAAATTTGAATCCGGCATTCACCGGGTGCAACGGATTCCCCAGACGGAATCCCAGGGGCGGATCCATACCTCCGCCTGTACCGTTGTCCTGCTACCAGAAATTGACACCATTGATGCCATAGAGATAGAAAAAAGTGATCTGAGAGTGGATACCTATCGCGCCTCCGGGGCGGGCGGGCAGCATGTCAACAAGACGGATTCCGCGGTGCGATTGACCCACCTCCCCACGGGCCTGGTCGTGGAATGTCAGGACGAAAGATCGCAACACAAGAACAGAGCCCGTGCCATGAGCCTGCTCGCCGCTAAACTGCTTGACAAGTCCAGGACCGAGCAGCGGACTGAGCAGGCCGAGACGCGGCGAAACCTTGTGGGTAGTGGCGACCGGTCTGAAAAAATTCGGACCTATAATTTCCCCGCCGGCAGGGTTACCGACCATCGCATCAATCTCACCCTGCATCGCTTGCCGCAGATCATGAGCGGCGATCTGGGTGCCATCATTGAGCAACTGGCGGTTGAACATCAGGCTGATCTGTTGCGCTGCCTTGATACGGCTTGAGATGCTCTACTCAATTGAACTGGCACTGTCACATGCCCGGACTCTGGAGGCAGTGTCCGATACGCCGCAACTTGACTGTCAACTGCTTCTGGCGCATCTTCTTCAGACGCGGCGCGAATGGTTGCTTGCCCACGGCGAGCATCCACTTGCCCAACATGAACAGGCATCTTTCACCCGCCTAATCAACCGCAGGCGGATAGGTGAATCGGTTGCCGGGATCATCGGCAGAAAAGAATTCTGGAAGCGCAGTTTCAAAGTGTCCGCCGCAACCCTGATACCCAGACCCGCAACGGAATTGCTCGTGGATACCCTGCTGAGCCGCTTCTCTCAAGAGCCGCTCAGACTGGTGGACCTGGGTACCGGTGCTGGCAACATTGTCATCAGCCTTGCTGCCGAGAGACCTGCATGGCAACTATTCGGCCTGGAAAAGAGTCTATCTAGTTTGGAGATTGCCCGGGAGAATGGCAAGGAGTTTGCCCAGATCGCCTGGCTAGCTGGCTCCTGGTGTGCCAGCCTGGCGCCTGAGTCAATGGACATAGTCGTCAGCAATCCACCCTATGTGCGCAGCGGCGACAGTCAGACTTTCAGGCGCCTGGCTTTTGAACCCGCGATGGCATTGAAGGCGGGCGTCTCTGGGCTTGATGCTATTCGTATCATTGTGTCCCAGGGCTTTGATTGTCTTAAGCCTGCCGGGCATATCCTCATTGAACATGGCAATGACCAGCAGGAAGAAGTCTGTCAACTTTTGCAGCAGGCGGGCTTCTCGGAGATTGAAACTTTCCGTGACCTGCAAAATATCAATCGGGCGGTCATGGCAATCAAATAACTCGTTATGGACGATACTCAACTTCTACGCTACGCACGACATATCATGCTACCGGAGATTGATATAGCGGGGCAGGAACAACTGCTCGCCGCCCGGGTCCTGGTCATCGGACTTGGTGGCCTGGGCAGTCCCGTTGCCCTATATCTTGCGGCAGCCGGTGTTGGCAGTCTGGTCCTGGCTGATTTTGATACTGTGGATTTATCAAACTTGCAGCGGCAGATCATCCACAGCACACCCGACCTGGGCGAACAAAAAGTAGCCTCGGCACGCAACAGTCTTCTGGCAATCAATCCCGATGTCCAGATCACCAGCATCGCCGCCAGGTTGACACCGGACGAGATTCGGCGGGAAGTTGAGGCGGCCGATATCGTGGTTGACTGTACGGATAACTTTGCGGTGCGATACGCCATCAATGAAGCCTGCTGGCACACTGGCACGCGGCTGGTGTCAGGTGCCGCCATTCGCTTTGAGGGGCAGTTGTTGGTGATTGACCCTGGCCTGCCGGATTCTCCCTGCTATCGCTGTCTCTATCAGGAAGCACCGGATACCGAGTTGGACTGCGCCACGACCGGCATAGCGGCACCGGTCGTTGGCACCATAGGGACCCTTCAGGCATTGGAAGTTATCAAATTGCTCCTCGGTATCGGTGAGTCCCTGGTGGGGTATCTGCTGACTTTTGACGCCAAATATATGCTGTGGCAAAAATTGAAACTGCCCAAAAACCCTGGCTGCCAGGTCTGTGGACAGCAGCCGTCTGACGGCGTCTAGCCGGGACTGCTCTGGGGTAAGAAATCGCCAGCAATCTGGAGGTCTGCATGATAGGAGGATCTGACCAGGGGACCACTGGCAACCTGACGGAAGCCCAGCGCCTTGGCGATTTTCGCTAAGTGGACAAATTCGTCCGGGGGCACGAAACGCACCACCGCCAGATGCTCCCGGCTTGGTTGCAGGTATTGCCCGAGGGTCAGCATGTCCACCTGATGTCGCCGGAGGTCCGCCATCACGTCAATCACCTCGTCAGTCTCTTCCCCCAGACCCAGCATGAGTCCAGACTTGGTGGGTAGGGCGGGGTTACGGCGCTTGTATTCCAGCAGGAGGCGGAGAGACCAGGCATAACTGGCACCGGGTCGGACCTGGCGGTATAGCCTGGGCACCGTCTCCAGGTTGTGGTTAAAAACATCCGGTGGGGTTTCGGTAAGTCTGGCGATGGCGATTTCCATACGACCCCGAAAATCAGGCACCAGCACCTCAATCCTTGTGTCCGGGTTTAGTCGCCGTATTGCCTTGATACATTTAGAAAAATGCCCAGCGCCGCTGTCCTTCAGGTCATCGCGGTCCACTGAGGTAACCACTAGATACTCCAGACCCATTTCCGCCACGGCTTCTGCAAGTTGCTGCGGCTCTCCTCTGTCCAGCGGATTAGGGCTACCGTGGGCGACATCACAAAAGGGGCAGCGTCTGGTACAGATGTCGCCCATGATCATAAAGGTTGCCGTCCCCTGGGAAAAACATTCCGCCAAATTGGGGCAACTGGCTTCTTCGCAGACCGAGACAAGTTTCCGTCGCCGAAGAATTGTTTTGATCCTGTCTATCCTGGGGTTGGCGGGGATTTTTACCCGTATCCAGGGCGGCTTCTTTTTGGGTGATGTCGTGGGGATGACCTTGATGGGGATGCGTCTCACCTTGTCCGCGCCGCGTAACTTTTCTCCGAGTACAAGTCGGTTCTTATTGGTCATGGCTATTGGTCATGGAGACACTGACTCTGGCGAGGTGATGGGGCAGGAAGGAAACCAAGCAAGACATTTGATGTCAAGCACAACAGTCTTTTCCTACCCCCTAAGCAGTCATTTCCCATATTGTATTGGCAATAAAAAAATGCTCTACTCTCAGCATTCAGTAGCTTAGAAAACAGACGCTATGGCACTGTTTGCATTCAACACCCACAAGGCCGTGAAGATGCTCACCAAGGCGGGCGCCGACGAGGCACTGGCTGAAGCCATGGTTACCACCTTTGGCGAGGTATTAGGCGAAGACATAGCGACCAAGGATGACCTGAAACATCTTGAACAACGTCTGGGCGCGCGTATGGATGGCATGGAACAGAACATGATAAACATGGAACAGCGCATGATGCAGAACATGGTAAACATTGAACAGCGGATGACGATTCGCCTCGGCGGTATGATTGCCCTCGGCATCGGTGTCCTCGCCGTCGTGGATACTCTGTAGTAGTTTAAGATATTGATCCTGGCATGCACCTATTGTCCTGAAGAAATTTGGGATGAATTGAATCCGTCATTCCCTAGGTTCCTGTCATGTTGGTGCTTTTATATGAGAATCGCGTATCTGAGAATCGCGAATTGATTCATAGCCGAATTGCTCCGCCAACCGAGCAATAATCTGTTGCGATATCTGCAACATAGGTGTCTGAACACCCAGGGTCCTGAGGTCGGTCACCCTCAGACCGGGATTGCCACAGGGGTTAATCTGTGAAAATGGCGACAGATCCATGTCCACATTCACACTGAGGCCGTGGTAACTTCTGCCGCGGCGTATCCGCAACCCCAGCGAAGCCACTTTCGCACCTGCCACATAGACCCCGGGACCAAGCCGGTCAGGCGCGCCAGATACACCCTGCTCAGCCAAGAATGCCAGGACGGCATTTTCTATTCCAGACACCAACCCCCGGACACTGAGCTGCAAACGCCGAATATCTAGCAATAGATAGACCACTAGTTGCCCCGGGCCATGGTAGGTCACCTGCCCTCCCCTATCGGTCCTGATGACGGGGATCTTGTCCAGCACTAATAGATGTTCAGGCTTGCCCGCCGAGCCCAGAGTGAATACCGGCGGATGTTGTAATACCCAGATTTCATCAAGAGATTGCGGGTTTCTTTGGGCAACAAATGCTTTCATTGCCTCCCAGACAGGGACATAGGGTTGCGTACCCAGATGCCTCACCAGAAGTTCCCGGGGCATCGTCATCATGGGACTGCCAGAGGTTCTCCGTCTGTCAGTTTCAAGACAAACAGGCTAACTGCATCCCGGACACGGTTGACCCAGTTGGACGCTGGCACGCTATCCAATGCCTGCATAGGTATAGCAATGTCCTCGCCCTGGGCATCAGGCAATATCACCTTCAGGCTACCCAGTGCATCGCCCTTCTCCAGGGGCGCGTGAATTTCCTCCTGTATGTTGATCTCAATGGTCATTTCATTCCTGGAGCCTTTGGGAATCGTGACTACCAGGGCACGCTCCAAACCGAGTTGAACTGAAGCCGCCTTGCCACCCCAGACCCTCACCTCCTGCAGAGATTCTTGTGCCCGGAAGAGCTCAGCCGTTTCAAAATATCTGAAGCCGTAGCTGAGTAGTTGCCGCGTCTCGGTAAGCCGGACCTGCTCCGACCTTGCCCCCATCACCACGGATACCAGACGCGTCTTGCCTCGTTTGGCTGAAGCTATCAAACAATAACCGGCGGCTTTCGTATATCCCGTCTTGACACCGTCAACCGCGTCATCTCGCCAGAGCAATCGGTTTCGGTTAGGTTGCTTGATGTTGTTATAGGTGAACTGTCTCTCGGAATAGAGGCCGTAGATTTGGGGAAAGCGGTTGATCTGGGCGATGGTCAGCCTGGCCAGGTCCCGCGCCGTCGTGAAATGCTTGTCATCCGGCAAGCCCGTGGCATTGACGAAGTGGGTGTCCTTCATACCCAGTTGTCGGGCATATTGCAGCATCAGATCCACAAAGGCACTTTCGCTACCTGCCGTGTGCTCCGCAAGTGCCACGCTGGCATCGTTCCCGGACTGGATGATGATCCCGCGTAACAGATCTTCAAGACTGACTTTGGTGCCTTCCCTGATGAACATTCTGGAGCCTTCCGTCCGCCACGCCTTGACGCTCACCTCCACTTTATCGTCCAAAGAGATGCTACCCCGCTCAATTTCGGCGGCGGCGACATAGGCTGTCATGATTTTGGTCAGGCTAGCGGGCGGCAACTGCTGCTCTGCATTGAATTCCACTAGCACCGTGCCGGTGCTGGCATCCATCAGCAAGTAGCCAGGGGCTGATAACCGGGGCGGCGCTGGGATAATCACCTTCTCTGCCAGGCTGGTGTCAATCAGACTCAGCAGAAAGGCGCCGAGAAATATCTGCCGTAACATTGTCACTGACCTGCACAGGTATATCATCTTGTCTCCCTTTTTGTTTAGTCTATCCTGACTCTCAATGTTTTCTCCAGGTTGTTGCGCACCAGCGCCGCGATTATATCTACCTCAGCATCTACCTCAGCATCCACCTCAGCGTCCCCTTCCCTATCCTGGCTCCAGATGGGACCAATCCATATCTTGTGGAAAACTTGCGCCTCTGTCTCGGTGCGCAGGATTCTGACCGGGACCGACGCTGGCAGTGCCGCGCGAACCGCCACCAGATGTTTCTCCGCACCCGCCCGATGAGAAAACGCACCCGTTTGCAAATAGACCGCACCTTTAGAATTTTTCTCAAGGGTGTCGGTCGCCAGGTCTTGCGACCTGTGCTGCTCAGGATGATTGACAGCATCCAGGGCTTCCACCACCACCGGCACCGTGCCGCGACTCTGAAAGCCAAGTGCCTGGGCGGCGGCGTACGACAGGTCAATCAGTCTATCGTCATGGAAAGGACCCCGGTCGTTGACGCGGAGAATGACGCTCTCCCCGTTGTCCAAATTCGTCACCTTGACCTGGGTCGGTAGCGGTAGCGATTTGTGCGCCGCCGTCATGCCGTGCATATCGTAAGTCTCCCCCAAGGCGGTCAACCGACCATGGAATTTCGTCCCGTACCAGGAGGCTATCCCTATGTCCAGATAGCCGAGGCTTGATGGCAGAACCTGGTATGACTTGCCGAAGACTTCATACGCATCCGGGCCAGTTTTCTCCGGGTGTAATTCATCTACCATGCAACCAGTCAGGAGCAGGAAGAGCAGCTGACTGGAGACAAGAAGTTGGTGAGATATAGACACGACTTCCTGGCTCAGTCTGACTGCTGGGCAATGCCTGCCCGGCGCAGTGCCTCGCTGAGTTGAAAAACCGCCATCGCATACAACTTGCTGTGATTGTACCGGGTGATCACATAAAAGTTGCCGCCGCCCAGCCAGTATTCCTGACCCTGCTCAAGTTGCAAGCGCATAGGAGAAATGAGTTCACCCACTGCCAGGGTCGGAAGCCGTGACACGCCAAGTTGCTGCAACGCCTCGGGGCTGAGGCTAGGCACCAGACCCAGATTAAAAATATCTTCCGAGGCTTCACTCAGCGCGGCAAGATCGGCAACATCTACTGGGGCGGCAATGAAGCCGTCCCGCCGCCAGCCATGTTGATGCAGATAGTTCGCCACGCTACCTATGGCGTCCACCGGATTGTTCCAGATGTCTCGCTGCCCGTCGGCATCAAAGTCAACGGCGTAATGCCGATAACTGCTGGGGATGAACTGTCCCCAGCCCATGGCACCCGCGTAGGAGCCTTTCAGGGCGGTAATCTGCTGCTGCTCTTCACGTGCCAGGAGGAGCAATTCCCTGAGCTCTTTGCGGAAAAAATTCTGCCGCGGCGGGTAATCAAATGCCAGGGTCACCAACGCATCCAGGACACGATACTGACCCTTGTTACGTCCGTAATTCGTCTCAACGCCGAGCACAGCGGCGACGATCGCGGCGGGCACGCCGTAACGGTCATAGGCGGCTTGCAAGCTGTCCCGGTGCTGTCGGGCAAAACTTACCCCTTCCTGACGGCGCCGGACGGTCAGGAAGATAGCCCGGTATTCTCCCCAAATCAGGGTCTTCTCCACCGGGCGGGTGATGGCATCAATGATGGCTTGTTTATATCGCGCCTGACGGAAGTAGCCGAGGAGTTGGGCCTCGCTGAATGATGCTTCTGCCACCAAGTCTTTTACGAATGCCTTGACATCCTCGCGTTCGGCATAACTCGTTACGCCATTCATCGCGGCGGGAACCTCGGCATAGCCAGGGACAAAGAAGACCAGGCCCAGGACCAGCACCGCGATGCTCCCAGGAAGATGAATCGGCAGCTTGCTCACAAGACCATTCTGCGATGCGTATGAAGGGACATCAAAATACCAAAACCGGCAAAGAGGGTTAGAATGGAAGTGCCGCCATAACTGACAAATGGCAGGGGCAAGCCCACGACCGGTAGGATACCACTCACCATCCCGATATTAATAAACACATACACAAAAAAAGTGAAGGTAATGCTCCCGGAAAGTAGCCGCCCGAAAGTATCCTGAACAGCGATTGAGATGAAAACTCCCCTTGTTACCAGGGCAAGATAGAAACTCAGTAGTAGCAGCACGCCGACCAATCCCAGTTCTTCACCGATTACCGCGATGATGAAATCTGTTTGTCGTTCGGGCAGAAAATCAAAATGAGACTGGGTCCCAGCAAACAATCCCTTCCCCAACAAACCGCCGGAACCGATTGCCGTCTTGGATTGAATGATATTCCAACCAGCACCCAGGGGCGAGCTTTCCGGGTTCAGCAACGTCAGGATTCTTTGCTGTTGATAGTCGCGCAAAACGAACCAGAAGAGCGGCAAAGATACGAGGCCCGCACCGAACATGGAAAATACAATCCGCCAGGAAATACCCGTCAGTAGCAGTACAAAAATACCTGATGCGCCGAGGATCAGGGCGGTGCCCAGGTCAGGCTGGGCGGCGACCAGGACCACCAGCAAGCCAATAAACACCAGGGACAAAAACAAGTACCGCGGCGGCGGGGGTAAATGCCGGTCGTTGAAATACCAGGCAAGGACCATGGGCAGGAAGAGTTTCATTAACTCCGAGGGCTGGAAATACAACAGACCACCGATACGCAGCCAGCGCCGTGAACCCTGGATTTCTACCCCATGAAACTCAACCAGCAGCAACAGTAGCAAGCCGCCAATGAAGGTCCAGGGCGCAAGATGGAGAAACACCACTGGTGATACTTGCGCCAGGCTAATCATTACTCCTATGCCGATGAGCATTTTCAAACCTTGCGACATGACTGGCGCTGATTGCTGGCCCGTGGCACTGTAAAGAATCAACAAGCCAAAGGCACATATTGCCAGCAATAGAAAAAGCATCGGAATATCCAGGTGAAAGCGTCCACCAAGGCCAGTCTTTGTACTCTGGAATTGCCTGACATACTCCCGGCTCATCTGGCGTCTCCAGACCGGACACTAGTCTCCAGACCCTCAGAGTCGTCAGACGGTTGCTGCACCGGATTCCTCAGGAGGTAATGATCAAGCACCGCTCTGGCAACAGGTGCGGCTACCGCACTACCCCCGCCGCCATTTTCAACCAGGACCGCCAAGGCAATTATCGGGTCATCCACCGGCGCGAAAGCTATAAACCAGGCATGCTTCCTTTGTCTCTCGGGGAGGGTTTCCGCGTCGTATTCTTCATCCTGTGCTATGCCAACCACCTGGGCTGTCCCTGACTTGCCGGCCATCCGATATGAAATATCACGGCCTATGTATGCCCAGGCGGTACCGTTCTCACCATAGCCTTGATTGCCTCGGTGAACGACCTGCTCCATGGCATCAATCACTAGCTCCCAGTCCTGGATGGATGGCGCCTGCGCAGGGTCCGGCTGGAGCCTGGATGGTGCCGACTCGCTACTAGCCCTTAACATTCTGGGCGATACCCACTTGCCACGATTAGCAATCAAGGCCGCCAAGGCCGCCATCTGCAAGGGCGTAACGAGTATATCCCCCTGGCCAATCCCGACATTCACCGTATCACCCGGATACCAGTTCAAGCCCTTGGCGCTTTTCTTCCATTCTGGGGAAGGTATCAAACCCTTACGCGCTTCTGGCAGGTCAATAGTCCTGTTGGCACCAAAGCCGAAGTATGGCAGATGCTGACTGATCTGCTCTATGCCCAGCCTGACGGCGAGGTCATAGAAGTAAACATTGCACGACCGATAAATCGCTTTGGACAGATTAACCTTGCCGTGCCCACCAGGGTTAGATCGGCTCCAGTTCCAATCTCTATAGATCCGGGACTGATTTGGGAGTTGATACCAGCCGGGGTCATCAATGGTCTCCTCCGGGTCCAGGGTATCAGTGAGCAGACCGATCAGGGCAAAAACGGGTTTGATGGTTGAACCAGGTTCGTACTGCCCTTGTAGCACGCGATTGAACAAGGGCGTATCTTTTGATGCTTGCAGAGCGGCATAAGTCTGACTATCAATCCCGGTCACAAAGAGGTTGGGATCAAAGGCGGGTTGACTGACCAATGCCAGGATGCCGCCTGTTTTGGGTTCAATCGCGACCACGACACCGCGGCGGTCTTCTCCGAGAGCATCACTTGCCGCCTGCTGCAAGGAGGCGTCAAGATGGAGGAGGAGATTCTTACCCGGCAATGGTGGGCTTGCTTCCAGGGTCCTGATGAGTCTGCCATGGGCGTCCACTTCTACCTGTTGATAGCCGACCTTGCCGAGGAGCTCCTGCTCATAGAATTTCTCAACCCCCGTCTTGCCCACATAGTGGGTGCCAGCATAGGCAACTGGGTCCAACTCGGGAAGATCCGAACTACTGATTCGGCGGACGGAGCCCAGGGCATGCGCAGTCAATTCACCCAGGGGATAGTGTCTAATCTGCCGCGACTCAATAGCCACCCCCGACATAGAAAACCTGTTCACACTGTACTGCGCCATTTCCTGCTCGCTCAGCCCGAACAAAATGGGCACCGGTTGGTACTGATAGCGACGCCGCTGCAATCGTTTCTCAAATGCCTTGATGTCAGCCTCGGATAGACCCATCACCTGATGCAATTTATCCAGCCTTGCCTCAAGGTCATTGACCTGCTCAATGGAGATGGTGAGATTGAATGAGGGAGTGTTTTCGGCGAGCAATACCCCGTTTCTGTCGTAAATCAGTCCGCGCGCAGGTGGCAGGGGCTCAACTCTGATTCTGTTCTCATCGGACAGGATCCGGTATGAATCATGCTGCAAAATCTGTAGGTAAAACAATCTTGCCACCAGCACAATAGTCAGCACTAGTAGCAGGATGGAGCCGATGATCATGCGTTTGACATGTACTCGGCTCTCCCGTGCACGATCCTTTACCGCCAGTGATTTAGCCATGCCGATTACCCAGGCTGGAGATGGTGTTACACATCCTGCCTCGGCGAGCAGGTGCCACCAGCATGAGGAGCTGGTCGCGTGTTATACATGACTTTCATCCGGCTTCACTAGCACGAGGCTCCACAAACGTTCCAAGTCATACAATTCTCGCATATCGGGCAACATGACATGCACCAGCACATCACCGAGATCAATCAATACCCAGCCGCCGTCTTCCAGCCCTTCAATACCAATGATAGTGACCTGAGCTGCTTTGGACCTGGCAATTACCCGGGCTGCCAGTGCCTTGACCTGTCGATTGGTCGCACCGCTCGCCACCACCATGTAGTCCGTAATATCCGTTTGCTCTCTGACATCCAGCAGGACCGGCGCCATTGCCTTGACATCTTCAAGGGCATCAAATACCAAATTGGTGATGGCTTTGCTATCCATACACTAGGCATGCATAAAGACGGCCTGCATAAAGACTGTCCGCTTGCGGGCTATTTTTCATGTGCATTTTTCATACAATGTCTCTCATACCCATTGGTCTCAGTCATGGGGTAAGTATAGCCCGCGTTGCATGATGTAGCGATGCACTTGCGCCGGCACCATCCTGGTTGGTTGAGCACCTCGCCAACAGGCCGCCCGTACCCCGGAGCCAGACACAGGCGTGTGTATCAACTGCAAATTGACAATTGCACCGGCCGGTTTACTTGCCAATACTGCCGGGTCATCCTGTCGCTTGTTATTTGCCCAGGCGGCAAGGGTAGGAGATTCAACAGTGCCTGCACCCGGCCGCATCAACACCAGCAGGTGCGCCAGGTCGCACAGTTCACGCCATCTGAACCACTCGGGTATCGTCAAGTAGGCATCCTTGCCCATGACACATATCAGCGCTCTATCATCATCCAATTCCTGCCGGAAGGAGCGCAGGGTGTCATAAGTATAGGAGGGACCATCCCGCTCAAGTTCGCGTTCATCAACTTCTATCCTTGCCAGATCGGCAGTCGCCAAGTGCAACATGGCGAGACGGTCCGCCGCGCTTGCCAGAGGGGTACTGCGATGCGGCGGAATCCGGCAGGGCACCAGATGCACCCTATTGACACCCGGCAGGTCTCGCACCGCCTCGGCGGCGCGGAGATGACCATAGTGCACCGGATCAAAGGTGCCGCCAAAGACCGCCATCCCTTGCCCGCTCA
The DNA here is from genome assembly GCA_002454165.1 of Gammaproteobacteria bacterium UBA6724. Lineage (GTDB taxonomy): Bacteria > Pseudomonadota > Gammaproteobacteria > Pseudomonadales > Azotimanducaceae > UBA9659. The sequence continues at coordinate 13,621 of DKIG01000043.1, forward strand.
TCATTGCCGTATCTGACCGTCTCCGAATACGACAAACTTCTGCGAGGTGAGGCCTTCAAGTCCCACTGGTCCCCTGGCGTGCAACTTATCTGTGGAGATACCAATTTCTGCGCCCAATCCATATTCAAAACCGTCTGCCAATCGGGGCGAGGTGTTTATCATCACTGAGCTTGAGTCCACTTCACGCAGGAACTGGCGACCCCGGGTGTAATTTTCTGTCACTATCGTATCAGTATGTTGGGAACCATAATGATTGATGTGAGCAATCGCTTGTTCAAGACCCGAGACGACCCGGATGGACAGGATGGGGGCGAGATATTCGGTGTACCAATCCTGTTCCTGTGCCGATGCAATCTGGCAGTGGCTAGAAAGCAATTCAAGACTCTGTTCACAACCTCTCAATTCAACACCCTGTTCAATCAATCCGGTTGCCAAGCCGGGCAAGATCTGCTCGGCAACCAGGCGGTCCACCAGTAGGGTTTCCATGGCATTACACACCGCATAACGTTGCGTCTTGGCATTGAGTGCGATCTTGTATGCCATGTCCTGGTTCGCGTCCGCATCTATGTAAACATGGCAGACACCAGCTAGATGCTTGATGACCGGCAGGGTCGCTTCTGCAGCTATTCTCTCAATCAACGCCTTACCACCCCGCGGTATAATGACATCCACATAATCGTCCATCTTGATAAGTTGTCCAACAAGGTCCCGGTCTGTGTCCCTGATGACCTGTACCGATGCTGGGGGTAAACCGGCACGGGAAAGTCCCTCGGTGATGCAGTCTGCCAGGGCGAGATTGGAATGAATGGCTTCAGAACCGCCCCGTAAAATGGTGGCATTGCCAGATTTGAGACACAGGCTGGCAGCATCAATGGTGACATTCGGCCTGGACTCATAGATGATACCTATGACGCCAAGGGGCACTCTCATCTTGCCAATCTGAAGCCCATTGGGACGGCAGGACAGATGGCTAATCTCACCGACCGGATCATTGAGAGCAGCCACCTGATACAAGCCTTCCACCATGCCATCAAAGCCCGCATCGGTGAAACTTAATCGCTCCAGGAGCGGGTCGCTTAGCTGAGCAGATCGTCCGGCTTCCAGATCTTTTTCATTGGCGGCAAGCAGTTGCGCCCGATGAGCAAGAATCGCATCACCTGTTGCCCTGAGTGCCTGGTTCTTTACTGGTGTAGTGGCATGACCCACCGCCACCGCCGCCTCACGCGCCGCTTGACCCATTTGTAACATAGACTCGGTACTGGTCATGGCATAATATACTATTAATGTCCAGGGTCGTTACTTTAACAAAAACCAACGGCAATTCCTGCCCCGTGAAGATTGACAACTGGCATCCTTGACTTTTTATGCCCCGTCCCCAGGGCGGCAAGGGTTTGCGTCTTGCCACAAACCTTATTAGCATTCCCTCGCCTCTACTCAGTAATACAATGCAGGAATCCAGTGTGAAAATCACGCAAGAAGTGGTCAACAACATAGCCGAACTCGCTCAGCTCAGGGTGACAGGCGATGACCTGGCAGACATCGCCGAGGGGATGAAAAATATCCTGGACCTGGCGGAGCAATTACAATCCATAGACACCAGTAAGGTTGAGCCTGTATCCAACCCGCTTGATGCAACTCAGCGCCTCAGGGCAGATGCAATCACGGAAACTGATCAAAGCGACCTCTTCCAGGCACTTGCCCCCCAGACTAAGGCGGGTTTGTATTTGGTACCCAGAGTCCTGGAGTAGTCATCGGCATGTTGGAGCGATCTCTGAGGCAACAGATTGACGACCTCCGCAAGGGTGAATACAGCGCTGTGGAACTCACCACTGCCTGCTTCCAAAAGTTGCACCAGCACAAGGCGTTAAACTGTTTTATTACGCTCACTGAAGACCAGGCGATGCAGGCGGCAAGACAAGCCGATGTGCAAAGAGCCAGGGGTGAGGTCAAACCCTTGCAGGGCGTGCCCATCGCCCACAAGGATATTTTTTGCACAGCAGGCGTTCGGACCACGGCGGGGTCCAGGATATTGGACAATTTTATTGCCCCCTATGACGCCACAGTGGTGTCAAATCTCGCCAGTGCCGGCGCCGTCATGCTGGGGAAGACCAACATGGATGAGTTCGCCATGGGCTCATCCAATGAAACCAGTTATTACGGCAAGGTATTGAATCCCTGGAACACTGAGTATGTTCCCGGTGGCTCTTCTGGTGGTTCCGCCGCCGCCGTCGCTACAGGGCTTTGCAGTGCAGCAACCGGCACCGACACGGGCGGCAGTATTCGTCAACCAGCAGCCTTTTGCGGTATCACGGGTTTAAAGCCGACCTATGGGCGGGTGTCCCGATGGGGCATGATTGCCTATGCCTCTAGTCTGGATCAGGCGGGACCTCTGGCGCGTTCGGCAGAAGACTGTGCGCTTCTGCTTGGCTATATGGCAGGACCAGACCCACGAGATTCAACATCGGCAGCGCGCCGGGTGGATGATTATATGACGCCCCTAAAGGAGCCCATCGGCGGATTAAAAATAGGCTTGTGTCAGGAATTTATGGCAAGCCTGGACACCGAGATGGCGAGCATCCTGAGTGAAGTCGCCAGGGAACTTGAGCAACAGGGTGCGAGCATTCAAGACCTCAGCCTACCTAATGCAACACTCGCCATCCCCGCCTACTACATCATCGCGCCGGCGGAATGTTCCAGCAATTTGTCACGCTACGATGGTGTCAGATTCGGGTATCGTTGCCCAGATCCCGTCAACCTGGAAGACCTTTACAAGCGATCACGCAGCGAGGGCTTTGGCACAGAGGTGAAGAACCGCATCATGGTGGGGACCTTTGCACTCTCGGCTGGCTATTACGATGCCTATTACAAAAAAGCGCAGCAGGTCCGAAGGTTGATCAAAAATGATTTTGAGACGGCGTTCAATCAGGTTGATGTCCTACTGGCACCTACCACGCCTGGCACGGCTTTTCGACTCGGGGAGAAGGCTGGCGACCCCCGGGCAATGTACCAGCAGGATATTTTCACCACCGCCAGCAATCTTGCCGGTCTGCCCGCCCTCTCCATGCCTGCCGGGCAACTGACAGAGCTGCCAATTGGCGCCCAGTTGATTGGCAATTATTTTGAGGAAGCAACCCTGCTCAGGGTGGCGCACCAATATCAGCAGACCACGGCATGGCACCAGGCAAGACCCCCTCTGGCGTCCGAAACCCCATGAATGCCGACTGGGAAGTGGTCATCGGGCTTGAGATACATGTGCAACTGTCCACCAGTTCAAAAATCTTTTCCGGTGCCAGTACCGCGTTCGGCAAACCACCGAATAGCCAAGCATGCGCTATTGACCTCGGATTGCCCGGGGTCTTGCCAGTGGTGAACCAGGCGGTATTCCCCCGGGCCATTGCTTTTGGTTTGAGTGTCGGGGCTGAGATTGGCGCCCTATCCACATTTGATCGGAAAAACTATTTCTACCCGGATCTGCCCAAAGGTTATCAAATCACCCAGATGGAGCAACCCATTGTGACCGGCGGCTCGGTGGACATTACCCTGCCGGACGGAAATGTCCGCTCTATTCGGATTACCCGTGCCCACCTTGAGGAAGACGCTGGGAAATCCCTGCATGAAAACTTCCCCGGCATGACCGGCATTGACTTGAATCGCGCCGGTACGCCACTGCTGGAAATTGTCTCGGAACCGGATCTGCGTAGCCCGGAGGAAGCCATAGCCTACGCCAAATCTATTCACCAACTGGTCACCTTCCTGGGTGTGTCCGATGGGGACATGTCCCAGGGCTCACTGCGTTGCGACGCCAATGTCTCGGTCCGTAAAGTCGGCGCGACTCGTCTTGGCATCAGGACGGAGACCAAAAATATAAACTCCTTTCGCTTTCTCAAAAGAGCGATAGAGTTTGAGATTGAACGCCAGATTGCACTGCTGGAAACCGGCCGTAGCATCACCCAGGAGACCCGGCTATATGACTCTGAGCGGGATGAAACCCGCCCCATGCGTAGCAAGGAAACCGCCACGGACTATCGTTACTTCCCGGAACCCGATCTGTTGCCGGTGCTGTTTGATGTCGCAAGTATTGACGCCATCAAAGCCACTCTGCCAGAACTGCCGCAACAAAAGTTGAACCGGTTTGTTAAGGACTACCAATTGCCGCCAGACGATGCTCGACTTCTGGCTTCCGAGATTGCGCTCGCCAACTATTTTGAGGAGGTGGCGCGCATCTGCGATGAGCCACTAATGGCGGCAAACTGGGTCAGGGTAGAACTGCTCGCCAGATTGAACCGAGAAGAATTACCCCTTGTCCAGTCGCCCCTGTCAGCAACAACGCTGGGTAGCCTGCTGACCCGCATCAAGGATGAGACGATCTCCGGGAAGATCGCAAAAACAATTTTTACCGCTCTCTGGAAGCAGGAAACTACTTCGGTTGATGATTACATTCAGGCGGAGGGGCTCAGCCAGGTTACTGACCAGGACTCCCTTGCGCCTATCGTGGACAAGGTGCTTGCCGCTCATCCACAGCAGGTGGAAGAATACCAGGCAGGGAAGACCAGGCTGCTGGGATTTTTTGTAGGTCAGGTAATGCAGGAGACCCAGGGCAAGGCTAGTCCCGGTCAGGTGAATGCGCTGTTGCTGGCACGCCTGGGTGAATAATGTATCAGGGTTATTTATTTGAATCGGCGCAGAAACTCCCTGATACGGGCGGCATTCGCACCCAGGTCGCTTTGACCAATACGGGATACCGAACGCAAATCAATTTTTGACTCGTTGCCACTTGCCTGAACGCGCACGACGACATCATCTTTGAAGCCAAACCAGAAACTGGTTGCCGTCGCCTCAACCAACCCTTGTGCCGGGGTAACGGCAACGATAACCAGCCCCATCTCAGAGAGGATCTCCGCCGCCCGCTTGACTGCTTCCTGCACGGACAAGTCGGAAGCAAGCGTTTGCAGGTCGGGATAGGCGCCCTCCTGTGCTTGCCGTAACTTCTCTGCTGGCCAATCCTCTGAGGCGCCATAGACCTGGGCGTCTGGTCTCAGTCCAGTGATTGCCTGAAACTGCGGCGGGTCAAATGTATCCGTCGTAATATCATGGATGGACGGCACCGATCTTGCCGTGATGATTTGCGGCACCATAAAAAGGCTCGGGATCAGCCCCATCACCAGGATGCCCAGCAAGAGGTTTCGGTTAGATGTGAATCCGCCACCAGTTGCGTCTTTCCTTCTCACCCTTATGACCAGATACGCCGCGCCAACCAGGCTCAGTAACCAGCCACCCACCAGAGCTACCAGCAGACTGACAAAGGATGACGCCAGGGATACCAGTTCAAATCTGTAGCCCAGGGGACCGGTCAGCAATATGACAAGCAACACCAAGCCACTGACCAGCAAGAGTCTGGTTGAGAGTTTGAGTTCTTCCATGGAGCCGCCCTCGTATGAATGACGCATAGCATTTAATCACTCCCCGCTCATAATTGAAACCGGGTTGGCACAGATGCTTGCCTGGCGAGGGTGCCGGCACCGAGAGTCATTTATAGGTCATTCATATATTATTCATATATCATTCATAAATAACGCGCGTCCTGATAAAGTGCAGATTACCGGGCCTATAGCTCAGTTGGTTAGAGCAGTGGACTCATCAAAATGGTGCGTTCATGTTGCAAGACATGAAATGAACGGGATGAATTCAGGGGAACCTTAACAGCAGGAACAGCAGGAAATTCCTGGCTGATGGCAATCCTGAGCCTAGCCGGAGGTACACCTTCGGACGGTGCAGAGACTACCTGAGAACTTGAGTGTTCTTAATAACAGGCTTGAGCGTCCCGCGCCCTGGAGTCAGGGTGATGAGATAGTCCGCTCCTTGCAGAAATGAAAGGGTAGAGTGAATCCATTGGTCCCAGGTTCAAGTCCTGGTGGGCCCACCAATGACTCATGGAGATTTTGTTGTGCGTCCTTGAGCGCACCTTGACTGGTCATTCATTATTTCCAGACACAGGAAGATAATGCCATGCACCAAATCATCGCCCTGCTACTGATGCTCACGGTCAGCACCCTGGCACATGCGAGCACCCTGGTGCATAACATCATCGGTTATACCCTGGATGAGGGTGAAGTTCTTCACTTCGTCGGGCTGGAGTTTGATGACGGCAGGGTGACCCGACTCCACACTAGTGCGGAATCGCTCACCACCAGTACCGCGCAAGAGAAGATTGACGGCAAGGGTGCCAGCATGCTGCCGGGCCTGATTGATGCCCATGGTCATCTGTCATCCTATGGTCGCTCCCTGAGTTCGGTGAATCTGACTGCCAGTGCCAGTGAAAGCGAGGCCCTAGCGAGGCTGGTGGAATTTGCGGCGGCGCATAAGACGGAACCATGGCTATTGGGGCGGGGCTGGAATCAGGTCCTGTGGGAAAAGCGGAGTTTCCCGACACGAGAATCACTGGACAGACTCGCCACGCAGCTCAGTGACAGGAGACCCATTGCCCTGAATCGTATTGACGGTCATGCCGTCTGGGTAAACAGTGTTGCGTTGCGACTTGCCGGTATTGATACAGACGGCATAACGCCGGACCCGGCAGGGGGCAAGATCATCCGTGATGCCAGGGGCCGCGCCACTGGTCTGTTGATTGACAATGCCATGGATCTGGTCATGGCAGAGATACCGCCCATCACTGATGAAACCATGGCGACCTATCAACTGACCGCCATGCAAAAGTTGGCAAGTTTTGGGCTGACCTCAATACAGGATGCCGGTATTTCGGCGCAGGAATTGCGCGCCCTTCAAACTTTACGCCGCAATAACCGCATGCCTATCCGCGTCTATGCCATGCTGGATATGCTGGACCCGGACAATCTTGATTATCTGCATCTGGGACCTCTGATGGACCCGGCGCACAGGCTGGTCGTCCGGAGCGTGAAAATCGTCGCCGATGGTGCACTCGGCTCCCGTGGTGCCGCCCTGTTTGCGGACTATGCTGATCAACCAGGGTACCGGGGTCTGCTACTGCTGACTGAGGAGCGACTCTTAGCAGACCTAAGCCGTGCCATGATTGCCGGATATCAGGTCAACATTCATGCCATTGGCGACCGTGCCAATGCCCTGGTACTGGATTATATGGCGGTGGCAATCAACCAGACGGAAAGCCGCAAGTTACGGCACCGCATTGAGCATGCACAAATACTGCGGCGGGAAGACATACCCAGATTTGCGAGGGATGGGATCCTGGCTTCCATGCAACCTATACATGCCACCAGCGACAAGAATATGGTGGCAGATAGACTGGGGGAGGCGCGGCTCCCTGGCAATTATGCCTGGAAGACGCTAGTTACCAGTGGTGCCATGCTGGCGGGTGGCTCAGACTTTCCCGTTGAGTCTCCCAATCCTTTTTTTGGCTTGCATGCGGCGGTGACTCGCCAGAGCCAGGACAATCAGCCAGTAGGTGGCTGGATGCCAGAGGAGAAGCTGTCCCGGCATGAAGCCCTCAGTCTCTTTACCGAGGGCGCAGCCTATGCCGCCCATCAAGAACACAGACTGGGGCGCCTGCTACCGGGCTATGAGGCTGACTTCATCCTGGTGCGTGATGATTACTTCAAGGTACCGGCAGAAGACATCTGGAAGAACCGAGTGCTTGCCACCTATGTGGCGGGGAAGAGGGTATTTGAAGGAGATGCGCCGCTTGGGGCACCATGAATATCGCCGCGGCTATTGCGATTGAGTGAGGGGGAGAGTGTGTGAGGTTGAGACTAGGTGCCGCCTCTAGTCAAGAAAAACGCGTAGATGTTCTGTCCGGGACGGATGCCGCAGCTTACGCAGTGCCTTCGCCTCTATCTGGCGAATTCGCTCCCGCGTCACATCAAACTGCTTACCCACTTCCTCCAATGTATGGTCGGTATTCATGCCAATACCAAATCGCATCCGTAGCACCTTGGCTTCCCGCGTCGTCAGATCAGACAAGACGCCGGTGGTCGCCTCGCGCAAATTCTCATCAGTCGCAATATCAATGGGCGCGCTGATTGATGCACCGTCAAGGCTGGAGTCAGAGTCCAGGAAGTCACCCATCTGCGCATCTTCGTCATCACCGACGGGCGTCTCCATGGAAATTGGTTCCTTGGAAATTTTCTGCACTCGGCGAACCTTGTCTTCGGTCATTTCCATCCGTTTGCCTAACTCTTCTGGCGTGGGCTCTCGTCCCATTTCCTGAAGCATCTGCCGATTGACTCTCGCTAACTTGTTAATCGTCTCTATCATATGCACTGGAATTCTGATAGTCCTTGCCTGGTCTGCAATAGAGCGGGTTATTGCTTGGCGAATCCACCAGGTCGCATAGGTCGAAAACTTGAAACCGCGACGATATTCAAACTTGTCCACCGCCTTCATCAACCCGATATTACCCTCCTGAATAAGGTCCAGAAACTGCAAGCCACGGTTGGTGTATTTTTTCGCAATGGAGATAACAAGTCTGAGGTTGGCTTCAACCATGTCCTTCTTGGCGCGTCTCGCCTTGGCTTCACCAATAGCCATCCGGCGACTGATATCCTTGATTTCACTCACCCCAAGCCCGACTTTTTCCGATACCTGTCTAATGCGTTTCTGGCTACGGACTATCTCTTCCCGGTACTGCTTGAGCTTCACATAGCCCGCCTTAATCTGCCTTTGAAACCACCTGGGATCAACTTCCCTACCGGTGAATTTCTCCAGGAACACCTTCCGCGGCATTTTTGCGCGACGCACACAGGTATTCATAATGTGGCGTTCATGCTGGCGAATGATACTGCTGGTATTGCGTGCCAGGCTGAGTATTGCTGCATAATGACCGGGGACGAATTTGAAGTATTGAAATGCCACTCCCAGGGCGTCCAGTTCCATACTTGCCTGAGTTGTACCTCGGCCGTGCTTTTTGATCACCCGTGATGTTTTCTTGAGTTGTTTGAGTAGCTTGCGGAACCTTTTGGCAGCCAGAACCGGGTCCGCACCTTTGTTTTCTTCCTTCTCAGTATTATCGACCTTCTGCCCAGGAATCACCTGGGCGGCGGGCCGGACCTGCTCCACTGGATCTAGAAAACCAATGAGAAGATCAGCCAGTTTGCCATCTTCTTCAAGAGTTTTGTTGTATTCATTGAGGGAGATTTCCACCACCCCGGAGAATTGTGCGAGCGCATGTAGAACATCACGAATCCCTTCCTCAATACGTTTGGCGATGACTATTTCGCCCTGCCTGTCCAGCAGTTCCACCGTGCCCATTTCACGCATGTACATTCTTACTGGGTCGGTAGTGCGGCCAACTTCACTTTCGGCAGCGACCAGTACCGCCGCCGCCTCCTCCGCGGCAAGTTCATCCGTCAGGTCGCCATCTACCATCAATTCATCAGTTTCAGGTGGAGATTCATGGACTGCAATCCCCATCTCGTTAATCATATTGATGATGTCTTCAATCTGTTCCGGGTCAGTAATATCGGCAGGTAAATAATCGTTCACTTCTGGATAGGTCAGAAAGCCTTTTTCTCGACCACGGCTAATCAGATCTTTCAATTTTGATTGCGGCTGCGCCAGGGCACTGGACATAAATCCTCTGTGAGCGAAATGAACCGGACTGAGCATTATAGCAAAAAATGCTCCTTAATGCCACCTAAAGTATAGGTCCACCACCCCCCGCTTTCGCGAGGGCATGCTTTGGCACT
>DKIG01000043.1:23392-59950 GCA_002454165.1 Gammaproteobacteria bacterium UBA6724
GGAGCTGGGGGAATGACGGAGCTGGCGGAGTGCCAAAGGTATCTGAACCTATACACCTAAAGGATGCTCGCTAGCCTCTTTCTCCATTATTTCCCCACTTTTTCGACGCCAAGCTTTGCTGAGGTGAATGGCCAAGGCCTTTGACTTGATTATATGAAAGATTACTTGACAGCGCGGTGGCTAGAGATTCCAGCCTTGACTGGAATAAAGGAGCAAGAGGCGGGCAAGAGGGTTACGGGACAGATTTTGTCTGGTCTCTGAGTGTTTGCTGTTCGGTTGGGTTTAACTCTGACGGGCGTTTTGGCAGGAGGTCTTTGATAGCCTTTTGTTTTAACTGGTTTTTTATCCGAGAGATAAGTTTCTGCACTATCCCATTGAATTCCTTTTTCTGCTCGGATTGATTCAGCAGATCTTCCCGCTCAGCCAGGCTTTTCAAATAAGCATAATGTGCTGAGCCCTGATAGCTACTGAGCAGTAGCGTGGTGGTGGGATGCTCCGTCTCTTGAATCCATTGAACCATGGTGATGAATAGCGGCAGTTCAGCATCACTGGACAGACTCTCAAGCAACTCCTTATCCAGAGAATGTGCCTCTTCGGGATGCCGAAGCAAGATAGTGATGGCACGCTCTACCAGTTTGGAGCCAATCCTGGGAGCATCATGCCTCAATGGCGGCTCCCCGGTCGGGGCGTCATATCTCTGCTCAGGCTCTTCTCTGGGTTCCGATTTTTTGTTGAGCCCAGTAACACTCAATAATTGTTCAGGTTCCAAGCCGGTTTTGCGCGATAACTCATTGATCGCAAGGTGTTTGAGCACGCCTTCTGGAATCTTCCGGAGTAGCGGTGTGGCAAGTTTGCATAGCCTAGCCTGGTTCTCCAATGAATTCATATCAAGCCCTGCTTCCAAACTATTGAAAAAGTAGTCCACCAGATTCATGCCCTGCTCTATCCGGGCTTCAAATTGCTCCTTGCCCTCGCGGCGCACCAGAGAATCGGGGTCATCCCCCTCAGGCAGGAACAAAAATTTCACACTTTTCCCGTCCTGCATGGCTGGCAGGGTGGCTATCAGAGCCTTCCAGGCGGCCTTTCTGCCGGCCTCATCACCGTCAAAGCAAAATACGACCTGGGGCACCAGGCGAAACATCTGTACCACCTGGTCGGTGCTGGTGGCGGTACCCAGAGTGGCAAGGCTGTAGCTGATGCCATGCTGCGCCAGAGCGACCACATCCATATAGCCTTCTACTACCATCAGTCTTGCCATGTTTGAGACCTGACGACGGGCTTCAAACAGTCCGTACAGGATCCTGCCCTTGTGAAAAACAGCCGTCTCTGGTGAATTCAAATATTTGGGCTTGGCATCGGGAGATATGCCTCTGCCCCCGAAGGCGACAGTTCTACCCTGGGTGTCCCTGATAGGAAAGATGATCCGGTCACGGAGACGGTCATAAAGCCTGCCTTCTTCTGGTTTGTCCAGGACCAGGCCGGCATCTGCAAGCAGTTGCGACTCATACCCCGCCTGCTGCAAATACGACAGGAGGTTATCCCATCCTGGAGGAGCGAAGCCCAATGCAAAATCGCGTGCTGTTATCCCACTCACCTGACGTCCTTTGAGGTAGGATACCGCCCGATCGCGGCTCTCGTGGGTGCGTAATTGCTCTTTATAAAAGCTGGTTGATTTGTCCAGCACTGCATAGATTGCTTTGTGCTTTTGCGAAATGCCAAAGTCCCGACCCTGATTCTGCGGTACCTTCATACCGACCCGTTGGGCGAGATATTCCACGGCTGAGATAAAATCCATCCGATCATGTTCCATCAGGAATTTCAGCGCGGTGCCCGACACCTGACAACCAAAACAGTAATAGAACTGCTTTTCCTGATTGACGCTGAAAGAAGGGGTTTTTTCCTGGTGAAAGGGACACAAACCAACATACCGTTGCCCTGCTTTTTTCAGCGTCACGCGCGCTTCAATGATTTCAACTATGTCGGTGCGTGTATGGAGTTCGTCTATAAATTCTGGGGGGATCACCTGCCAGCATTCCCTTCTCTGAGGTTGGCTAATACTGTATCACAGGGCTCGCTGTAACAACTCTATTTGCAGGCATCTGCGGTGCTTGATGCGGCAAGGGGGGGCACCCCTTAGTCAAGATCAGTCAGATGCAGTCAGGAGAGTCTTGACCAGATGTGAGACCTGCCCCATGTCCGCCCGGCCCTGAACCTGGGATTTCAACAGGGTCATAACGCTACCCATATCCCGTATTGAGGTGGCACCAGATTCGTGCACGGCATGGGTGACCAGTTGTTTGAGTTCGGCCTCAGCAAGCCTGGATGGCAGAAATTCGCGGATGACGGCGATTTCCCTAGATTCAATTTCGGCAAGGTCGTCCCGCCCTGCCTCACGAAATTGGCTCAGGGAATCGGTTCTCTGGCGGGTCATCTTGTCCAGAATGGCGAGGGCGCGTGGCTCGTCTAACTCAATCCGTTCGTCAATTTCAACTCGCTTGAATTCCGCCATCACCAGACGCAAGGCAGCCAGGCGCTGCTTCTGCCTGGCTTTCATCGCTACCTTGACTTGGGCTTCAACTCGCTGCTTGACGGATTCGGGCATTCTGGACAGAGGCTAGTAAAGACGCTCCATACGACGCGATTCACGTTGCAACTTCTTGGCGTGTCGCTTGACCGCTGCCGCCGCTTTTCGCTTTCGCATGGAAGTAGGTTTTTCATAGTATTCGCGCTTACGGACTTCTGCCAGAATTCCAGCTTTTTCACAGGACCGCTTGAAACGGCGCAAGGCTATATCAAACGGCTCGTTCTCTTTGACTTTAACTTGAGGCATTCAATCCGCTTCCAGTGCTAGTGTTGAAGGGCATGGATTGTAACGACAAACCTCTGCAATTGCAAAATGCACTGTTGTTAGTAGTCTGCGGTAACAAGAACCCATAATATTCCTGAATCAGGAGGTGGGCACGCTCTCTAACTGAGCGGCGGCGATTGCGGTACTGCTTGCCTTTAGTGTTGGGATGCTTGGTGCTGTACCCTTCGGTATGGAGTCTTGGAAATTCAGTGCCTGGTGGTATGAGGCGGATGGGAAAGAGTTCGCCGAGGCACTTCTGAGCCAGCATAGGATGTCGGGGCAAAGATTGACAAACAAACCCCGCTGGACAATCCTATTCAATACTAAGGTATAGAAAAAACACCCATGAAAAGAAGTTGGATAATCGTCGCCCTCTTGCTTGCAAACCAGGCTGCTTTTGCCAAGTTGCAAGCAACAGAATCACTCTCGCCGGAACCTAATCTGGTGCCTCTGGAAATCCACTCGGCTACCACCCAGAATATCGTTGCGGCACTGACATCAAGACATTTTGTACCCACCGACCTGGATGATGCACTGTCGTCAACCATATACGATGCCTATTTGAACGACCTGGACCGCGGCAAAAACTATTTCCTTGCTTCGGATATTGAAGAATTTGAACAGTACCGATTTTCTCTGGACGATGCCTTGCGCCAGGGCAATCTTGACACTGCTTTTTATATTTTTAATCGCTACCGAGAACGGGTCCTCAGCCGGTTCAAGAAGGTGCTCAGGGTACTTGAGGCGGGCATTGAGCAGTTTGATTTCACCAGGCAGGAAGTGTTGTTACTTGATACTGAGAACCTGTCCTGGGCAAAAACGCCAGATGAACTTGATGATCTTTGGCGCCGACATCTCAAGGCGGCCATTCTGAACCTGAAACTCACAGATGAAGAATCGGCGAAGATTCAGGAATTGCTGGTGAAGCGATTCACCAACAGACTGAACCGATTGCGGCAGACCAACAGTGAAGATGTGTACCAGATTTACATGAACTCCTTTACCCGCGTCTACGACCCGCATACTCAATACTTTTCCCCCCGTAATTCGGAGAATTTTGACATCAACATGAGTCTGTCTCTGGAAGGTATAGGCGCAGTCTTGCAGTTGCAGGATGAATACACAGAAGTCGTCAGCCTCGTCCCTGCCGGACCTGCCGACAAGGCTGGGCAATTACAACCGAACGACAGGATTATCGCAGTGGGTCAGGGTGCCACAGACGAGATGATAGATGTCATCGGCTGGCGCCTGGATGAAGTCGTACAACTGATCCGGGGCAAAAAAGGCACCCTGGTCCGCCTCGCTATTATTTCGGAGGATGCTAACTACACTACCGGGTCAAAGATCATTCACATCACGCGCAACCGGGTGGAGTTGAAGGAGCAATCTGCCCAGTCAGACATCGTAGAAATTGAGCAATTCGGGCAGACATTCAAGATTGGCGTCATAGATATTCCAACATTTTATGTTGACTTCCGGGCAATGCAGAAGGGTGACCGCAACTTCAAGAGCACCACCCGAGATGTGAAAAAGCTGCTTGCTGGTCTGATAACACAAAAGGTGGACGGGATTCTGATTGACCTGCGCAACAATGGCGGTGGTGCCCTCCAGGAAGCCAGAACCCTCACCGGGCTATTTATTGACCAGGGACCAACCGTACAGGTTCGGAGCAAACGCAATAGGGTGAACATTCTTGCTGACCAGGATGCCCTGGTCATCTACGCGGGACCTCTGGCAGTCCTGGTTAATCGACTCAGCGCTTCCGCGTCTGAGATTTTTGCGGGCGCGATACAGGATTATCAGCGGGGGGTAATCATTGGTAGCCAAACCTTCGGCAAGGGTACCGTCCAGACCCTGCTCCCGCTCAAGCAAGGGCAACTCAAGTTGACCCAGGCGAAATTCTATCGCATCTCCGGGGAAAGCACCCAGCACCGGGGCATCATCCCTGACATCCTCTACCCTTCCAGTTACGACCCGGATCACATAGGTGAAAGTACGCTGGACAGGCCCCTGCCTTGGGACAGCATTCTCCCGGCACCCTTCCAGGCCAAGAAGAGCCTTCACCAGATGATGCCTGAACTGCAATCGCTACATCAGGCGAGAGCCTTGGCAGACCCGGAGTTCAATTACTCAAAAGAAGCCTTTGCGTACCGAAAGGCAAAAAGTGACGCGACGAGTATCAGCCTGAATGAAGCCGAGCGGCAGGCGGAGAAACATGCGCGTGATGTCTTCTGGGTGGCGCTGGAAAACAAGAAACGCCTGGCTCAGGGCTTGCATGCTATTGCCTCTCTGGATGAATTAGACCTGGAGGAATCGGCTACCGCTGCTCAGACAAAAGCAACCCCATCAGGCGGCGCTGCCATCGTGCCTGACACCGATGAGACGGGTGCCGGATCCGTTACTGGCAGTGAAATGGCTGGCGTTATTGATGAGTCATCTTTGCCCTTAGAGGGAGCATCGGCTAGGGGCAGCACCGAGCAGCAGACAGACAGCGCAAGTTCATCGGGAGAGACGGCAGAAATCACCGCAGCTGAGGCACCGGACTCCTATCTGGTAGAAGGTGGACGCATCCTGTTGGACCTGATTGCGCTTGAGGCACGGGTGGGGGCTACTGGCAAGGGACAAGAGTCTGGTTCCTACCAGGACACATTCTAAGAAAGACTGTCCTATCACCCGCTTCTGGCACGCCCGCTTGTCACAAGCACCTGCCACGCCCGCTTGTCGACAAACACCTGCCACAAGCACCTGCCACAAGCGCCTGTCACAAGAAGGTCGAGATGTCTGACAGGCGTTTTTTGGTAATTTCAGGCACCATCGCCCCAGTTGAAGGATAGCCTGTCACCAGCAACAGAAAGGGTCGCTCAGACCTGGGTCTGCCGAGTATTTCCCTCAGGAACCCCATAGGGCTAGGCGTGTGGGTGAGACACGCTAGCCCCGCAAGATGCAACGCACTGATAAGAAAGCCGGTCGCTATGCCTACCGATTCAGTAGCATAGTAGTGTTTTGTCCGCCGACCATCAGGTAATTCACCATAGCGTTGCTGAAATACAGCGATCAACCAAGGCGCAGCTTCAAGAAAAGGCTTGTTTGCATCAGTGCCGAGAGGTGCCAGGGCGTCAAGCCATTCCCGGGGTGCCTTGCCGCGGTAAAATGCTCGCTCCTCCTTTTCAGCAGCACGTCTGATTTCCCGTTTGATGCCAGGTTCTTGCACCGCGACAAAATGCCAGGGTTGCAGGTTGGCACCGCTCTGGGCGGTGCCTGCTGTTTTGATGCAGTTTTCAATCACCGCCACGGGTACGGGCTTGCTGGAGAAGTCCCGCACCGTACGCCGGCACTGCATCTCTGCGTAGTGAGACGCAGATTGTTCAAGCATCTTTTCCGGTGAGCGAGCAATATGATGATAGGGAATGTAATGCGGGCTAGCTGAGTTATTCATAGTTTTCCATACCCTCCTGAGGAAGAAGACCAGTCGCCTAGCTGGCGCGCTGTTTATGCTGCTGCTCCACCAGGTCAAAGGCATGCTGAATAGATTTGAACCTGGCTTCCGCAGCGGCGGCAAATTCTGGCGACACGCCTCTCGCCTTTACTCTGTCTGGATGATATTCCATCACCAACCTGCGGTACTTCTGCTTTATCTCGGCAAGGGATTCATCAGTACTCGCACCGAGAATTTCATAGGACTTGTCCAGACTGTCAGTGGGTGAATGTCGCGCCCTGATTTGCTCATAGGCATGCTCCAGGTGAAAAATTCTCACCGCCCTCTGGAGCATTGACTGCTCTTCGGGATTGCTCACCCCATCCGCATTAGCGACGAGTAACAGCAGATCAATGAGGAAACTCAGTATCTCCGGTTGCCCTCTAAATTCTTGGTAAAATTGCCGGGCATAATCATCAAAACTGTCCCCTGCATCTTTCGCCCGATTAAACACTTGTATAGCAAGTTGCCGGGTCTGCGCATCCAGCCTGAGATTATCCCGCATCACCTGCTCAATTGCGTCAATCTCCGCTTGAGTCACCTTGCCATCGGCCTTGCTCAATTTCCCCAGCATTGAGAAGACTGCGACAAAAAACACACTCTGACGCTTTTCCTGTAATGACAGAACAGAACCACCACCATCAAACACATGATGTCCAAAGACCGCTCCCAGGACAGCACCTATGGGTCCGCCTATGACGAAACCCAGACCGCCGCCCAGTAGTTTACCCATCCAGCTCATTTGCCAGACTTCGTGAATGGCATTGATGTCATCATGGCTGCTACTTTCGCTTAGAGTTTTTCATTCATCACCACCGAGCAGGCACAGTAGCTCCTGTGTCTTCTCCTGCATCAGATCGGGATTAGCCTTTGACTCTACATTCAATCTCAGCACCGATTCCGTATTAGACAGCCGGAGATTAAACCGCCATTCAGCAAACTCAACACTCAAGCCATCTACATGCTGGATATTATGCGCGTCCTGGCTATATTTCTTTTCAATACGGGCGAGCATGGCTTCTGGGTCTTCAATGTGCCGATTAATTTCACCACTCACCGGGTACATTGCCATCCTTTCAGCAACCAGTTCGGACAGTTTTTTATCTTCCCTGGACATCATCTCCACCACCATCAACCAGGGCACCATGCCGCTGTCACAAAATGCAAAATCTCGAAAATAATGATGCCCACTCATCTCACCACCGTAGATTGCCTTCTCCCGGCGCATAGTTTCTTTGATGAATGTGTGCCCCGCTTTGCTCTGGACGGCATTGCCATGCTGGTTTTTTACTATATCAATCGTGTTCCAAACCAGTCTGGGGTCGTGGACTATGGTGCTGTTCGGTGTCCTATCAAGAAATGTCTGCGCCAACAAACCGACAATATAGTAGCCCTCAATGTAACGCGCCGTTTCATCAAAAAAGAAACATCGGTCAAAGTCACCATCCCAGGCAATACCAAGATCAGCATGGCTTGCCCTGATAGCATCCAGGGTAGGTTGGCGGTTCTCCGGTAGCAGAGGATTGGGGACGCCATTGGGGAATGCCCCATCCGCATCAAAATGAACCGGCACAAACTCCAGGGGCAAATGAGGCAACAAACATTCTAACACCGCCCCGGCACCACCATTACCCGGATTGACCACCAGGGTGAAGGGTTTTAAGTCAACAAGATCTACATAGTCAAGCAGCTGAGCGATATAAGCCGGCCTGTGCTCCAGTGCTGTGTAACCGCCATCCGCCGAGGTGGAAAAGCGGTTCCGTCGCACGCTGTCCCGAATGGTGTTGAGGCCCGTCTCAGCACTAATAGGTCGCGCGCCCCTGCCTACCAATTTCATACCATTGTAGTCTTTGGGATTGTGGCTAGCGGTCACGATAATGCCGCCATCAAAACCGAAATGGGCCGTTGAAAAATAAACTTCTTCGGTGCCGCAGGTGCCAATGTGATGCACCTGCACACCGCTTGCGATTAATCCCGCTACCAGTGCCTCGCTGAGCATCGGACTGGAATGACGGATGTCGTGTCCGACCACCACCGTCTCTGGCATGACGAACTCCGCATAGGCACGACCGACGGCGTAGGCTAGCTCTTCGTTCATTTCATCGGGCACCCTGCCACGAAGATCATAGGCATTGAAACTGGCAAGATTCAGCGTCACGACGATGCCCCGTCGGGTGGTGACAGGCGGAACTGCCTGAGATTCATCCCCAGTGTGACATCCTGTTTCAGGGTCACCAGTTTTTGACAATAATATGCTGTGTCGGCAGCGGCGCGCACCCTGCGAAGTTTTACATCATCGTCCTGACTCGCCAGCATCTGCTCAAGGGACTGATAACGATGTAACAGTTCTATTGCTGTTTTTTTGCCTACCTTAGGTACACCTTTGATATTGGTGGAGGCTTCCCCGACCAATGCCAGGTAATCAAGGTACTGGGAGATAGCAATGCCGTATTCTTGTTCAAACCAGGCAGCATCAAGCTCCTTGTTGGCGAAGTGGTCAAAGAGCCTGACCCGGGATGACACCAGTTGCAGGTAGATTCTGTCGGTGGACAGGATGCGGGCTTCTCCCTGACGGCGCGATACCAGAGTCGCCATAGTTGCCACGACATCATCAGCCTCATAATTGGGGACTGCCGCCGTGGTGACCCCTAGTTGCTGAAATGCAACATCAAAATCATCAAGATGTTGCAGTAAAAGGTCAGGGGTCGGGGAACGACTAGCCTTGTACTCAGGATAGAGCTGATGCCGCCAGGTGGTGTCGTGATGCTCAAGGATGACAGTAGCATGGGTAGGATGATGGCGGCCGATTGCCTTCTGCAGGGATGCTTTCGCCAGGCTAAGGGTAGGTTGGATGTCTGGGCTGGGATGGGCTTCAAACAGGCGGCGAATCAGATTAAAGCCGTCAACAATTAAAAACCGAATCGCCATGCCGTCTATTCAAGATTCAATATCCAACGGCTATGCCATCACCCCTAGGGTCTTTGATGCCGTGTATTAACCCGTCCCTAAACAAAATGGAATTGGCATCGCCAATGCCCCTGGCATACCACGTCTGGGGGGCTAGTTGGTGCCCCATCTGCTTCAGCCGCGCAAGGGTGTCCGGGGATAAGGCGTAGCGGTCATAGAAGACCACATTGGGTCTCCATTGATGATGAAACCTCGGCAGACTCACCGCATCTTCAATGCTCATGCCGTAATCAATTACATTGACAATCACCTGCAGGGTCGTGGTGATAATCGTCGAGCCACCCGGAGAGCCGGTGCTCAATACCGGTTGATTGTTTTGCGTGACGATGGTGGGTGACATTGAGCTCAACATGCGTTTGCCCGGTACTACTGCATTGGCTTCTCTACCGATAAGACCAAATTGATTCGGTGTATTCAATTTGATCGAAAAATCATTCATCTCGTTGTTCAGCAAAATTCCAGTGCCAGGCACAACAATTTTGTTACCGTAGGCACTGTTTAGAGTGGTGGTGAAGGCAACCATCATGCCCTGAGAATCCATCACGGAAAAATGCGTTGTGTTCTGGCTTTCTGTGGGCCAGTTGCCTGGTCCTATAGCCTTGCTGTCCGAAGCCCGGGCGGGATCAAAATCTGCAAATCGTTGCCGAGCGTATGCCTTGTCAATCAGCATTACCGCCGGTACTTCATAAAAATCAGGGTCACCAAGATGTTCCGCCCGGTCAGCGTAGGCACGTCTTTCGGCTTCCACCATCAGATGGACGGCCGCCGCACTGCCCCAGCCCATGGACGCCAGATCATAGGGCTCCAGCATGTTCAACATCTGCTGCACCAGCAGACCGCCGGATGAAGGCGCTGCCATGCCCCATATCTCATAGCCCTTATAGGTGCCATGCACAGGGTCTCGCCACAGGGAGCGGTACTCGGCAAGATCTTCCAAAGAGATGATACCGCCGCCCCGCTGCATTTCGGCGACGATCAATTCTGCTGTCCTGCCCTGGTAAAAGCCGTCCCGACCAGATACCGATATCCGCCTGAGGGTGGCAGCCAGATCCTGTTGCACCCAGATGTCACCCGCCGCATAGGGTGCACCGTCACGACTGAATTTTTTAATGGAGGCAGGATAGGCGCGCATAGACTCAAGTTGCCGTTTGAACTGCCGCGCCAGGTTATAGGTCAAAGGAAAACCCTCGCTCGCCAACCTGATTGATGGTGCCATCACGACCTGTCGCGACAGCTTGCCATGGGCTTCCAGCAGTCTTATGAGCCCGTCCACACTGCCTGGGACACCGGTGGCGAGATGGGAATGGGTAGATAACCCCTTGATGACCTCGCCCTTTGCATCCAGATACATATCACGATGAGATGCCCCTGGTGCCGTCTCCCGATGGTCCAGGGTCAGTATCTTGCCGTCCTCCAGGCGCACCAGGGCAAATCCCCCACCACCTATATTGCCCGCCGACGGATAGGTCACCGCCAGGGCAAAGGCAGTAGCAACGGCAGCATCCACGGCGTTACCGCCCTGCTGCATAATCTCAATCCCGGCTTGGGATGCCAGGGTAGAGCGGGAAGCCACCATTCCCTTTTTGCCATGGACCGCTTCCGGACTAGCGGCAAAGCTGGTCATTGGGAGCGGCAGGCCGTAACTCAGAGTCAAACACAAAAGCGGGACGACGAAAGAGCGCATTTCAATATACCCTTAGTATTGTTAGTTAAAGTGTAACACCAACAACATGATTATTTATCAGGTCTGTATCGTCTTCCAGATGGACGCTCCTGCCCCGACCCCCAGTTTTTTGCCTAGATCTGCGTCGCTGAAGTCAGTTCAAACAGGGTGATTTCGCTTCTGGTGCCGAGCCGCATGACTGGACCCCAGGTTCCTGTACCCTGGGAGACATACAAGCGCGTGGTACCCGACTGGTACATGCCTGCCACCCTGGCAAAGACCCGGTTCACCAGCAGGTTGAACGGGAAGACCTGACCCTTGTGAGTGTGCCCGCTCAGCATCAGGTCAATCCCGGCACTGGCAGCGGCTTCCAAGCCCCGCGGACGGTGATAGAGGAGAATACCGAAGCTGGTCGGGTTGACTTCAAGTTTCGCAAGCTCCCGTTCCACCTGCCTGGCGTCCTCCTGATCATCAATGCCGATAATCTGAATATCCTCCCGCACATATTCGGACTCGGTTCTCAGGACGCGCACACCCAGCCTGGTCAATCGGGCAAGGATTGCATCAAGGTCTTCATATCTTTCATGGTTACCAATACAAAAATAGATTGGGCAGTGCAGGGTCTTCAATGCACTCAGATCCTCCTCGGGCACCCCGGTGGCATCCACAAAGTCGCCGGTGATGCACAGGAAGTCTGGCTGTAATTGCTCAATACGCTTGATGACTCTGTTCAAAAACCGGCGGCTCCGGGAGCCGATATGAAGATCCGAGATCTGGACAAATCGCACCGGGTTTTGCAAATGCTCCGCTGAGAAGCTGATGCGGCAGACAAGGGGCAGGACAGCAACCGCCATCCCGAAGAGGGTCACCGCACCACTAAGCGACAACACCCACCAGGCGGCTTCAGTCGCGGGCATGAAGCCAAGTGCCAGGATGACTTCAAATACCAGTAGCGCCATCAGCAGGAGCGGACTCACTCCCAGCCAGAGGTCTGCCAACTTACGGAACCATCCTAGGAATCGGTTTGTACTACTCCTGAACCACCAGCGACAGATGATCTGACTCAAAGTCGTCGGGATGAGGATGACAAGAATCGTCAGGGGAGAAAGCTCAAGCCAGATGCCAAGCCGGACTACGGGATAGATAAAAAGCGGTATATGCAGGGCGAGTATAATTAACCCGATTTTGTGCATGCTGAGGGTTCGTCCAGGCATCTCTGAGGCACCGTCGTCATGTGTCAAGTCGCCTGGCGTGTCGCTATACATGATTGATCCTGTATCTAGGGGAAGGAAGCGTCATGTCGGAATGCGTTTCAGGGTTCCGCTGGTGCCAGACTAATTACATGCCAGCCCTTGGTCGGCTCCCAGTCATCCTGGTATGTTGCAGCACGCAATCTACCAGAAGTATCCGTAGCAAACAAAACGAAGGAGCTGTCGCGATAGGTTTCGCGATAGTCCTCATAATCAAATTCTTCTGTCAACTCGGTGGTTTTTATCATCCAGTTATTATCCAGCATGGTCTCCAGTTGATCAGTGGTGACATCCTTCCCGAAAAGACGCCGCCCTCTTAACTGGCTAGCGATGCGATGCGGCTCATTCAGCGCGGCTTCTTCAGCAGAAGGAAGTTCGTAGATATGCTGAGCACCAAACTCCCGCCGATAATAGAGGGAATGCAAATCATCAAGGTTGGGCTGACCAGTAATACTGATCAGATTGCCAATACCGGACAGGTCCAGATACCGGTCAGCCCGTTCCGATATTGGGTTACCAAAGTAGGTTTCAAGACCTTCCATCCGTGCCCGCTTGATATTGTTCCAGTCGCTGTCGGACAGCACTACCCTTAGCTCTTGAGCCACAAGAATACTGGCGATCATGCGCGCAACCCTGCCCCCACCCACTATGAGAAATCCCGCGGGCGCAGGATCCCGGACACCCAGCAGACTTGCAAGAGGCTTCGCGGTCAGGGATTGCACCACCACCGTGCCGATAATGATGAGAAAAGCCAGGGGGACGAGCAACTCAGCATCTTTTGCCCCCATAGTTTCAAGCCGGATCGCAAATATCGCCGCCACGGCGGCACACACAATGCCCCTGGGACCAATCCAGGCGATGAGCAGTTTTTCCTTCATCTTAAGATCACTGCCAAGCGTTGATATGAAAACCGACAGGGGTCTGGCGATAAAAATAATACCGCCGACCACCAGCAAGGATGACCAGCCCACCGCAACCAATCCTTGCAGTTCAATTCTTGCCGCCAGGAGGATGAAGAGCCCGCCGATGAGTAGCACTGCCAGGCTCTCCTTAAAGTCCAGTATGTCGCGCACATCAACACCCTTCTGATTGGTCAACACCAGACCAAAGAGGGTGACTGCCAACCAGCCAGATTCATGTTCAATTGCCTCGGACAGGGCAAAGACGACAAATACCATCAGTAATGTAAACGGGCTACGCAGATATTCTGGTAGCCATTGTCTGCGCAGGACTATGCCTAGCCCATAGCCGGCCATCACACCCAGCAGGACACCCACCCCGACTATGACCAAAAACAAGGCGGCGATGGATTCCACTGCTTCAACCTTGCGCACCGTGATATAAAAATCAAAAGCCAGGACGGCAAGCAATGCTCCTATGGGATCAATTACTATGCCTTCCCATCTGAGGATATTGGCAACCTTTTTGACCGGTCGAACCGTGCGTAGCATAGGTACCACGACCGTCGGTCCGGTGACGACGACCATGGCACCAAAGAGTATGGCAAGGTCATAGTCAAACCCGACTACCAGGTGCACGATGACACTTGTGATGCCCCAGGTGCACAGGGCACCAATCGTCACCAGGTTCCGCACCGTCCTACCTATGTCGCGAAGTTCCAAGTATTTGAGGGTCAGGCTGCCTTCAAAAAGAATGGTTGCTACGGATAAGGAAATCAGAGGAAAGAGCAGGTCGCCAAAAAGAGCATCCGGGTCCAGTATGCCCGCCACTGGTCCTATGAGCATGCCAGATATCAGCAGGAACAATATGGTCGGCAGGCGCACCCGCCAAGCTGCCCACTGGGCAAGGGCAGCGAGAAGTCCAACACCAGCGAGTAGGGTCAGATTATCCAGTTGCATTGTCTAGCGTCCCCAGCGTCGGGTGTCCGTTTGATCTTGGCAGATTCATCACTATCTCCTGTTCAGAGGCAAAACGTGCAATCGGACATCTCCGGGATCTGCCTTCTGTTACAGACCCAGCAGGATGCCGCTTGTCCGATCAATAAACCAGTATCCTGCAAGACCGCCAATCACATACACGGGTATCTGATGAAGCCAGGCGTACCTCAGCTGCGGCGATCCTGCAAACCGTAGCAAGGCGACTGACAAGAGCAGCGCCAGAATTACCAATAGTTGTCCTGCCTCAATACCGAGATTAAACAGCGCCAGAGCCCAGAGAGAACTGTCCTCAGGCAAACCAATCTCTGCCAGGGCACTGGCAAAACCCAAGCCATGTAATAGCCCGAAGACAAAGGTCAGACACCAGGGGTAAACCAAAATCAATGGTCTCTTGTCTGGCTGGCGATGCGCCCGGGTGACCTCCCAGGCAACCACCAGGATACTGAGGGCAATCACCGCTTCCACGGGTTTTTGCGGCACCTTCAGCAACTCAAAGGCAGCCAAGCCTAGCGTGATGGAATGTGCCACTGTAAAACTAGTCACCGCGATTATCAGCGTCTTGTAATTACGAATCAGGTACAGCAGCACCAAGAGGAAGGCAAGATGATCCAAGCCGAGCAACAGATGTTCCAGACCCAGGATAAAGTAGGCGGGAAGAAAATCTATGGCATGGGTGGCGGCTGGTTCAAAACGCCATGCGCGCGGCGTCAGAATCCTGTCCATGGTATTGCCATTCAGGAAACTGAGATGTACAAGGGTGTCAATCAGGGTGCGGTCAAGCCCGGCAATACCCAGCCTGGCATCCTCTATTGACAGGCCCTGGCAATCTGCACGCCAACTAGATTCCAGCGTAGATGGTGTCACCTGATGCGCCTCCTCTCCCTGGACATCGCATGCCGAGACGACAGTCAGACCCAGGAAGCGGCCGCCGATTTGCGGCTGCCTGAAGGTAAAATCATATATATCTTCGCTGACCTGTTGAATCTCCAAATAGGCAGGTCGCGTCTCATGTGCAGCCAGCGGTAGGCTCAGCAGGATGAGCAGTAGCCAGATTCTGCCGTAGCAGGAAGACATCATTCTATGTCCGTCAGAGACAGGGCACGGCAGCATTTTTGGCGGAGCCCTCTGAGGCAGAAAATAATCGGAGACATGCTGATTTATTTGGCAGATTTATTTGGCAGAGCCCTGAAAATTGACCAGGCGCGAACCCGGTGCAGGCGGCTCTTCAGGCGGACCAGCGAAGCACTGGGCAATTGCCATCCATTGGGTAGCGGGCGCACCTCTTACCTGCAAATTGACATCCGCTATGTTACGACCCTGGGTGACCACATGGCAAAAGTCACCGGCATCACCTTCAATCTTATTATCTTCGGAGACTTCATTAAATTCCCAGATTTCCCCACCTGGTCCTGTCAGACGGACATGGGGTGCAGGTCCGGGCACTTCCTCGCCTCGGTTCGCAAAGCTCCAGCCGTAAGTTTTGACACCTATGACGACGATGTTTTTAAGTCTGGCTGTGTTGATTCGCCGAGTACCAAAGAGGTCGAATATGTCCTGCCCATGCGCCCAGGTTTCCATCTGTCTGGCGGTCGTAAACATCATGACGCCCATATTGGGACCAAACCAGGGGACACGGCGTTTTGGGTCGCTGTCGTCAAGCAGATCACAGATCTCAGTAAAATATGCCCACCAGGTCGTCAGCAGGTTGCTAGCCTCCAGGGTGGACGAGCCTGGGCTATCCTCTGCTCTGGGATTCATCAGGCGCCTCAGGGTATCAGGATTGGATTTCGCCACCGCAAACCCTGCCGCATCCTTGAGGGCAAGCACCGCCATCTTGTCCGAGCCGTGTAAATGCAGAACCACCTTATTGACGGTCCAATCCTTGAAGGGTGTAGGACGAGACCAATCTTCTTCGGTCAACCGGTCCAGAAGTTGTTTGAGGGCTACACCTTCTTCCCTGAGATCTGTTGCTTGCTGGAATCCTTTTTGGGACATGACGCATCTCCTGTCAGACTAAGGTCGCACGATAATCTTTGCTCAGCTCAGAGTGCCGAGTTGTTTGAATTCCTGTTCCAGTTTTTTCTGCTGCTTGCCAGAAAAACCTCCCAGAATTTCCAGGGCCTGGCGCAGTCTTGCCCGGGTCATGTCCGAGCCGAGTATTGCCATGGAATCAAACAGGGGGGTGGACACAGGCTTGCCAGAAATTGCCACGAACAAAGGCGCCAGGAAATCTCGAATCTTCAAGCCCATCGTGCCAGCCAGGCTGTTGAGCAACTGCTTAAGCGCCTCTCCCTGCCATTGTCCATGACCCTCAAGGCACCATAAACTGAACAGCAATATCTTTTTGACCTGCATCTGATCAGTGTTTTTGAAATCAAAACTCTCCTTCTGAATAACGGGCATACCCTCAACAAAAAACGCTATCATCGGCGCCACATCGGAAAACACTTCTACCCTGTCCTGGAGCAGCGGGATCAACTTCTCCAGATTTTCCCGGTTGTACGCCCATTGACTGATGCGGTCAGCAAATTGGGTGCTGTCCAAATTCTCCCTGAGCCACCTACCATTCAGCCACCTTAACTTTGCCACATCAAATACCGGTGCCCCCAGTGAGATTCGATTGATGTCAAAATGCTCAATCATCTCCGCCAGGGAAAACTTTTCCTCACCGTCCGGCATACTCCAACCCAGCATACCCAAGTAATTGAGCACGGCTTCTGGCAGAAATCCCATGCGCTCATAAAACCCTATACTGGTCGGATGCTTTCTTTTGCTCAATTTGCTCTTGTCAGGATTTCTAAGCAGTGGCATGTGAATCAACCGGGGGATGTGCCAGCCGAAGTATTGGTAAAGTAGCAGGTGTTTTGGTGCAGAATTGATCCACTCCTCCCCCCGGATAATGTGGGTCACTTCCATCAGATGATCGTCAACCACCACTGCAAGGTGATAGGTGGGCGTGCCATCTGCTTTCATCAGCACCTGCATGTCAATTTGCTGCCAATCAATCTCTATATCACCCCTAAGCTCATCCCGGACCGTGCAACTGCCCTCAGTTGGCACGATCATCCTCACCACTGATGCCACTCCCTCAGCATCCCTTGAGCGGACCTCGTCGGGTACAAGCTCCAGGCACCTGCCGTCATAACGGGGTGTCTCGCCGCGGCGCATCTGCTCAGCGCGCATCTCTTGCAATCGGTCGGGGGTACAAAAGCATCTGAAAGCATGTCCGGCATCCAGCAGTTGCTGTGTATATTTGCTGTATATTTCCAGGCGTTCGCTCTGTCGATAGGGACCATTTGGGCCTCCTACATCGGGACCCTCGTCCCAATCAATGCCAAGCCAACGGAGTGAAGCCATAATCTTTTGTTCGGATTCTTTGGAGCTTCTGGCGGCGTCTGTGTCTTCAATACGCAGAATAAAATCACCGCCCTGGTGGCGTGCATAACACAAGCCGAACAAGGCTACATAGGCTGTGCCAAGATGGGGGTCCCCGGTCGGTGATGGGGCAACTCGGGTTTTCACTTTCATGGATAAGCAGACTGCTTTCACGCGGAACACTGATGTTACACTATCGCGCCAGACATAGTCATCCTGAGTGCGATATCAAGAGCAATGCTGAATCGTAAACTGAATGTGGCACCCATGATGGGCTATACCGACAAGCACTACCGCTATTTGTTGCGGCTCATGTCGCCTCATGCGGTGCTGTACAGTGAAATGATCGTCGCCAATGCCCTGATCCATGGCAACCGGGAGCGTTTTCTTGACCACAGCAAGGATGGGCCCTGCGCGGTTCAACTGGGCGGCAATGACCCGGAAATGCTCGCCAAATGCGCGGTGCTGGTGCAGGGAGCCGACTATCAGGAAGTCAATCTCAATCTGGGATGCCCCAGCAACTCTGTACAGCAGAGCGGCATCGGTGCCTGTTTGATGGCGACTCCAGGGTTGGTGGCGGACTGTTATCAAGCCATGCAGGAGAGTGTCAGCATCCCCGTGACCATCAAATCCCGTACTGGCATTGATGCCCGGAATGATTTCGGATTTTTCGAGGAATTTATTACGAGCCTTTACGATGCTGGATGTCGGGTGTTTCTTATTCATGCCAGGAACGCAATACTCCATGGTCTTTCTCCCAGAGAAAATCGGGATATCCCACCGCTTAGATATGATCATGTGGCGAGGATCAGAGATACGCTACCAGATGCTGAATTCATTTTGAATGGCGGCATCAGGACTGTTGCTCAAACCATGACGCTTCTAAATGAATATGAGGGCGTGATGCTGGGACGGGCACCCTGTCACAATCCGTTTCTGCTCGCAACACTTGAACAGTGTATCTTCCAGACCGCCCTGCCCTCGCGCTGGCAAATTCTGGCTCATTACCGGTCATACATGGCGCAACAAACCGCTCAGGGGGTGCCCTTCAGACAGGTTGCCAGACACTTGTCTGGACTCTTTGCGGGCCTACCCGGTGCCCGGGCATATCGTCGGCATCTTGGAATCTGCATGAACTCGGACGGGGCAAGCACCGAACTGTTGGACTCGGCGCTGGCGCAGATACAGCTTGTCAGATATATGATTGACGAACTATTGCAGTTATTTCAAGGGCTGGTCACCCAAGAGGATGACGAGGCACCAGATCAGTCCGTTACACTGGTCGCGGCTGCATTGATGCTGGAAGTATCCCGGTCGGACAGCACCAAAACTCGGATAGAACTGGACACCATAGCGAGACTCATGGCGGAGGAGTTCGGCTTGTCCGCTCAGAAGGTCTCATCGCTCATCAGGGTAGCGGATGCCCAGGTTGAGGCAGCGCATGATTTATATCAGTTCACCCAGGTCATCAATCAACAGTTGGATTATGCTGGCAAAAAACGGCTACTCTACGCCATGTGGCTGGTGGCGTTTGCTGACAAGCGGGTTGACGCCATTGAAGATCACACCATTAGGAAAATTGCCAGGCTGTTACATCTTGCCCACGAGGACTTTATCCGGGAGAAGCTGAGGGCGCGGGATGACGCCGCTCAGCGGTCCCGGCTTTAACCAGTCCTGGCATAGGCATCAGAGGCAGCATCCTTTTCCTGCTCCAGCGCGGACACCAGGTCCTTGAACTTGTCACGGTTCTTCTGATTCAGATTCATCAGCGTTTTGTGCGCTTCCAGCACCTGCTCCCGCAAGGCATCCTCGCTGAGCATTTCTCTGGGTGCTGGAGATAATTCGGTAATCTGCGGCGGCATATAATTATCGGGATAGGCGGATTCCTTCAGGATGAGACATACTTCTTCCATTGCCATGCTTTTCAGGGTGCGAGTGATATCTTCTCTGGGCGAAATAATGCTCGGTATGGCACCAAAGGAGTCTCTGGTACATATTGCAATCCTGGCAAGCAGACCAAGGGCGGTGCTGTCTATACA
Source organism: Gammaproteobacteria bacterium UBA6724 (assembly GCA_002454165.1). Taxonomy (GTDB): domain Bacteria; phylum Pseudomonadota; class Gammaproteobacteria; order Pseudomonadales; family Azotimanducaceae; genus UBA9659. The sequence goes on from DKIG01000043.1 coordinate 42,908, forward strand.
TTGGGTTTCCGATAAATCAATCACGACGGACTTAAAATTTTTTGCCGCTCTTAAATGGCTCAGAAAAGAAGCAATAGCCGGGCCCAGGGTTAGACGCACCTCGCCAATAAATTTGAGCACATGAATACCCTTATCTTCTGCGTAGAGAATCTTGCCCATACTGCTCACTTCGCATTTGCCACAGTAAATATGGCGATGTCGTCAGGGATATTCCTGGCGTTAGACATACCCAGTTGCTCTACTAGGGTGTCTATATCCTGCCGTGGTTGATCTACCACCGACAGCAGGTGCTCTTCTTTGGCTTTCAGTGTCGGCTGGGACATGATTTCAAACACTCCATCTGAAAACATGATGATGGAATAGACTGACGGCAACTCAAGATGGTGCACATCAAACTGAGGCCTATCATAAAGTCCCAGGGGTTGGCCTCCAGTGGCGAGGAAACAGGCACCGGACTCTTGATATAAAATGGCGCCCGGATACTGGGCTGCATTGCTGTATTCCAGACTGTTATTTTCCTGGTCTATCACGCCAAAAAACATGGTGATATGTTGTTCCAAATCCCACTGCATCAGCTCGGCGTTAAACCAATACAAAACCTCCGCCGTAGAACCAAACTTCCCAAACTCGTCCCGAAGTCTGCGAGAAAGACTCTTGAGCAATACCGTAATGAACGCACTTGACGCACCATGCCCGGAAACATCTGCAATATAGAAGGCTGCACGACCATCCGGTAACTCGCAATAGTCAATAAAATCACCGCTGACTATCATTGAAGGATACAACTGATGACTAAAGGTCAGACCCTGAATGTGCCCTGGCGATTCTGGCATCATCGCCTGCTGCACCCGAAACCCAGATTGCTGATCCCGCTCAAGCAATCTTAACATGGATTCGGAATCATGACTTAAAGAATCATAACTTGCTGCATAGCCCCTGGTCTCAGTGCCCCTGGCATCAGCAGCCCTGGCATCGGTAGCGCTTTGTGGATGGACCGCCGGGGCATCAACACTGGTGTGGGTCTGCCTCCGAGCCAGATTTTCCCGAACCACAAAGTTAAGCAATACCTGTTCTGCATCAACATAGTAGAGGTAGTCTGCCGCCCCTGCCTCTATATGCGCCAGCACTGAGCTGTCATCCGCTTTTGTTGCTATGAGCAGGACCGGTATTGAGGGGAACTTCTCGCCTATCCTGGTCAATAGTTGGAGCGAAGACAGGTGGTGTCTGTCCGGGTTTAATGCGGATTCAAGCAGTACTAGATCCGGGCGGCAGGTGCGAACTGCTTCCAAGGCACTTTCATAATCGGTAATTTTGATAGCGTAGGCACCGGAGTCAGTCAAGCCCTGTCCGATACTGGTAGCTTCCGAAGATGTCGAAATGATGAGGATAAACGAGCTCTGGACACCGACTAGACCTGGTCGCTTCACGTCAGATTCCCCTGCGCTGGACCCTCTTTCTGATACTGTCGTCACATCCCGCTCTGCACGCTGGTGTATTACCTGTGTATATTGGTGCATAAAACTTGGGGAAGATTACCCTTATTACTTAATTATTACAAGTGGTTAGACTGATTTTCTTAGAAGCGGTTTTAAGGAATTGACGCAACTGAATTGTCATGTCCGCATTTGTGGATGGTAGTTTGTGGATAATAGATTGTCTCTGGTCGCCTAAAAATCATCACCGAATGGGTCTTCTACCTCGCCATCCTTGATCAAATAAGTTCTTCTCTGTAGATAGGCATCGCGAATAAACAGGTATCGGTCCCCAAAAATAGCCTTCTCCAGGTTAATAAACTGACTACGCTGATGCACCAGCCTGATGCCATAGGTCCGGTTCCTGTGCCGGACTGGATGCAGGTATATCAGGGGGTCCAGAAGACCGTCCATTGGGCGCACAAGGGAAGCCCTCAGGGTGCTCGGACCAAGCAACGGGAGCACCATATAGGGACCGGCAGGCATGCCCCAGCTTGCCAAAGTCTGACCAAAGTCCTCGTCGTGGTCTTGCAAACCCATCTTGGAAGCAGGGTCAAAGAGTCCGCCTAGGCCCAGGGTCGTATTGACCGTAATACGGGTCAGGTCACCCAGGCTCTCCCGGGGTTTACCCTGTAACAGATTGTTCACCGCATCATTAAGGTCGCGCAAGTTCGCATAGACTCTGCCCAAGGAATTCCTGATAGGGCTCGGGATGATCTTTCGGTACATTCTGGCCGCAGGTTTCGTGATGATACGGTCAGCCACCTCATTGAATTTATCCATGTGACGGTTCATCCCTTCCCAGGGATCCGGGTTGGGTTCAGTCTGTGCTTCCTGATTGGACGACAGGGATGCACAAGCCTGCAGACACACCAGTAGCAACAAACCGACACCGGTTCTCTGTCCAAAAGCCAAGATGTTCATAATCTGTCAACCCCTCTATCGCATTTTGACCTGGGATCCGCCCTCATCACGGCCTGCTCAAGAGTGTGTGCTTATTTGGAAAGATAGTTCATCCCGTTTTCAATACCAGAGATCGTCAGCGGGTACATCTGATCATCCATCAACTTTTTCGTTAGGGCAACGGAAGTGGAATATTCCCAGGTATCCCGCGGCGTTGGGTTAATCCAGACTACCTTGTCAAAAGTATCCAGCACCCGCTGCATCCAGATGGCACCGGGCTCTTCATTCCAGTGTTCAACGGCTCCGCCCGTATGAGTAATTTCATAAGGCGCCATGGTTGCATCGCCGACAAAAATCACTTTGTAGTCATGGGTATATTTATGCAGGATATCGTAGGTATCAATGCGCTCATTGATGCGCCGGTTGTGTTGTTTCCATACACCGTCGTAAATAAAATTATGGAAGTAATAGGTATCAAGATGCTTGAACTCGGACTTTGCCGCAGAGAAGAGCTCTTCACACACCTTCACATGGGCATCCATTGAACCACCGTTATCAAGCAACAGCAGAACATTGACTGTATTGCGCCTTTCTGGACGCATGACAATGTCCAGCAGGCCGCCGTTCTTTGCTGTTTTGTCAATGGTGGTCTCAATATCAAACTCGTCCTCTGAACCCTGACGGGCGAGTTTCCGCAGTCGTCGCAATGAGATTTTTATACCCCGGGTGCCGAGTTCAACATTGTCGTCATAGGTCTTGTAGTCCCGCCTTGCCCAGGCACGTTTGCCGCGTCTTTTTTTGCCTTTGCGCTCCCTGCCTTCTCCACTTCTGCCATCGTCGCCTCGTCCGTCCCGGTCCTTTTCCTTCCCCTCACCCCGGACGGCCTTCTCAACTTCTCTTTTGAACACTTCAATTAACTTTTCCAGACCTCCCAGGGAATTGATCTTTTCAAGTTCTTTGGGGCTAAGGCTTTTTTCAAATTCCCGGCGCAAGTATTCATCGGGTATCAGTGACGCCAGTAAACCGGAAAGGTCTTCAAGTCCCTTGAAATAGGTGTTGAATGCACGGTCGAACTTGTCGTAATAGCGCTCGTCCTTCACCAGCGCCATCCTGCTCAGATAATAAAACTCATCAACATCCGCATACACCAGCCGCGCCTTGAGTACTTCCAGCAGATGCAGAAGCTCGGTAATTGATACCGGAATCCTTGCCTTTTTCAGAGTAAAAAAGAAATTGATTAACACTTTGCTCTCACCCTGCTCTCTTCACCCTTAGCAGATCCTGTCGCTGTTTAACTGACTAGGCTTCTCTGGCGTCGGTTCATAAAGGCAAGCCGTTCCAGGAGTTGCACATCCTGTTCATTCTTCACCAGTGCGCCATAGAGGGGCGGGATTGCTTTGGTGGTATCTCTATTGGTGAGAATTTCCTCAGGGATATCGTCCGCCATCAGTAGTTTCAACCAGTCTATCAGCTCCGATGTTGAAGGTTTTTTCTTGAGACCCGGTACCTTGCGCACATCAAAGAAAATCTCCATGGCTTCTTTCACCAGTGACTGTTTAATCTTTGGATGATGAACTGCAACGATTTCCGACATGGTGTCCCGGTCGGGGAATTGAATGTAATGGAAGAAGCATCGACGCAAAAAGGCATCTGGCAATTCTTTTTCATTGTTGCTGGTAATGACAATTACGGGCCTCTGCTTCGCTGTGACCGTTTCCCCGGTCTCATAAACATGGAATTCCATTCTGTCGAGTTCAAGGAGCAGATCGTTCGGGAATTCAATGTCTGCCTTGTCAATTTCATCAATCAAAAGCACCACCCGTTTTTTTGCAGCGAAGGCTTCCCACAACTTGCCCTTTGCTATGTAGTTGTTGATGTCGTGTACTCGTTCATCTCCCAGTTGTGAATCCCGTAACCGGGAAACCGCATCATATTCATAAAGACCCTGCTGTGCCTTGGTAGTTGATTTGATATACCAGGAAATCAGATTCATGCCGAGTGATTTGGCAATTTCCTCGGCAAGCATCGTCTTGCCAGTACCCGGCTCACCTTTGATTAGTAGCGGTCTCTCCAGGGTCACTGCGGCGTTAACCGCCATCCTGAGTTCCTCAGTAGTAATGTAAGTTGAAGTGCTGGAAAATTTCATCATGGAGTGGGCATCCACAGGTTCAGACAAATTAAAAACTTCGGCAATATAACGCTTGACCGACAAATACGCTAGACTTTCCAGCAGGTGCTCCCGAAAATACCTGCACAACAAGGGCCATGACCAGAGAAGCGAAAGCCATGCAAGGGGCATGACAGTCTCCGGCTTGCCTTTGCTCCCACGGCTGGTTAACAATACCCGACTTCAACAGAGGAGCATCCAATGATCCGCCGATGGCAGGATGTCCAGGTAGGTGAAATATTCAATACTGAGCAGATCACCCTGAGCAGGCGTGACATCCTTGAGTTTGCTGCCGACTTTGACCCCCAGCCTTATCATCTTGACCCTGAAGCCGCGGAGGCGTCTATTTTTGGCGGTCTCTGTGCCAGCGGATGGCAGGTATGTGCGGTGATGATACGACTCATCAGCGATACTTTGTCCGCCGAGAATATAGCCTTCCTCGGTAGCGACGAAGTGCAGCAACTACGATGGCGCAAGCCGGTTTTCGTTGAGGACAGCCTCTCAGCGAGCATAAAGACCCTTGCCCAACATGCGCCTGAAGACGGTGCAGATCATGGTTTGATTGACTGTAATATTCTAGTCAGCAACCAGCATGGTGAGCTTGTCATGGAACTGCTCACATCGCTGATGGTTGCTGGTGACAACTCGCTATGACTGAGGGACATTTCATCCGTAGTCGCTGGTTTGAGGACCTGCCTGTCGGTGAATTTCATGTCTTTGGTAGCCATACTTTCAGCGAAAAAGAAATTATTGATTTTGGAACACGCTATACGCCGCAAATTTTTCACACGGATCCGGTGGCAGCAGCAGACACCAGGTATCGTGGGCTCATCGCTTCCAGCTGGCACATCTGCGCTGTGTGGATGCGGATGATGGTTGAGTACATGGAACGTTTCGCAAGCGGCGTGGAGGATGGTCGCCGCAATGGTGCGGGGGTCAGTTTCCAGGACTTACGACTGTTACAGCCGGTGCGACCCGGACACACCCTCACCTTTACTTACGAGATTATTGAGAAGCCGGCGAAGGTGATTCGGGGTAAATGGGGAATTATCCGTAGCCGCAATGAAGCCTTCAATCACCGGGGCGAACTCGTATTCAGTTTTGTCATTGACATACTTGCCGAGCGCAAACCCAAGGGATGAACGGCATGTCTGAGAGTGTGAGCTTCGCTAGAGGTCTCTTTTAGGTCCGCCAAAGGTACCGGGCCAGCGCGAACCGCTAATCACATCCAGGTGGGGCAAAAATGCCACAGGGTCAAGTTTACCTGCATGAAAAATCTCACGACCCAGAAAGGTGGGGGACCACAAATGTGCAGACAACTGTTCACGCATTGGCAACAATTCGGCGACCGGGTCCCAGGGACTGGGGAGTAGTTGCAAAGTGCCATCCAGCGTTTCTTTATGCTCGGTGCCGTAGGTGCTTTTCACACGCACAACACTGGGCGGAAAATCGTATTCATCACCGATGGGCATCACCCCGACAGCGCGGGACACCTTAATCCACCATTCGTTGACTTCACGAGTATCTTCTTCAGATACAACCCCAGTGACATCGCCTTTAAATTCAAGAAAGGTATAACCCTGATGGGTACATTTGGCGGTTACCTTGTTGCCAAAACGATAATACTGAATGTCGCAGGGGTATTTGGGTTGACCATTCATCTGCTGACTATTGAATATAGCCGCTTCCTGGTTAATGCCATACCCCAGAGCATATTGGCCTGCAACACCCTCAAAGTCAGCATCAATTGTGATAAGCACGCCCAGTTCTGGCTCGTCGGGCACCGGGTAGTTATAAACGGTAACGTTGACCCTGGGCTCGGCACCTGAGTCAAGGCCAGGCGGTAGCAAGGCGGCGATCTTGTCCGGGTCAGTGCGGTAAACAAATTGCAACATGGGCCAACCGATGATTTCACCGGGGTTGGTCTGAGGCGCCTGAGCTACGTTTGACATGGTATTTCCTTATCCAGTGGTTGTTGAAAGGATGGGAATCTGTTCACTGGCAGATTCCCGAACATAAAACTGCTGAAACCATTTGCGATACTTGCTAATGGGACCATCACCGTCACAAAGCACAGGATTGGCACGGTATATCTTGTGCTCCCAGATGGGAATATCCTGCTGAACCTGGCGCACTATTTCAGCTATCGCCATCTCTCCAATATCTTTTTGCGTCTTGGTTTGTCCTTTGGGCTGAGTAAAAGTAAAGCGAAGATGCACGGTCTCCCGGTCAACGGGCGTTACACTACCCAGCATGACGGTTTTGAAAAAGGTATCAAATACCTGCACTGTCTGCCCGGGACCAACACTACGAGTATAGAGTTTGCCCTCAACAATATTAGGTGCTTCACCTGCTGCGGCAGGGTTATCCAAATCAGGAACCTTGATGGCGATATCGGTAGAACGACGGTGATTTTCAACCTTTATTTCACCAACAGGTATATCTGGCGTGCCATGTACATATACAAAATGGGCGGTATCAACGGCATTTTCACCCATTTCTTGAATCACTGAGTTGACTTTCCACTCATAACAGTCGTAATCGGTCCAGCCCTCGCCAGCTAATTCTTCAACCTCGTCCACCTCCCACAGAGGGGCAATCCGGTCCGGGTGATACCAAACCCAAATCAACTGGCGACTCTCCGTCAGTGGATAACTATACAAGCACTGTTTACCGTCCACCTTAGGCGGTGTCTTTTTGGCATAGGGAACCGAGGTCACCACACCATCACCGTTCAATTCCCAGCCGTGAAAGGGGCAGGCTATGGACTCGCCACGAATCTTCCCACCATAACCCAGGTGTGCACCCAGATGCGGGCAGTAGGCTTCCAGTACCTTGGCTTCACCTGCTGTAGTGCGGAACAGCACCAGGTCTTCACCAAAGTATTCAAGGGGTTTCACATCCCCTGGTTGCAACTCATTGCTATAGGCGACGCAATACCAACCATAAGGAATGGGTTGTTCATAACGTAAATCTTGATGGGTTGAAGCGGAAACAGACATCTTAGCCTCCGATCATCAGTCTGACAGGATTAGTACGATTGTTGATCATGTCCAATCTGGCTTGCAGTCTGGCATCGGTTTCTGGCGTGGTAGCTAGTATCCAAAATTGATTATTTTCGAGACCCTTGATCGCCAACTCAGCGACTTCGTCCGGGTGGGTAACTTTTAATGTAATGCCGAATTCTTTAACCATCTTCCGCATGTCTTCAACACAAGTGATGCCCGTTTCATTGGTTTCTACACCCGGCTTTTTAAACTCTTCCGGGCGAACACGAGATGAGTTAAACAGACCCGTATCCACTACATGGGGACCAGGAAAAAGCGCATGTACATTGATCGGCGTTGCTTCGGTTTGAATATAAAGATTTTCAGTGATGGCATGTACCGCTGCCTTGCTGGCGGTGTAAATGGGTACATCAGGAAGGACGACCAAGCCGCCATTACCCGAGCCAGTAATGACAAAATGAGCTTCGCGATTTTGCTCAATCAAAATGGGCATAAACGCACGAATAGAATGAATCACCCCCCAGATATTGACATTGAAACTCCAGTTCCAGTCCTTTTCCGAGTATTCCCACATAGCACCCGCTTCGCCAGCGGCGATACCCGCATTGGCAAACACCAGATCAATACCTCCATGGGTTTCAAGTACCGAGTTTGCCAAAGCCTGGCAACTTTCCAACGAAGTCACATCACAATAGACCCCGCTTGCGGTGATGCCAGCATCTGTCAGTGCTTGGCTAGTGGATTCAAGCGCTCCCTTGTCCACATCGGAAATCACTATCTTGGCACCACGTCCGCCCAGGGCAAAGGCGATAGAACGACCCACGCCACTGGCTCCTCCGGTAATGACTGCAACCTTGTCGCTAAAATCTTTCATGTTTCACCTGTTGCTATGTTCACTGCTTGGTTATGGCACCTGGATATCATCTGATGCCAGTCCTGACTGCAAGAAAATTCTGCCGTCTGCTCAGTCTGGTTTAAGCTACAAATTCAGACTTTTTAGGTCCTATGCGAGCCGCTATTGGTAACACCGCTTCGCGATCAATGCCGTAAATATTCATAGCATTCTCACCCAGCATCAATGCGATATCGTTTTCAGCGATGCCGCTAAAGCTACCTATCAAATGCTCACGAGTCCGGGGCCAACTACCCTCGGGATGCGGATAATCACTACCCCACATAATTTGATTCAGACCGATTTGATGCCGCAATTCAGCATCTGCACGAGACAGACAGCTGGCTCCGATACCGACATTACGGCGGAAGTATTCCGTAGGAGACATGGACAGATGGCTTTTGAAGTCGCCCATCTTGGCGGAAAACTGTATATCATTGTACATGTGGTCCAACAATCGTAGCCAGGGCGGGATCATCCAGCCGGTACCGGTTTCAGTCACCACCGTTCTGAGCTTGGGGAAGGTTTCAAAAACGCCACCCCAAATCATGAAAGTCACCGGCCTGTATGTCCACCACAAGACTTCAGAGGTAAAGCAGCCAACCGCGCCAACATTTTCCGGATGGTCTTCATTGGGCCAACCAACGCCAAAGAAATCTTCCATGGGTGCACCGCCCGAATGGAAGTGAACAACGAGACCCAGGTCTTCACAGGCCTGCCAAAAAGGATGATAACGAGTGTGATTATAGTGGGGATTGTTCCCGGGAAGGTTAGGTAGGACCACACCGCGCAAGCCATTGGCAGCCACCCACTTGGCTTCATCAACGGCCCTTTGAATATCCCAAACCAGGGGTACCACTGCCACACCTATGTGGCGCACCGGGTCATTGGCACAGAATTCTGCCAACCAGCGGTTGTGCGCCTGGGCACCCGCCCATTGCAAATCTGGAACAATGTTTGGACCTGTGGGCAAGCCAATGCCAGCGCCAAAGGGCGGAGTGTTGACCTCGGTAATCCCATCAGGGAAAACCACCTCAACAGCAATGCCGTCCCGGTCAAGTACGCCTATTCTGTTACCGTAATCCCAAGCGCCTGTGAGCTCTGTTTCTATACCTTGGCGCCATTGTTCGTTGACTTCTTTAATCAAAAAGGTTTTGGATGCTTTATCGGTCAATTCAAGTTCAACAGGTAAGGCCAGGTCGAAAACTTCACGATACTGAGGATCCAGATATTCGCGGTATTGTTGAATGGGTAGCCCCGCGTGGCAGTCTGAGGACACCAAGAGAAAATTATCCATCACTCGCTCCTCCCTAGTAGTTTGACAAGAATGCCAGTGGCATCAGCTGTTCAAAATGGGTAACGCCCGTGTAAGTTTGTTGACTATATGGTAGAATCTGTACCAGTGTCAACCTGAGCTCAGACTTTTTTTGGACAGCGTCGTCCTACATACTAATCGTCCTACATACCAGGGGTTTGCTTCTCTATGACCCATCCTGCCAATCAATCTGTGCCGCCTGAGTCCATTGCCATCCTTGTCAAGCAAGGGAGAAGAGAGCTACAAAAACAGCAGGTTCGCAGTCGTATTCATAGCGCAGCGATTGAGTTGTTGGCAGAAAAAGGCTTTGAAACCACCCTGGTTGAGGAAATTTGTGAGCGCGCCAATATCGCCCGTAAAACCTTTTACAACTACTATTCTTCCAAAGATGAATTAATCCGTTCCCTGAGTCAGATACTGTTTTACGGGGAAATGGACAGGATGATTGATTTAGCGCTGGAGCAACACAGCTCCCTCGCCGAGCGTCTTTGTTATGTGTTCAGAAGTATCAGTAATACCCTGTCTCAATATGAGGCATTGGAGCGGACCCTTATTCAATACAGTTTGCAAAACATTAATTTTGAGAACAACCGGGCAGGCATGGAAATGGCGCAGATGAACAACGCCTTTGCCCGATTATTTGCAGAGGAAACCGACAGCAAAACCAAGACAATGCCATGGTCAAAAGAATTATTGACCGAAATGGCAGTGGGCATGACCCTGGCGATAGTCCTTAACTGGGTCAACAACCCCGGTTATGACCTGGACGGCAGAATTGAAGAATTGTCACAATTCTTGCTGACACTCCCATAGACTGCCGCCCTTTACAAAGGACGAAGGATGGGCTGCCCCACCAACAACTTATTTTTAATCAATACCCGTCCCCAGGGCGTGCCGTAATGAATACGACCCTTCTCATCCAACATCGTACCGGCAAAGAGCACATTGTATCTTTGTCCACCAATGACATAGTGAAACCTGGACACCCCCCTACTCCAGTTCAGTGCTTCAAGCGTCCATTGGTTGTCTCTGGCACCAATGAGATACACCAGGTTTGATTCAGCACTGACAATGGGGACGCAGCTGGGAGAGCTAATTTCCTTGTTCACCCAGGACTTTTGCAGTTCTTGACGCTGAGGATTCCACTTGAATTTCTGCACCCCAAAGGGTTGGTATTCCGGGTTACTACCGAGCAGGCTAATCAAGAGGCTTTCCGCCTGGCTGGGCAAATACCAGGGTATCCCGCGCGGATTGTTGTTCACCACTAGTGCCCCGTAGCCAAATACCACGACAGATTGCTCGGATTGAATGGCTTGTAGCTCAGGGTCGTCCATATCAACCGGCAAGATGCCAGCGATGCGGCGGGCCGGCGCCCCAGGCAATTGCTGCCAGGTGTCTGGAATGGCATCTCGCCAGAACAAGACGATATTCATCAAGGTTTCACCGTCGGTAATCACCACGAATTGATCTTCGCTACCAAAACCCATGAGGGAGGGGGTGGCACCAGTGCCTTCTCCCTTACCGTTCAGGTAGGCGGCGGTCCAGGCGCCTGTTGCAACCTCAGTGCTGAGTGCGTCGCCGGTCCAGATCACCTTGTGCATGTGCTCCTGGGAGGCAATGTAAATACCACCCTCCTCGTCAATGGCAAAACCGTTACGAATCCAGCCTTTGCCAGTTGAACCAGTAGCACTGTCTTCCGCGCCTTCACTATGTAGCAGGCGCACTGAGCGGAAGTCACTAAAATCGCGTTTGATTGCGGCCATATAACCATGCTCGGTCACGACTATAAGCCAGCCGTCGTAACTCATATTCAAGCCCATGACCGGGCCGGTCATATAATCAGGTAATTGAAATTCGGCTTGTTTGATAATCCTGGAACGTGAATCATCAGGGTCGGCATCAACATAGGCAGTGATGAGTCCGTGCTTAGAGCCAACGTAATAAACATGGTCCTTATCCAATAGGGTGTAGAGATTGGCAAGGTCTCGCAGTTTGCTCATTTCCTTGAAGGAACGGTAGATTGCCAGAAAGCCGCTATTATTTCTGTCAAAGGATGCTATGGACGCATCAGCCTGAGCTGCGTCATAACGGATGGCACCGGGGAAGAAATACTCGTCCAGCACTTCATAGGTGTCGTGATCCATTTTGACGATACGGTCAATACCATTACTCCAAAAAACGCGACGACCGTCAGCATATTCGCCGGAAATAACTGCACCAAAATGGGCGGGACCAAGGTGCCGATATTCAACATCAGCAGCACTTAAAATACGGCTGGGACCGGTGGGACCATACTGGGCAACCGAATCCTGTTGCGCGGGATTACCATGCGCCATGGCGTAGCTTGAATCCGCAAGGTAGGAATTTTTTGGCGGCATATTTTCGGCGTCGACAGAAGTAGAAAATTGTATCGCAACACAGACGACCGCCCTACTAATATAGGCAGGAAAAGATAATCCCAAAGCGCGTCTCAACATAGTATTAGTTCCCGTTATTTTCCAGCGCGTTTTTACGGCATAGGCCGCCAAGATACCACTTGGTTTCACAATCATACACCAGCCTGCCGCGTTCACCATGCTGCATATCCAGGATCCTTTCCAAGCCTGGCGGTGGCATACCGGGTGCTGCCCTGTCCTGCAACTCTGCCAGGGGTATGGGATAGGTCGCCCAGTCCTTCGGTGCGCGCCAGCCTGGCGGTGGCACCAATCGCACCCGTGTGCCGTTGATGGGGTAGAGAGCGCGCCAGTTGTGAATCCTGGCAGCCAGATTGTTTACCACCTCAGGATGAGCACTGGCGAGATTGTTATATTCATAAGGATCATCGGATATTTTGAACAAATGATTGGTCACCGTGGTAGTGAGCTGTTCCTGGTCAATTTCTTGTACCAGTTTCCATTCATCATTGAAGATGGTCACATTGAAGTGCCCAGAGATCGGTGTTTCCGACACAAAAAATACATAATCGTCACGCGCGGCTGGCTCGTCTTCGGCAATCGCCGACCATAAATTTTTACCGTCCAACCTGAAAGCATTTTGCGGCTCAATACCGGCAGCTTTAGCCAGCGTAGGGAAGACATCCATAGCCGTCATTATTGAGGTCATTTTTTTGCCCCCGGGGAGTTTCGCGGGCCAACGCATGAGTGCTACAACACGAATACCGCCTTCAAATGTCTCACCCTTGCCGCCACGCAGAGGGGCGTTATCTGCACCACCCACGGAATAGGCGGCACCCCCATTGTCACTAAAAAACAGCAGGATGGTGTTGTCAGCAATATTTTCCTCATCAAGCGTGTCTAAGACCCTGCCGATTGCCTGGTCCATGCCGTCCACAACAGCGGCGTACATGGGTCTGGCACTTGGTCGTAACAATAGTTTGGAAATTCGCCGGGTATTATCGGTTTGCTGGCTACGGGCTGGTTGCAAGTCTGTGTTGATGTCTTGGTACTTCTCCTGCAAGGTTTGAGGCGCGTCCAATGGCGTGTGGGGGGCTATGAACGGCAGGTACAGGAAAAACGGCTTGTCCTTGTCACGTTCACGAATATACCGCCTGGCTTCGTCAGCCAGGAGAAAAGTTTCATAACCCTCGTCATCAATTGAAACGCCGTTGCGTTGAAAATCCTTTCCACCTTGACTGGCAAAGGGCGGATAAAAACCGACTTCGGTATGGAGGTGCCCGTAGAAATGCTCAAAGCCTCTATTATTCGGGTGATAGGTCTGCTGGGCATGTCCAAGGTGCCATTTACCAACTATGGCTGTTTGATAACCCGCGGCAAGAAAACTTTGCGACATAAAATGTTCGTCAGGATGCACACCTATATTGTCCCAGGTCATAATCACGCCATAAGCAATACCCAGGCGCATAGGGTTGCGCCCGGTCATTAGTGCAGCCCGGGTGGGTGAGCATATCGGTGTGGTATAGAAGCGACTCAGCTCCATGCCTTCCTTCGCCAGCCGGTCCAGGGACGGCGTATCAATATCGCCGCCGTGGAAGCCGACATCGTTCCAGCCCAGATCATCGGCAACTATGACAATGACATTGGGTTTTTGCGTAGCGAAGACGGGGCAACTGAGCGGGGCGATTAACAGCAGCGCCAGTATGAGAGAGCGGATTTTCATTACTTTTTACTCCTATCTCTGGCTACCTGAGGTAGGGTCTAGGCTCGTCCTTGGCATCACGACAAAAGGATGGCAAAAAAAGGCCGACCTGCGCCGACCTTCTTGTAGAGAAGAAGCAGAGAGAAGAAGCCAATTGTCTAAAAATTATATCTCGTGGTGAGACCGTAGGTCCGTTGCGGAACCAGCAATACCTGCTCAAAATCACCAGCGGTATCAAGGTTATCACCCGAATTTCTGAGGTCGGTGCGGGCATCCTGATCAAACAGGTTCTTTGCCCAAAGCGTGAACTCCAAGCCAGTCGCATTCTCAATGCCGAGATAGAGGTTAACGATGTTGTATGAATCAGTCTTAGGGGGTGAGGCACCAGCAGCCTGGGCGGCAGTGGAGATAATATCCCCCTTGTACTTATAGGTGGCGCGGACGTAGGCGCTCGCATCACCGCCCAGGGGCACACGATACTCCGTATTGACATTAAAAGAGAGCTTCGGCTCACCAGCGATACGTTGACCACCGAGATTGCAAGAGCCGACTATTTCACCTTGCTCACGGTCATTACAGGGCGCCGATGCCGAATCCCATTCCGCATAGACCCAGTTAGCTCCTAGGCCCAGCGACATGTTATCAGACAACAAGAGACGAGTTTCAATTTCAAATCCAGCACTGATGGCATCACCGTTAAAAGATATGCCTCCCGGAAATTCCTCTACACAGTCCTCATTGGGGCTAAGCACACAGGTATCTCCGGGGATATTGGCACGGGCACCTTGCAAATTGACTACCCGACCAAAATGATCATTCAGTCGCTGATAAAAGAAGGCAGCATTCACCGAGCCACGACCATTCCAAAAGCGGTTTTTAATGCCCACTTCAATTGAATCACTATCCTCCGGGCCATAGATCAACAGGTCTGCCGGTATAGCGAAAGGCGCTGGCACAACGGAAATGCCACCTATTCTATAGCCTCGGTTATAAGAGGCATAGACATACGTATTTTCGCTGGATTTATAACGCAACGACAACATCCCAGTGATCGCATCATCCTTAAAAGTTTCAAGATCTTCCGGGATGGCTCGTATGAACAAGGCGCTTAAACTGCCCAGAAAGCCTGCCTGCAATCCAGCGGCAAATCCACTAGCGGCGGGGGCCGTAACAGCATCAGGCAAGGGTAGGCTAGTGGTATATGTTAAACCCTGAATTTCAACGAGATCGGGCTGATAAAACTCACCAAATGCAATATTGGTTTGAGCATAGCGTTCCACCTCAGTGTAGCGGAGTGCCGCTTCCAGCGTGACTGTGTCGCTGAGGGTAATTGTGTGGTGAGTAAATATCGCTTGGATTTCGGAATCAAACGGAATATCACCGGTAGTGGAGAAGTTGGCACCGACAATAGTGCCACCGGTAATGGTCAAATTATAACCAGGTAACCCAAACATCGGCACTGCTGGTATCGGCGCGGTCAAAAATTGTGCTGGAAAGGCACTAGCGATGGGCACATACCGTGCCGCTGCACTCCAGGAAGTAAAGGGTGTCAGGGTATCCTGAGTATCAGAATACAAGCCCACCATATATTGCCAGGGACCTTCCCGGTCAGACTCCAGGCGCAGTTCATGCACCTTGGCGGTGACACGGGTGGCAGATGTTTGGAAGGTGCGGAAATCATTGTTAAATCTGACCCCGGCGGGACCAAAGCCTAACAATGCGTTCTGCAAACCCAGGTTAAAGGTGGCGTCGTTTTCCTGACGGGAAAAACTATCAGCATCTACATAGTTAGCAATATAGGACAATTTATATCCGCTAAAATACCAATTGGCGTGCAGGTTATAGATGTCCGCCTCAAATGTTACATAGTCATCAGTTGCCGCCATGGCGAGTCGATCATCCGCATCAATGCTGATACAGGTGGCTGCCGCTGGAATAGGACCCGCAAAAACACAGGGAGTCCGTGTAGGGCCCGCTGGAGAAGCAAGAGTGGAACGAGAACCAGAGAGTCGCTTGGCGTCAAAGTCCTTGCGATCAATATTGTCGTACTTCAAGACGGCGTTAAAATTGTCGCTCGGATTCCAGGCGATTGAAAGCCGCTGGGATTCCGACTCATGATCCTGCAACTTGCCAGTGATCAGGTTGACTATTTCTTCACCATCATTGCGGTCATATTCGCTAGCAATTCTAATCGCCAGTGTATTTTTAATGAGCGGAATACTCACCGCCCCTTGGAATCTGGACGCATCATTTGAACCGGCCTGCGCCTGCACATAGCCGTCAAACTCGTTCATATCCGGGTTTCTGGTATAGATCTGAATTGAACCGGCTGGAGAGGTCTTGCCTTGGAAGGCACCCTGAGGACCACGCAGTACCTCCACCCGCTCAATATCATACATTTGACCAAAGGCAACCCGGTTACGAATTGAGGCACCGTTCAAATAGACATCCACGGCTGGTGCAGAGCCAGATTCAGGGTCAACTCGTAAGCCGCGTAAACTGACGATAGCGTTTCTCGCATTTTGGCGGGTAAGGAAGAGACCGGAAGTTACCGTCTCCAGTTCCGTGAAATCCTGTATATTGTAGTCATCAATGACCTCGCCACCGACTACATTAATGGACGCGGCAACATCCCGCAGGTTTTGCTCACGTTTTTGAGCGGTGACAATAATTTCTTCAAGCACGGCGCTCTCATTGACACTCTCATCGACATTCTCGGCAGCACTTGCAATAAAAGCCGCTTGCAGTAAAACCCCTGTAGCGCTACCAAAAATCAGCGTTGTGGCTATTGCGGCACGAAAGGATTTGATGTGATGTTTCATAATAGGTGCCCCCCAGTTTCCAACATTATATTTATGTACAACTTGCGAATAATCATTATATCACCCTATATACCCAGAATGCCAAAGGTATCTGAGCTTATACAATTTGCAGTAAACTATCGCCGACAACATGACCGACACCTGCCCCAAACTTCTGTTGCATAACGCCGCACATTTGTCCGACAAGACCGCGCCAGGCGAGAAGGACCTGGGGATTTGGCAAGCATGGACCTGGCGGGAAATGCAGGACGAGGTGTTCGCCTTCGCGCAGGGGCTGGCAGTTCTGGGATTTAAGCCCAGGGACAGGCTAGCGATTATCGGCGCCAATCGGCAGCGCCTTTATTGAGGGCATAGCGGCGACGCAACACC
>DKIG01000043.1:59984-60341 GCA_002454165.1 Gammaproteobacteria bacterium UBA6724
CGGCGAAGCCGCGACATTATGGTTTTGTGTCCCGCTAAAGCGGGATGGATAATTGACTGGATTCCAACTTTCGTTGGAATGACGGGCCTGGAGCGGCAGTCGCGGTGGCGACCGCCGCACCGCCCGCGCGCCAATCTCCCCCGCTAAAACTCAAAGGACGCGCCGATGCGCGCGCCCGTTTTTCTTTCGGAGTCGCCAAAGCGGGTGTAACCAACGCTGCCGTTGAGGATCCAGTTTTTACCAACACGCGCGCCAGCAGAAATGGCATAAGCTCTTTCGTGGTTGTAGAAACCAGCACCGACGGACAGGACCATTTTTTTGCTCGCCGACACAGACGGTGCTTGCATCGCCATTGCC
>DKIG01000003.1:0-984 GCA_002454165.1 Gammaproteobacteria bacterium UBA6724
GCCATCCCGCATCTCGTAAAACTGATTAGCGCCAACGACCCGAAGATTGTCATTCAGGCGATGCGCGGTTTGTTGGTGTTTTCCAATGACAACGGGGTCAGGACTAAATTGGAAAAACTTATAGATCATCCGAATGAATCGATTCAACGGGCAATCGCAAGAGAAATGAACAAGTCAAAGCCGGATATTCTGGCGCAAAAAAATCATGCGGATTGTCCGGCGCATATGCGCGATGTTGTTGTGCATGGCGATGTGGTGGATATTCTCGAATCTGTTCCGGATGAATCTATCCATCTTACTTTTACTTCACCGCCTTATTACAACGCGCGCGACTATTCTATTTACCAAAGTTATGCGGCGTATTTGGAATTTTTAGAAGAAGTTTTTACCGAAGTGCATCGGATAACAAAAGAAGGCCGATTCTTTATTCTTAACACTTCACCAATTATTATTCCACGCATCAGTCGCGCGCACGCCAGCATGCGCTATCCGATTCCGTATGACATCCATCCCTTGCTGATTAAAATGGGATGGGAATTTATTGACGACATTGTTTGGGTAAAGCCGGAAGCCAGCGTGAAAAACCGCAATGCTGGATTTTTGCAACACCGAAAACCTCTTGCTTATAAACCAAATGCGATTACGGAAATGCTAATGGTTTATCGAAAAAAAACAGATAAACTGCTTGATTGGAATATGCGTCAATATGATGCGAGCACGGTAAATAAAAGCAAAGTCCACGGCGAATACGAAACAACAAATGTATGGAAAATAGATCCCACATTCGACAAAGTGCATAGCGCGGTTTTTCCGTTGGAACTATGCCGTCGTGTCATTCGCTATTATTCCCTTGTCGGCGATTTGGTGTTTGACCCTTTCGGCGGGAGCGGCACCGTGGGTAGAGCCGCTATGAACATGGAGAGACACTTTTTTCTCACGGAAAAAGAAGAAAAATATGTGCATCGGATGAAAGAATCTTTTGAC
>DKIG01000003.1:1104-1676 GCA_002454165.1 Gammaproteobacteria bacterium UBA6724
GTATAAACTGAATTTCCTAAACGCCGAACTTGATGCGAATGACATTGCGACAAATGCTGGATTGAATATGAAGACGATTCATAACATGTATAACTCTTCCGCTAAAAATATTGTTCTTGATGCGTCAAATGAGCATTACGACGAGCTTCACGATGCCATCAGGAATCTTGCTAATACCGAAACGGATATGGAATTAAGTCTTACTATTAAATTCAAGGAGGTCAGCGTTGATCTGAATTTGAGCGAAAGTTTAATTGTCATCAATGCCCTCGCGGTGAAACGGGCCGCTTTGCGCGGCGGGTTATGGAGCACGGCTGGCAAAAGAGTGGAAAAACCATTGATGCAAACTCTGTGCATGTTATACGGCGTTGCGGATGCGAATTATTCGATGGTAGGTGGCAACAAGGATTCGGATGATAGTTTCAAGAGAGAAGTTGATTTTTATCTGGTGGACGGGTCGGTTGAACATAAATGCGAAGTTAAATTGATGGGCAAAGGCAACCCGGAAAGCGCAGATGCGGTCATAGCCAGAGCCAGCAAGGTGTTTGTCGCGGACAAGCTTTCCAAAACCA
>DKIG01000003.1:1762-37311 GCA_002454165.1 Gammaproteobacteria bacterium UBA6724
TCGGAAAATATAGATGATGATTTGAATAGCATATTAGAAAGCGTGTTATCTTGATGCTTTATCTGCTCCCACTTATTATTTATTCACGCTCATCTTGACCTACACCTCGGTGTTGTGAAATAGATACCGATGATAATGGCGTCACGACGACGGCACCAATAGCCTAACCAAACTCTGAGACAAGCCCTGAGATAGAGGCTTTGGCGTCCCCGAACAGCATCCGGCTATTCTCACCAAAGAACAAGGGATTATCGACGCCAGCGAAACCAGATGCCATAGAGCGCTTCAGCACAAAGACGGTCCTCGCCTGGTCAACATTGATGATGGGCATACCGTAGATGGGACTATCTACATCATCACGAGCACTGGGGTTAACCACATCATTCGCGCCTATCACAATGGCGACATCCACATGCTCAATTCTGGGGTTGATGTCGTCCATCTCAACCAGTTGCTCATAGGGAACATCAGCCTCTGCTAGGAGAACATTCATGTGTCCGGGCATCCGTCCCGCTACCGGATGAATGGCGTAACTAATCTCGGTGCCTCTGGCTTCCAGAATCTCTCCTAGTTCCTTAACCACATGCTGAGCCTGGGCGACCGCCATCCCGTAGCCCGGCACAAAACAGACATTGTTGGCAGCTTCTAGTATGTAATAGGCATCCTGGACTGAGATAGGCTTGACTTCCCCCTCAATCGCCTTGCCTTGTTTGAGCGCGCCAAAACCACTGAAGAGTACATTAGCAAGTGAGCGATTCATCGCCTTGCACATGATATTGGTGAGGATGATACCGGAGGCACCCACCAGAGAGCCGGCGACTATCAGGATATTGTTGTTGATGGCGAAACCGGCAGCACAAGCAGCGATGCCAGAGTAGCTATTCAGCAGGGAAATGACCACCGGCATATCAGCACCCCCTATGGGTATGACTGCCATGATGCCCAGCAAGAGTGCGAGCCCCAGCAGGGCGTATAGCCACACTGAGTCAGGTGCAGGTGCCATCACAAAGAGGACTGCCACCGTCAGGATGCCGAGCAGTATTAGACTATTGACGATGCGCTGCCCGGTGAAGACCAATGCCTTGCTAGTGATGGTCTCGCTCAGCTTGCCATAGGCGATCAGACTTCCGGTAAAGGTTAGGCCTCCGATAAGCATGGCAAGCATAATGGTGACCGAGGTAAAGGTGCTGACTTCACCAATGTACAGGGTAGACCATCCAACCAGCAAACTGGCGGCACCGCCAGAGCCGTTGAAGAGGGCGACCATTTCTGGCATGGCGGTCATGGTAATAAGACGCGCCGCCAGCGCACCTATGACAGAGCCAAGCAGAATACCGCTTAGTATGTACTCGTAGCTGAGGATACCCTCGGCGCTCAGACCCGCACAAAGGGCGATTAACATCCCGAGAGAAGATAAAAGATTACCGCGTCGGGCGGTCGCTGGAGAGCCGAGCATTTTCAGACCAAATACAAAAAGTACTGCCGACAGAATGTAGGAGAGGTTGGCAAGCAATTGGATGCTCATTACTGGTTCTCGTCCTTGCTTTTGAACATGCTCAGCATCCGGTCAGTAACCAGGTAACCACCTACAACATTGATCGTGGCGAAGGTGACGGCTACCGTACCTAACCAGGTGCCAATGCCAATATCCACCATACCCGCCGTGAGAAAGGCGCCCGCCAGGGTGATGCCTGATATGGCGTTGGCACCAGACATCAGCGGGGTATGTAGGATGGCGGGCACCTTGGAGATGAGTTCAAAACCGAGAAAGATCGCCAATACAAGAACGAGAAATATCACTTCCACCCTAGGTCTCCTCTTGAGGTTTGATGTTGGCATTGACGACTTGATTAACAACATCATTGACCAACCGGCTCTGGTGGGTAATCACACAGCCCTTGAGAATTTCGTCCGAGAGATCAAGATTGAATTTTCCTGTAGTTTCATCCCAGTATTCGGTGACCAGGTGACAGAGGTTGGCTGAGTACATCTGACTAGCATCATGAGGAATATGGGCGGGGAGGTTAGATAGACCCAGGATGGTGACGCCGTCCACCAGCACGGTTTCATCCGGTATTGAACCCTCCACATTGCCCCCTGAGTCAACAGCCATATCCAGGATGACGCCGCCCGGCTTCATTGCCGTCACCATGTCTGTGGTGACGATGCGGGGGGCAGGGCGGCCAAACACCTGTGCCGTGGTAATCACAATATCGGCTTGACTGATAGCCGCCTTCATCCCTTGACGCTGCTTCTCAAGTTGTTCGGGTCCCAGTTCCCGGGCATAACCGCCCGCTGTCTGTCCGGTGTCACCCAGATCAATCTCAAGGAACTTGCCGCCGACGGAACGAATCTGTTCGGCAACCACCGGTCTGGTATCAAATGCCTCCACTCTGGCGCCAAGCCGTTTCGCCGTAGCAATCGCCTGTAACCCCGCCACGCCCGCACCGATAATAAAAACCCGGGCGGGGCTGAGGGTGCCAGCGGGGGTCATCATCATGGGCAGGGTGCGGTCAAGCGTCTGGCTGGCGAGGATGACCGCGAAATAACCCGCAAGATTAGCCTGGGAACTCAGGGCGTCCATCTTTTGGGCACGGGTGGTTCTCGGGATCATCTCCATACTGATGGCGGTCACGCCCTGTGTCGTCAGCAACTTAACCAATTCGCCTTGCCGATAGGGGTCAAGGTAACTGATATGTATAGCCCCCGCCTTGAGGAGTCCGACTTCCTCGGCATCTGGACTCTGTACTCTTAACACCAGGTCGCCACTGCTGAGGAGGGCATGACGATCCTCCGACAGGCTAGCACCAGCTTCAACATAATCGGCATCAGGATAGTGCGCTGCTTCACCCAGACCAGATTCAACCGAGACCGTCAAACCAGCCCGACACAGGATCTTGACCGATTCAGGCACCAGCGCGACGCGATGTTCGTTTGCCCGGGATTCTGCAGGTACCACAATGCGCATAGTCATGTCTGGGTGCAGGTCGTCAAATTAAAAGCAGAGGAAGAGGCGGGAAGGTATCACGGAGGGCGGAAAATTTCTATCCATTTGCAGGCTCAATCAGGTGCAGGGTCATAAATTGTTATATTCTAGTGCCGGATTTTCAGCATCGGGCAATCATAGGGATGAATTGACCAGCATGAGTTGGAACAAAGAAGTAGAGGAGATCGCCCTGAGACGGGAACTATCAAAACATCAGGGCGGTGAGGAAGCGGTGGCGGCACACCATGCCAAGGGGCGTCTGACCATCCGAGAGCGTATTGCTGCCCTGGTGCAGCCCGGTTCCTTTGAGGAGCATGGCGAAGGGGCTGGCTTTGCTGAACGGGACGCCCAGGGCAGGATAACGGACTTCAGTCCGGCCAACTATGTTATCGGCTTCGGTAATATTGACGGGCGCCGAGTGGCAGTGGGTGGGGAAGATTTCACGCTCAAGGGCGGCTCCCCCAATGGCGCAGGTCTGCGCAAGAGTGTCTATGCAGAAGAATTGGCGGTTCAGTTTAATCTGCCCCTGGTTCGCCTCTTGGAGGGCGGTGGTGGCAGTGTGGCAGAGTCAGCTAGTCGCCCTGGGACGGTGGGCGCCCCGGTATATGCCGAGCCGAGGTTCAGCATTATCGCCAAAGCCATGCAACAGGTGCCCGTCGTTTCCGCTGCTCTGGGTCCGGTGGCGGGCTTCCCTGCCGGGCGACTGACGGCGTCGCACTTTTCGGTGATGGTCAAGGACATTTCTCAAGTCATGGTTGCAGGTCCAGCCTTGGTCAAACGGGCACTCGGCATCTCCTTGACAAAGGAGGAACTCGGCGGCTGGCGTGTTCATAGCCGAAGCGGTCTGGTGGACAATTGTGCCGAATCGGAGCAGGACGCCTTCCAGCAGATGCGGCGGTTCCTAAGTTATATGCCGCAGAATGTCTGGCAGATCCCAGCGCGGCAGGCATCTGACGACGACCCCGACCGTGCCGATGAAGCCCTGCTCAGCATTGTGCCGAAGAACCGTCGTACCCCCTTTGCCATACGCGATCTTGTGCGTCATGTGGTGGACCAGGATTCCTTCTTTGAGATAGCACCCTGCTATGGTCGGGGTCAGGTTATCGGTCTGGCAAGACTCTCGGGTGCGGTGCTGGGCATCATCGCCAATGATTGTCGCCATTTTGCCGGTGCCATGACGGCGGAAGGCTCGCAGAAGGCAAAGCGGATGATGGAGTTGTGCGACACCTTTCATATTCCGATTGTCAATTTTTTGGACGAGCCGGGGTTTATGGTCGGTCCCGGTGCCGAGGCCTCGGCTTGTATCCGCTATGGTATGAGTGCCGTGGCTGCTGCTGTCCAATCAACAGTTCCCTGGGCGACGATTGCAGTACACAAGTCCTTCGGCCTGGCGTCCGCCGCCCACTTTGCACCCAATACCTATAAGTTGGCATGGCCCTCCTTTGAGATGGGCGCTCTGCCGGTGGAGGGCGGCGTGGCGGTTGCATTTCATCGTGAAATTGCAGCAGCGGATGACCCGGATGCCAAGCGTCGCGAATTGGAAGAAACACTGATGAAGAATCGCTCCCCCTTCCCGATGATGGAAAGTTTTGCCGTGCATGAATTGATTGATCCAAGACAGACAAGATCAAAACTCTGCCGTTGGGTGGAGTGGATACAACCCCTGCTTGAGGAATTGAAGGGGCAGGTCACCTGGGGCATGCGGCCGTGACCATGAGAAGAATCTGGCTCCTGGTGGCGATGACATGCCTTGTGACCGCGGTGGCTTCCGGGGCGGTACTGAAAGCTGCGCTAGAAGACCCATTAGAAGACCCCTTAGAAGAGACGCAAAAAGAGACATCAAAAGTAGTCGTTGATCTGGTGCCAGAGGTCAGAGCCGCCGCCAGGGGAGATTCTTTCGACCTGCTACTACGACAGAAGATTGCGCCCGGCTGGCATACCTACTGGCGTAATCCCGGTGATTCCGGTGCGCCTCCCGAACTAGATTGGACCCTGCCACCTGGGGTTAGGCTCAGCGAATTTGAGTGGCCCTTGCCAGAGCGGATCCCCTTTGGTCCCCTGGTCAATTTTGGTTATCAGGACGAGGTGCTCTTACCGCTGACTGTGACGCTCCCGCCTGATTTTGCTGGTGATGCGCTCAGACTAGAAGTTGCTGGCAGGATATTGGTCTGTGCAGACATCTGTATCCCGCAGCAGATTTATGCTGAAACCATAGTTCCGGTCATAGTTCCGGTCGGGCAGGACCGACCCTTGTTGAACCCTGATGTTCAGCGTCTCTTCCGACAGGCAAGAGATCGCATCCCGGTTCGGATTGACCTGCCCGCAGAATACTCCTTAGATTCAACTCTGCATTCAAACTTCCTCTCTCCGACGGACGAGCTTGATGAGCAATATATCAAGGTCTTGATTGGTTTGCCTTTTGTTAGAGAAGCTCGCCTCAGAAGGGTGACCTATTTTCCATTCCTCCAGGACCTGATTGATAACGCCGCTGAACAAGCATATAAACTCACTGAGACAGGGCTGGTCATCCACTTGAAGCCTGGCTACCTCTTTGATCCGACGACTGCGGACTTGTCGGGTCTGGTTGTTATTGAAGAGGCTGTCATTGCAGAAGCATCGGCGGATGGAGATGCTGGAGTAACAAATAACGCGGGCAATCTCGTCTCTGCATTTGAGATTAGCCTTGACTCCCAGTCAACAAATGACCTGACAAGGGTGGTAGCAGACAGTACCGACATGGGTTTACTGCTCGCCGTCGCCTTTGCTTTCCTAGGCGGGCTGATTCTGAACCTCATGCCCTGCGTTTTTCCCATCCTATCCATTAAAATCCTCTCGCTGATTGAGACTGTGCGCAAACAGGGCAGCTCCATGATGTTGCATGGTCTGACTTACAGTGCCGGCGTCCTGCTGAGTTTTATCGCTATCGCCGCTCTACTCATTGCCTTGCGTCTAAGCGGCGAGGCGATAGGCTGGGGTTATCAACTGCAATCGCCTCTGGTGGTGGGCTTCCTTGCCTATCTTTTTGTGTTGGTGGGGCTAAATTTATTCGGCTACTTTGAGATAGGCGGCGGCTGGCTATCGCTGGGTGGTGCCGGGCAATCGTCGCCTGGTGGTTCCTGGCGGGGTTATGGTGCCTCCTTCGCCACCGGCATTCTCGCTACCCTGGTTGCTGC
Organism: Gammaproteobacteria bacterium UBA6724; assembly: GCA_002454165.1. Taxonomy (GTDB): domain Bacteria; phylum Pseudomonadota; class Gammaproteobacteria; order Pseudomonadales; family Azotimanducaceae; genus UBA9659. Next base: position 7,922 of record DKIG01000003.1, read on the forward strand.
TCCCTGCACGGCACCCTTCATGGGCGCAGCGATTGGCTTCGCTTTGCTCCAGTCGCCACCGGTCAGCCTGCTGATTTTTGCGTCACTGGGGGCGGGGATGGCACTGCCGTATCTAGTCTTGTGTGCGTCACCTACATTGTTGCGATGGCTACCACGCCCCGGTGCATGGATGCTCAGCCTCAGACATCTGCTTGCCTTTCCTATGTTCGCTTCTGCGGTTTGGTTGTTGTGGGTGCTGGGTATTCAGGTGGGTCTGGACGGCATGATTCAGGTGCTTGCCGGTCTTTTGATGATGAGCTTTGCCATCTGGTTGCTGACCCAGCCTATTGCCAGCAGGTTTGTCGGGGCAGGGGTGAAGCTGCTTGCAGTGTCGCTACTACTGGTGTCCGGATACCTGGTGGCTGTTCAAGAAGGGAATCAAGAAGGGCGTCAAGAAGCGAATCAAGGCACAGCGTCAAGGACAGCGGATGATGATGCCTGCCTGACCTATTCACCGATCGCCTTGGCGGCTGCCCGGGAGATCGGCGATCTGCTGGTGAACTTCACTGCGGCCTGGTGTATTACCTGCAAGGTCAATGAATTAACAGTGCTCAAGACGCGCCGGGTGCGAGAGGCGATGCGTGAATACCAGGTCACCTGTATGCAGGCGGATTGGACCAATGAAGACCCAGCTATTACCGCCGCTCTGCAGGAGTATGGTCGGAGCGGGGTGCCGCTGTATCTACTCTATCGACAGGGGGAGGAGAGAGCAGAGGTATTGCCGCAGATACTGACGCCTGAGCTTCTGATAAATGCGCTCAAATCCCCTTGACCGGCGGCAATTACTAGGGAATTACTAGGGGTCCAATCGGGCGGAGGCTTTGCCTCGGATGACTTCAACGCCTTCCTCGTCGGTAGTTGACACCGCCATGTCGGCGATCATATCGCCATCTACCTCACGGATTTCCGTGACAGTTGCCTTGGCAGTCAAGGTCGCACCGGGAAAGACCTGAGCAGTAAACCTGACGCTGTAAGCGGTCAGGCGTCCGTCTCCCACATAGTTGGTCAGCATCTTCCCGGTCATGCCCATTGACAGCATGCCGTGGGCAAAGACGGAGGGATAGCCAGCTACCTGGGTGGCAAATATTTCATCAGTGTGGAGCGGATTGTAATCCCCGGATGCACCTGCATATTGCACTATTTGAGTGCGGGACAGGTTGTTACACACTTCTTCCTGATAAACATCACCTACTTTCACCCTACTTGCTTGTAATGCCATCTTGCTCGCTCCTGTGTTCATTCAGATGTTGCGGGGTGCTCGGTACGGACACCAACCCCCGTCGCGGTCACGACCAATTCACCCTTTTGATTACGGTATTCGGTGACGGATTCACTGAACATCAATTTGCCGCCCCTGCGACCCTCCTTGTTCCAACTTTTGCCGGGCTTAGTTGTCGCGGTGAGTTGGTCACCTAGCTGTATCGGAAGATGATAGACATAGTGTTGTTCCGCATGGAGCCCGCCGCCGCCACCACTACCGCCTTCCTTTTTGGTGATGCCGGTGGGAGTTTTCCCTGAACCAAACCATGCTTCGCCAATCTTTGGCCTCAGAAAATAGTCAGGTTCAAATTGGGCGCTGGATTGGACGAAGGTTGGCGGTGCAATGATGGCACCCTGGTCTGTTGAAGCTGCATGCTCCGCATCATAGTAAATCTGATTTGTATCTCCGATTGAACGGGCAAACATCATGATGTGTCCTGCTTCTATCGGGAAATTTTTAACTGCCATGAGGCTCTCCTTTCTGCTTTATTCATACCAAAAAATGCCTGCCAGACTCAGCTACCAGAAGCAAGGGAAGGTACAAACATCTAGCATCCAGGTCAAGAGGCATCTACCATCCCACTGCTTTTCTAAGTAAATCAAAGTATTTCAAAAATGACTTGTCGGACTTCTGGCACGACTGTATGATTTTTTCTGAGCCCATTGAGCGTTCCAGAAACAGCACATTAAAACAACAACCAACCTGAGGATGTAAGACGCATTCCATGCCCAGACCTCTACGAATTGAATTTCCCGGTGCCACCTATCATGTCACCAGCAGAGGAAGAGGTACCCGCCTGAGGACAGCAGCTGGAGAAATGGGCACTGTCCGCGAGCATTCTCAGCAAATCTTTAGAAACCAAGAAGACTGCGCCGTATTTCTCAACATTCTTGAAAATGTTGTGGCACGGTTCGGTTGGCTAATCCATAGCTATGTGTTGATGCAAGATCATTACCATCTGATTATTGAGGTGCCGGATGCCAACCTTTCCAGAGGCATGCGCCAGCTTAATGGTGTTTATACCCAGCATGTCAATCAGCGTTACCGTCGGCAGGGTTCTATCTTCCGGGGACGATTCAAGAGCGTCATCTTTGAAAAAGAGAAATATCTGTTGCCGCTATGTCGGCATGTCGTCACCAATCCAGCACGCTTGCCTGAGCCAGAACCCTGGGCCTCCTATGCGTGGAGTAGCTACCGTGCCACCGCAGGCCAGGTAAAAACCCTGCCATCCTTTCTACATACCGCCGACCTCTTATGCGAATTCGGCAAGCGGAAAAAAAGCAGTCAACGAAAGTATCGTGAATATGTTCATGCCGGTATCGGGGCATCCTCTCCGTTGGACCAGCGCGCTCATCAGGTGCTTTTGGGAAGTACAGCCTTCATCAAAAAGATGCAATTGATTCTGTTCGGAGAGTCGGATCTTGGGAAAAAACCACCCAAAGCGGCAAGACGCAGAAAAAGTCTCAATAGCATATTCAAGCAACTGCATAGGAAAACCCGTGCCGAACGCAATCATCTGATATGCCAAGCCTACTCAAATTTTGATTATACCCTGGTGGAAATCGGCAAACATCTTGGTTTGCATCACACGACTGTGGGCAAGGTAGTCAAGGCGGGGCGGGCTTCAAGGCGGGGATGAGACTCCATTTTCCCTGCTTGAAAAGTCCTGATATGCTCCCACCGTCGCAAGGTGCACAAGGATGACGACTAGTGTCAAGAAGTGTAATATATGCGGTAACACTAGAGGCGAGGGGCTAACCCCGGGAGTTGAAAGTGCGTAGAATAACGGACAGACAAGCCGAAGAGAATGATGAACCTGACTTGACTCCCATGCTGGATGTCGTGTTTATCATGCTGATCTTTTTTATCGTGACCGCCACCTTCGTCAAAGAACTTGGTCTGGATGTCAACAGTCCCGATAAAAACCAGAATGTGAAAGATGCCGATAAACAAAGCATCGTGATACAGATTACCAACCGGGACAGGATTAGAATCAGAAACCGGGATGTGGACTTTCGAGCAGTTAGAGCAAACATAGAAAGGCTACATGCGGAAAATCCTGAAGCTCCCGTTGTCGTGCAACCGCATCCAGACAGTCGCACCGAGACGATGGTTCATGTGATGGACGCCGCGCGGCAGGCTGGCGTTTATAATGTGTCCATAGCCGCTTCTTAGCAATCTCTAAAAGCACTCCTCCATACTGTCCGCTGTCAGTGGCTTGTTCATGCCCTGTTCCCGGTTAAAAAGTACTTAGAGATGCGTTGGGTCTAGGGGAAGGAGAGACGATGAGGATTGCCGATATAGAGCTATTTAGCCCGGAAAACCTGATTGATCCTTATCCGACATATAAACAGTTACGAGATGAGACGCCGGTTTATTTTATTAAGGAAATGAACCTGCATGTCGTCACCAGGTACGACTTGTTGCGTGAAGCGATTAAACGCACTGATGATTTTTCCTCAAAAGTTGACCAGTTTCTAGGAGTCGCCAAAAAAATGATGTTGGCGAGTCTGCCTGAAGCCCAGCAAGCCGAAGTACGGGCGATCCAGTCCCAGTTGATTGAACTGCCGCCAACCATGCTGACGCTTGATGAACCTGAGCATACTCAATATCGGACCCTGGTTTCAAAGTTGTTCACGGCATCCAGGATCAGGCAGTCCGAACCTGATGTACGCACCGTGGTACAGAACAATATCAAGACGATGTTGACCAAAGGGACTGTGGACTTCATGTCTATCTTTGCTTTTCCAGTGCCTCTGGAAATTATTGCTGACCGGCTCGGTATCCCCAGGAAAGATCGTGAGTTTTTCTACCAGGCAGCCAAGGCGGCGGCAACAGTACTCAAGATTAGTCTGGCTTCCCCCGATGAAGTTTTGGAGCAGATGCAACTCGCGTTGGATTTGCAGAAGTTGTTAGTCAGCCTGATTAATGACCGGCATCAAGAACCTCGCGAAGATATGATCACAATCCTTGCCAACACAAAACTGGAACTGGAAGACCGCCGCCTGAGTCACGGGGAAGCATTAAGCATCCTAAATCAGTTTCTGGTGGCTGGCCATGAGACGACGACATCCGCCTTTGGTTGGGGGATGCTGGCATTGTGTGATAACCCCGAGATCCAGAAGAATATTAGGGGAGACGATCAGCGAATCAAAACTTTTGTTGAAGAAGTTTTGCGGTTGGAAGCACCCATTCAAGGCTTGCCGAGATTGGTGACACGTGACACAGAACTCGGCGGATACCCTCTGAAAAAGGGCGACCTACTGATGTTGCGTTATGGCGCGGTCAACCGTGATGAGCGTCAATTTGAAAATCCAGATCAGATGGATATTGATCGACACAAGGCGGGTTTGCAGATGTCTTTCGGGTCCGGGGTGCATTTTTGTATTGGCGCGCCTCTGGCAAGGCAGGAATTGTGTATCGGCTTTTCTGAATTGTTAAATCATTTCAAAAATTTTAGCCTCAGCCATGCAAGGAGACGACCAGTAGCTGACCCCAGTTTCATTCTGCGCGGTCTCCCAGGATTGCACATTCAATACGATGCTATTGACAGGACGGCATCCGTATAACACTAGTCCGCATAGTAATGCGCCCTGCATCAACCCGAGTCACAGATGCTTCTGCAGGAAGTTGAGCGCATCCGCGTAGGCAAGTTCCCGCGTTTGCTCATCCCGTCCTATCAGGTAACCGTAGTTCACACAATCCAGCAATTTGGTACCGCTACCCAGACGCGCGGTTATTCTTTGTATGCGTCCTGCATCCGTGTTGTATTCAATGATAGGTTCACCATCCAGCATTGGCAGACCCGCATCGTCATACAGTAATTCACAACCAGTGATATAGGGTGAATCCTCGCTTAAAAACTGAGGCATCTCATTTTCCCAGGCATGACCAGCCCCCTCGTAGATGCGGGCTTGTACATGGCTACCCGCGGCGCGTATTTCCTCTTCCCGCAGGACACAGGCATCAAGATCGTTTGAAGCATCATTTGTACCTCTCAGGCTCAGCAGGGGCGCGCCATTGGTACTAGTCGTGCGCAGGTTTTGGAAGCAGGGACCATAGATATCAATGTGCACCGCAAAGCCCTTGTGTGCTGGTGCCAAGATGCTTCTGAAACGATCATCCATAGCAAGCCTGCTCGCCATACCGCCGTAGGAAAAACCCATCACGCCAATGCGGTCGGCATCAATAAGCGGACTGGTGGAAAGCAGTATCAGCGCAGAAAATGCGTCTGCTATCAGATCAAACTCTGTTACGGAGGACGTTTTGAACAGATAATTCGTCTCCTTTGATAAACCACGCGGCGCATAGTATTCCACGATAAAAGCCGCCATACCGTGGGTAGTTAAGAATTGAGCGTATTCATGTTCGCGTCCAGGAGTAATGCCACCACTGCCTGGCAATATGATCATTGCTGGAACCCGATTCTCCTCCCTGGCACCAGACGGATAAGACAGGTAACCGAGGCCGGTGGTGGGTCTGGCATTGGTCATACCCGCGAATATGACCTGCAAATCAAAGGGGCTTGTGGTGGGAAAGTAGATTGCTCCCCTATCCTCCGGGCTCAACAAAGTCTGGGGCTCAGGCCATTCAGGGAAGGCAGGCAAGGTCAGCGCAACGAGACCATAACGCAGGCTGGGTATCTGGAATAAGCCCACCGCGATTACCAGGATGACCAATAAACCGAGAAGCCATTTTTTCATCTGTAATATCCTTATCTGAATGTGCCATTATCACCGGACAGGGACGACCTGCAAAGCCACCTTGAAGGGTAATCGGCGCATGGCTATCACACCAGCACAACTCCCTCAGCGCAACTCCCTCAGCGCAACTACCACAGCACAACTACCTCAGCACAACCACCTCAGCACAACCACCTCAGCACAACACCTCAACAGAGGAATTCGCAGCCAGCAGGAGTTTTTGGTATCCTCTGGCATGTCACTGATCGGCGCCCTCTCCACGGTAGCCGTTACAAGAGTCTGGCGGATTTTTGGTATGATGGCTTTGATATGGCGGTACTGATACAGCGGGAATAGCTCAGTGGTAGAGCACAACCTTGCCAAGGTTGGGGTCGCGAGTTCAAGTCTCGTTTCCCGCTCCAGTTCCATATCTAAAACCCACCTAATACAAAATCACCGAGCGGATTGATTTTCCCTGGTGCATGTAATCGAAAGCCTGGTTGATTTCTTCAAGTTTTAATTTATAGGTAATTAATTCATCCAGTTTGATTTTCCCTGCCATATATTGATCTACCATGCCGGGTAGTTGACTCCTGCCCTTGACGCCACCGAAGGCAGTACCACGCCATACGCGTCCGGTGACTAACTGAAAGGGGCGGGTGCTGATTTCCTGACCGGCACCAGCGACGCCAATAATGACGGATTCACCCCAGCCTTTATGACAAGATTCCAGTGCTGAGCGCATTAGTTCTACCTTGCCGACACATTCAAAAGAATAGTCCACGCCGCCATCAGTCATGTCGATGATCACCTCTTGAATCGGAGCAGAATGTTCCTTGGGGTTGACGCAATCGGTAGCACCGAGCAACTGCGCCATAACAAACTTGTCAGGGTTGGTATCAATGGCAATAATTCTGCCCGCCTTGGCAAGCAGACCACCCTGAATAACGCTCAGCCCTATGCCCCCCAGACCAAACACCGCGATGCTCGCACCGGCTTCCACCTTTGCTGTATTGATGACAGCACCAATACCCGTCGTCACCCCACAACCCAGCAGACATACCTTGTCCAGTGGCGCCTCCTTGTTGATTTTAGCGAGGGACACTTCCGCCAGGACCGAATACTCGGAAAATGTTGAAGTCCCCATGTAGTGAAAAACTTCCTTGCCTCGGCAAGTGAATCGGGTGCTACCGTCTGGCATCAGACCCTGACCCTGGGTGGCTCTGACGGCGGAGCAGAGATTGGTTTTCCCCGACTTGCAAAATTTACAGCTACCACATTCCGCCGTGTACAGCGGAATCACATGATCACCGGGAGCAACGGAATTCACACCCGCACCTACCTCCGCAACGATACCGCCCCCTTCGTGACCGAGTATCGCAGGGAATACGCCCTCTGGATCGGCGCCAGAGAGAGTAAATGCGTCAGTGTGACATACCCCCGTGGCGACCATACGCACCAGCACCTCCCCGGACCTTGGTGCCGCCACTTCAACCTCCTCTATCAGCAGTGGCTTGCCTGGCTCCCAGGCGACAGCAGCTTTAGATTTCATTGCTCGGGCTCCTTTGGGTCTGTCCTATGATCTTACTCGGTGCCATGGAAATGGACACTTGCACCTAGATAAATTGACCGTGGCATACCAACAAAATATCTGTCATTACCAAAACCAAAGTCGGCTCGCTCGGCATAGCGCTGATTATTCAGATTCATGATGCGATAGAAGAGCGTCAATCTGTCATTGGCGCGCCAGTGTCCCCGAAGATGTAGCAGGTCATGGCCCTCGTAAGGATGCAGGTTCTCTGGATCCTCAAAATACTTGCCCAGGTGTACCCATTCCAGTTCCAGTCGGGTCCGCTCAGTAGGCTGGTAAACCAGGGTGGCGGAACCCAGTGTTCTTGGCGCCGTGTCTATGTCCTTGCCCTTGATGTCAGTGCGCGACAGGGCCGGGCTGTTAATGTACTCGTGGTTGGCACGGGTGAATGCCCAGCGGGTTTCCAGATTGTCCCGAAGTTGCCAAGCGAGGGAGACTTCTATACCCCGGTGACCAGTCTTCCCCCGATCAAGGTTTCGTCGATCTGTATCTCGGAAGATGAAATTGTCCTTCCGCATGGCAAAGATACTAAGGTCATAATTCACCCGCTCGCTGCTCCCCCGAAAACCTACCTCAACAGCACTCAATTTCACCGGTTCAATCCTGGCTATTTCTTGCCCGCCCTGGAGACGATACAGCTCCGTTGCCTGTGGTGCGCGGAACCCCCGAGACAGCTGGGCGTATAACTGGTGCGAAGCGCTCAGGTCATAGATTAACCCTGCCCGGGGTGCCGCATTGTGGAAACTATCTGTCCGACTTGCCGGCCGATGGAAACGGCAGCCACCGAAAGCGCAGGTGGTACCATCATCCCTGGTTCTGCCGCTGAGCATCCGGTTGTCATAGTCATAGCGCATGAATTCGTAACGCAAGCCCGCCTGTAGCCTGAGCCTGTCCCTTATCCGGGTTTGATACTGGGCGAAGAATCCTGCCATGCTCGCTGCTACTTTATAATCGTAATGCTTCCCGGCAGGGATAGTCGCCATGAGGAAGGTGCTACCAGAGGTTGGGTTGGGTTGATATTCTTTGAGGAATCCTTGGGTGTATTCAACATCAAGACCCAGGTGCCAAGTATCGGTCTTGTTTGTCCAGAGACTTTGCAAGCCAAGACTGTCGTGCCCATGTTCTTCTATTGCCTTGCCCGGCAGGTAGTGTTGCAGAAACTTCATATCAATGCTGCGCAGATAAGGTCGCAACTCCAGTGAACCAGACTCAATCTCGGTGCGAATGAGCGCCATCAGTCGCCAACTTCTGGCGTCTCGGTAGGCTTCCGGGTTGGGGTTGGTGCGCCTCAGGTGTGATTGTTTGTAGGCGTTTTTGCCCTGAATGAAGCCGGCACTTTCCTGGTTCAAGTTGGTGTAGGCAAGGGTGCTAGTGATAGCCAGGCGGGCAGCTGTTGCGTGATGTTTGACAATGAGTTTTTGCTGGTCGTAGCCTGAGTCATCTTTATATCCGCCATCATGGCTACCGCTAAAGTCTAGTCTCAATCTGTCTGACGAGACTGCTATCCGGGTGCGATAATAATCATCAGGTCCGGCTTCCACTTTTATCCGTCGGAGCGAGGCTTGCACCTCGGGGGTCAGGAGGTTCACGACACCATGCAAAGCGTTTGAACCGTGTACTGCCGACCCAGGTCCCTTAATCACTTCAATACGCTGTGCCAGTTCGCTGGCTGATTCAAGTAACTCATTGACATTACAGAAACCGGCTGCTCGCAAGGCAACGCCGTCCTGCGACATGAGAAAAGCCCCGCAACTGCCCGGTCCTGTCAGCACCGGCGACCTGATAGCGGTCAGATGCTCCTGGCCGTTCCCCCGACTGATCCAGGCGCCCGCTATGCGCTGCATGGCTTCATTGATGTGGGTAGGGTTGACTGACCCGAGTTGCTCTTGATCCAGAAGGGCGACACTGGACGCTATCTCTCTGAGAGGTTGCTCCGTTTTTGATGCAACAACCACGATTTCATCAAGTGCAGAAAGCTCTGTCGCCCATGCCACGTGCGTCATGAGGATGGATGTCAGGACACACAGGGCACGACAGGTTATAAGCATTGACTGGTCTCTGGTAAAGGGGATGACTGTATAGAAAACTCCTGGCTATCACAATTTCAAGGAGAATCTGTCGCATGATTGACAAGTCGGCGTGACTAAAGAAGCATTGCTGTCTAGCCAACTGACAGGCACAAGATGACTAGCCACCAGACGCTTTATCTGACTCGTTACACCCCGTCCCTGCTGGAATCCATCGCCAGAAAAACCCAGCGACAAATGTTGGGCATCAAGGGCGACTCCCTGCCGTTTACCGGCCTGGACTTCTGGCATGCCTGGGAATTCACCTGGCTCAACAGCCGCGGCAAACCCATGGTAGTGGTGGCGCGATTCCAGTTGCCCTGCGAATCGCCTCATCTGATGGAGTCCAAGTCTCTGAAACTGTATCTCGGCTCTTTCAGCAATACGCAGTTTGATGATGTGGATGAAGTGCTGAATCATCTGACAACAGACTTCTCCCGTATGGCACAGGCGCCGGTCGCCGTCACTCTACTAGATGTCGACCAGGTGCAGGGTGCTGGGATGGGTCAGTTCAGGGGCACAAGTCTTGATGCTCAGGACCTGGACATCAGTGATTACACCTGGAATCCGGGGCTACTCCAGTTGCAGGACACAGGCGACGACCTTGTACAGGTCACCGAATCACTCTATACGCATCTGTTCAAATCTCTCTGTCCCATGACGGGCCAGCCTGATTACGCCAGCATACTGGTGCAATACCACGGCCGGCGCATCAACCATTCCAGATTGCTGAAATATCTGGTGTCCTACCGCGAACATGCCGAGTTTGCGGAGCAGATAACAGAGAGAATTTTTGTGGACATTGTGACGCAATGTGCCCCGGAATGCCTCGCCGTCACTGCTCGGTACACTCGCCGTGGTGGTATTGACATCAATGCGCGCCGCACTCTGGGGGAAGCATCTCTTCTGAAACATCTTTCGGAAACCTTCTCAGAGACCCTCAGAGAAATGAGACTTTGGCGACAATAGTCTTCAATCACCTCTCGTCGGGAAGAAGCGTGCCCGGAGCCAACCTGACAGGGTGTTGTGATGTAGCATTAGTCTTTCCAGTTTATCCAGAGCATCTTGTAGTTGGACTGGGTCTGCAAACAACCTTTCCCTGGTCACCAGGGTCTGCGCCGGGTCCAGGGGTTTGATGACCCTCGCGGGGTTGCCGGCAGCGATGACATCGGCAGGAATGTCACCGGTCACAACGCTACCTGCCCCTATGACGCTGTTCTCACCGATGGTCACGCCCTTGCAGATGATGGCTCCGTCCCCGACCCAGACATTCTGGGCAAGGGTGACAGGTCTGGTTGCTCCGATTGGCATAGTCCGGTCATAGATATCATGCCAGTCGGCGTCCGTGACATAAGCCCCCGCCGCAAACATGCAGTTATCGCCTACATTGATGGCAGAGGCGGAGTCGAATCTGCTCCCCGGGCAGACGAGCACATTGTCACCCAGATTGATATTTCCCTGATGTTCGTCCATCGCCCAGGTGGAGAAGGACACCCATCGGTCCCCCGTTGTCACTATATGCAGATTCTTGCCGAGCCTGATGTTGCTACCCTGGACTCGGACATTCCAAGGCTTCATGATCATGTGTCCCGCCCCCAGTGCTGCCAGTTGCGGGGCTATGAAGTGGTCACAGTACCAGCGCTCAAATTTGCCGATGAGCTTTTTTAGTCGATAGGTGCGGTGGTCCTTAATCATCAGGCTGTCGGGAAATGTTATGGCGCATTGCCAGGCTGAAGGAAGATATCAGTCTACCAGATGTGTCATTGTTGAGTTCTTTTTGTGTCAAGATTCTTGTACCCCAGCATTCCTCTTCCTGGCGAGATAGCGTATCTTTGCCGCAGTATCCACTGGCAGTTGAGTAGCGTGGAAGCACTGGAAGCACTTCACGGACGTAATTCTTCCCCTAGATTGACCGGCAGGGTTGATGACATATTACTGGCAAATATCATCCAGGCAGGGTTGCGTGCCCCCGACCATGCTCAGCTCAGACCCTGGCGTATTTTCGTCGTGGCAGGTGAGGCGCGACGCAGGCTGGGAGACCTCTTCGTCAAGGCTGGTCTTGCCGCCGATCCTCAGGCATCGCCCGAGAATCTGGCGAAATTAAGGAGTAAACCACTCAGGGCGCCGCTACTGCTCATCGTTGCGGCAAGTCCGACAGCGCACCCGAAGGTGCCGCGAATTGAGCAGCTGCTGTCCGCCGCTGCCTTGGTGCAGAACATGTCCCTCGCTGCCCACGCCCAGGGGTTGGGTGCCATCTGGCGTACGGGTAGCATGGCATACGACCGGACAGTTGCTGAGGGTTTGAGGCTAAAGGAGGGCGAGGTTATCGTCGGATTTCTGTATATCGGCGAGATAGATGGTAGGACGAAAAGTCTGCCCCAGCTTGTAATGGATGACTATGTTGAACACTGGCAAGGTTGATTGTTTTAGAAGATGGCAGTTCAGAAATTGACGGTTCAGAAATTGACGGTTTCAACAGATAACAGGTGGAAAAACGGAGTTCGGAATGAGTGATTTGGAAGAAACATTTGCGGCGGGCGTCTTATCCTTGACGATGAATCGCCCAGAAGCCAGAAATGCAATGAGTGGCGAGATGATGATGGCTCTGCGTGAAGCCGTGCCCCGGGCGGCGGCGGATTCCCAGGTGCGCTGTCTGGTCTTGACCGGTGCTGGCGGTGCCTTCTGTGCCGGTGGCGATGTTAAGGGATTTGCCGCTGGTGCGGATGGCGAAGAAAACACGGCGGACACCAGTTTGGAAGACCGGGTTCACAGTCTGCGGCAACAAATGGAAATCAGTCGTCTGCTACATGAAATGCCCAAGCCGACCCTGGCGATTATTCCGGGTGCAGCGGCCGGCGCAGGGCTATCGCTTGCGCTTGCCTGTGATCTGCGATTTGCCCTGGATACGGCGAAAATCACCACCGCATTTGCCAAAATCGGCGCCTCCGGTGACTATGGCGGCTCCTACTTCCTGACTTATCTTGTCGGTGCTGCCAAGGCGCGTGAGCTGTATTTTACCGCCGATGTTATTACCGGCAAGGAGGCGTTTGACATGGGTCTGGTGAACAGGGTGGCGACTGCGGACAATTTTGATGCCGAGTCCCGTGACTATGCCCAGTATCTTGCCAGTCTGCCCACAGTGGCACTAGGTTATATGAAAAAGAATCTGAACGCGGCGCAACACGCTAGTCTGAGTGATGTATGTGATCTGGAAGCGGCGCACATGATGCGTACATTTATGACCGAGGACCACAAGCGCGCAGTGCTGGCATTTATCAACAAGGAGCAGCCGGTATTCAAGGGGCGCTGAGCCGTGGCCTCTATGCTAGCCTCAGGCAACACTGCCCAGCAGCATATCCGCTAGCCTGGCGCGATGGTACTTGGCGTCACCATAGAGGACCTGGTTGTGCATCTGTCTTTTGAAGAAGAGATGCACAAAACATTCCCAACTAAAGCCCGTGCCGCCGTGGAATTGCACCGCGCGGCTTGACGAGAATACCGCCATATCACTTGCCTGTGCCTTTGCCATCCGGGCGTTGAGTTCGGCATGGTCCTCGCCGCAGTCAACTGAGCAGGCCGCGTTGTAAACCAGGGACCTTGCTCGGTCAACATCAAGCATGACATTGACCAGCGGATGTTTCACCGCCTGGAAGAATCCAAGCGGGCGGTCAAACTGGACGCGAGTCTTGGCGTATTCCACGGTGGTTTGTAGCAACCACTCACCCGCTCCCACCATGTCGGCGGATACCAGGCAGAGGATGGCGGGCATGGCTTTCGCCAGGGCAAGATCGCCCGTGCCCGGGGCGACAAGCTCAATACTATCGGCATCAGCGAAGCGGATATGCGCCTGGTCCCGCGTCAGATCAATGATCCCGTCCGGGATAATTTCAATCCCGGGGGCAGTGGCTTCAATCAGATACAAGCCCAGCCCAGCCTTGTCTTGAGCGCTGACAATAAACTGCTCCGCCTTCTTGGCATCCTGCACGAACCAGGCACTACCATTCAGTTTGCCGCCAGTTGCCCTGACATCAGTATCAGCCACTTCCCAGGAGCCCTTTTCGTTGGTGATGGCAAGGGTTGTTGCCTTGCCTTCGGCGACCTCACTCAGTGCCTGGGTCGCGGCGTCCGTCTGGCAGGTCTTCAACAGGGCAACGGCACAAAGGGTGCTGAGCAGTGGTGACGGGAAGGCGACCCTACCTGCTTCTTCCGCCAAGGCGATCGCCGCAACCAGCGGCATTCCTGCACCGCCAGCGGCTTCCGGGACACATGCCCCGGGCCAACCCAGCGCCACAATCTGCTGCCATAGGTCCCGGTCATAGATAGATTCAATGGGTCGGTTAATGTCTGGATTCTGAGCCACCAGGGCGTGGATCTTGTCTGGGCTGCAATGGTCTGTGAAGAATTTTCTCGCAGAATCTCTGAGTAGGGTTTCGTCTTCTCCGAAGCCAAAATTCTTAGGTTGCTGTATGGTTTGTGTCATCGGTGTTGTTTCCGCGGTAGTGGTTTGTCTATTTTGATTTTGGTAAGCCGAGGACCCGCTCACCCAGGATGTTGCGCTGGATTTCATTGGTACCCGCCGCAATGGTGACGCCAAATGAATTCATATAGGCAAGAGGCCAGTGGCCACCGGCGGGTGCCTGGTCATCATTGACATACAGTGTACTTCCCGCGCCCTCAACCTCATAGGCAATCTTCTGAAGATCCTGATTTAACTCGGTGCCGACAAGTTTGGTTTGCAGTGGAATACGCATAGGATGGTCGGTCAGGGCCGGCAGGTTGCCACGGCGGAAATTCTGCCGGAAGGCTTCCTGGCGAATCATTATCTTGATCAGGTCATCCCGGATTAGCGGGTCATTCAATGCGGCCTGTCCATGCCGCTCGGTGTGTCTGGCAAGGTCGGCAAGTGCCAGAGCGCTGCTGGTCTCGGCACCTGCTTCTTCCTCCAGCGACATACCACCCGAGGCTGGGGTCACCAGGGGCCCGGCGCCCCGCTCATGGAGCAGGGTCGTCATAGCAACCTTCCAACCCGCGCCCACTTCATCAAGGCGATACCGGTCATTGACGATGAGATCATCAAAGATGACCTCGTTAAAACCGGTCTGTCCGGTCATCTTGATTAGAGAGCGCACAGTAACCCCCTTGCCGAGCGCTACCTTAATCGGCGCGACGAAGTAGGAAAGCCCCTTGTACTTGTCATCCTTGCTGGTGCGACAGAGCAGGATCATCCAGGTAGCGAAGTGCGCCAGTGAAGTCCAAACCTTGTGCCCATTGATTACCCAGTTGTCCCCATCTCGTTTCGCGAAAGTCTGTTGATTCGCCAAGTCAGAACCGGCACCCGGCTCAGTGAAACCCTGGCACCATATCTCTTCCCCGGACAGGAGTTTCGGTAGCAACTCCGCCTTGACCTCCTCCCTGGCGTGGTGCAACAGCGTCGGCGCCGCCATACCCATACCGATGATATTCGGCAGATAGGGCGTTTTTGCCCGCATCATTTCCATGTTGGCTATCGCCTGACAATCGGTCCTGCCGCCACCGCCCAGTTCCTGGGGATAGTCGCACCCAATCAATCCAGCATCATAGGCGGACTTCTGCCAGGTTTGGAGCCATGCCAGGGCGTCAGGATTACTCAACTCCAACGCCCCCTGGGGTAGTTTCACACCTGGGCGTCCAGGATGATTTTGGCTTAACCATTCTCTGCAATAGGCACGGAATTCAACTTGCTCAGTGGTGTCTCTTTTTTGCGCTTCGGACATGAGGAAGAACTCCAGAATGAAAGCGTTTATTTTACAGGAATAATCTGCTTCTGCTAACCCTGATCTTAGCTGTTTATTTTACGCAAGGCATGATTTGCCTTAGACTAGGCACCCCAGTAAAAACAGCATGCCGAGTGATGCGTGGCAAATTACTTTAACAGCCTCACCCTACGGGAACAGCTTGCCCAACTCGGCAGGTGTGAATTTATGCACCCGAATGAATTCGTGGACGGAGTGAATTATCTCAAGGATAAAAAACTGGTGGTGCTGGGTTGCGGTTCCCAGGGCTTGAACCAGGGGTTGAATCTCAGGGACAGCGGCTTGGATGTTTCCTTTGCGCTCAGGAAATCATCTATTGAGGAGCAGCGGGACTCCTTCAAGAAGGCGACTGAAAACGGTTTTACTGTCGGGACCTTTACCGACCTGATTCCCAGCGCCGACCTGGTGCTTAACCTGACTCCAGACAAACAACACACCGCGGTGGTGTCTGAGGTCATGCCTTTGATGAAGCAAAACTCCTGCCTGTCCTATTCGCATGGCTTCAACATAGTGGAGGAGGGGATGCAAATCCGTGAGGACATTACGGTGGTGATGGTGGCGCCCAAGTGTCCGGGTACGGAACTGAGGGAAGAATACAAGCGCGGTTTTGGCGTGCCTACATTGATAGCGGTGCATGAGGATAACGACCCTCGGGGTGCGGGGCTCGCCATCGCTAAAGCCTATGTAGCGGGAACCGGCGGTCATCGTGCTGGAGTCCTGCTCTCGTCATTTGTCGCGGAGGTGAAATCGGATCTGATGGGTGAGCAGACGATTCTCTGCGGCATGTTGCAATCCGGTTCCTTCCTGTGTTTTGACAAGATGCTGGAGCAGGGCATTGATCCCGGCTACGCCTCCCGGCTGGTGCAGTATGGCTGGGAGACCATCACCGAGGCACTCAAACACGGTGGCATTATCAATATGATGGATCGTCTTTCCAATCCTGGAAAGATCAAGGCATTTGAATTGGCGACGCAACTGAAAGACATACTGCGCCCCCTCTATCAGAAGCAAATGGACGACATTATGACGGGTACATTTTCATCGCGGATGATGGAAGATTGGCGCAATGCTGATCACCAACTCCTGAACTGGCGTGAAGAAACTGGCAAAACGCCATTTGAGAATACCGCCAGCACCGATCAGGAAATCGGCGAACAGGATTTTTTCGACCAGGGCATATTGATGGTGGCGATGGTTAAGGCGGGCGTTGAACTTGCTTATGAGGTGATGACGGCAACTGGCATCAAAGCAGAATCCGCCTACTACGAATCACTCCACGAGACGCCCCTGATTGCGAACCTCATCGCCCGGAAAAAACTCTATGAAATGAACCGTATTATCTCCGACACCGCAGAATATGGTTGCTATCTTTTTAATCATGCCTGCGTACCACTGTTACAGGATTTCATGGCGGCGCGAGATGCTGATGTGATTGGCAGGGGCCTCGGTCTGAATGACAACAGCGTTGATAATCGACGCCTGATAGAAGTCAATGCGGCGATACGCAGTCACGAGGTGGAGCGGGTCGGTCAGCGGTTGCGGGCATACATGGGTGGGATGCAGCGAGTCGTCTAAACGTCATCAAACCCCACCTGAACTAATGACACATTCTACATTAACACTGGTCATCCTGGTCGCTTATCAATTTTGCTTGCTGGGAATTGGCTTCTGGGCAAGGCGGCGTACCCATAGTCAGGAAGATTTTTTCCTGGCGAACCGCACTCTGGGTCCGGTCGTTGCAGCACTCAGTTATTCAGCAAGTTCTTCCTCAGCCTGGGTACTGCTTGGTTTTAGCGGCCTCGCCTATGTCGTCGGCGTGGCAGCACTGTGGGTTTCTATGGGGTCTGTCCTGGGGATGTTGGTTGCCTGGTACTGGATTGCGCCGCGCATGCGTGCATACAGTCGCCAACATCACCTACTGACGCTCACCGGGTTTGTGGCCCAGGGCTCAACTGGCTACTGGCGTATGGCGATTATCTGGGCGGCATCGCTGATTGTTCTGTTTTCCTTTGTGTTCTACATAGCGGCACAATTTCAAGGTGTCGGCAATACCTTCACCACCGCATTTGCCCTGAGTTGGTCTCAATCCATCCTGCTCGGCGGAGCGATTATCATGCTCTACACCATGCTTGGTGGATTCTGGGCGGTCAGTGTCACCGATACGATACAGGGGATGCTGATGGTTATAGTCGCGCTGATATTGCCGCTCACCGCCTGGTATGCAGTCGGCGGCTGGACCGGTTTAACTGCCTCTCTGTTGGCTACCGGTGACTCGCTACAACTCTCCTGGACAGCCGGTTCCGCTGGCTTGCTTAGTGTTGGTTTTCTGGTGGGCTCCCTGGCGATCGGTCTGGGCACCTTTGGGCAGCCACATCTCATGGTGCGTTTTATGGCATTGCGTGATGACCAGGCTGTGCGATGGGCAAGGCGTCTGGCAACGGTTTGGTTTTTGATTGTATTTAGCGGCATGTTTTTTGTGGGTCTTGCCGGGCGGGTTCTCTTCCCGATGATTGACAATAGCGAAACCCTCTTCTTTGCCGCTGCTGAGCATTTGCTGCCTGCTACCTTGGGGGCAGTCGTCCTGGCTGCCGTCCTCTCGGCAATTATGTCAACAGCTGACAGTCAGTTGCTGGTCGGTTCGGCGACTTTCACTCAGGATCTGGGGCTTGGCAAAAAATACCCCCATCGGATACTGCTCATCTCGCGCCTGATAGTAGCGGTGCTCACTGTTTTGGCGATCCTGCTGGCGCTATACGTCCCTGCCACTATTTTTAATCGTGTCCTCTTTGCCTGGTCCGCCCTGGGTGCAGCCTTTGGTCCCATGGTATTCTGTCGCTTGGCAGGACGGCACATTCCGCCAGGTGTCACCCTGGCGGCGATATTGACCGGCTTCATGAGTTCGGTGTTGTTTTATCTCTTGCCCAATGCTATCGGCGATATTGCCGAACGTTTACTACCCTTCGTGTTCGGCACGGCTATTATTCTGCTGGGTTCACAACCTCGTGGCTCTGTCAATCACCGGCAAGCAAGCACTCTAAAACCTGAATAAGCTGTTAAATTGTAGCCTGCTGAAATCTTGCGTCTTGTCTTTGTCCATTTTACGTACACTGGTAAAATATTTTAAAGACAACTTCCATTGCTTGTTCGGCATCCAGCCACCAATGAATCCATGACCCCTGACATCTGTCTCGGCACCGCTTAAACCCTTAGCGACCAGATGCCCAAGCACTGCATCGGCTTCAAGATCCTCATAGATGTAAATAAACTCCCAGCCAGGCCGGGCGATTTTCACGCCGCTTGCCCAGCCGGTATCTAATTTTTTCGCATCCAGGTTCCTGACATAGTCTGCAAAGAGGGTAGCGGGGAGGTCACCAAACCGAGTGTTGAGTTCTGCAAAAACTTCCAACTCTTGATAATCATAGGCATAGGTACAAGCTGCACCTGAATTAGCGCAGACAAATGAATTGCCAAAAAACATATCCGGTCGTCCATACTGAACCGCTTTACCCTTGGTATTAAAGTCGAAATAGCTTATCCCCGCTTTCAGTTTGCCGATTTTTGTCCCACGCCTAACCCCGGCTTGTATGCCGTACATGAGCCCGGATCTGCTCTTTCTGCTATCACTCTCAAGGAAGTTAAAGCCGGCGCTGAGAAACAAGGCGTCGCCCTTAAGTGCCAAGACCAGACCCTCAGGTCTGTAGTTGCTATCCCACAAGAGACCATTGTCGCCAGCACGATGCCAGGTGTTTTTCATCTTGCCGCCAATGAGCCTAACGCCGGGTTTTGCTTGCCATTTGAAATATCCCAAATCAAGGCGCAGGTCTTTTGTTGAACCGCCTTCACCCAGGGTTTGTTGTGCGCTTCTGGGGTCATCAGTACCACTAACAAAACCAATCCCCACTTCCAGGTTATCGGCAGGTTTCGCGGTCAGCAGACCCCGGGCGAGAATGCGATGTCTTTCCCAAACCTTGTGTCCTTCTACATCTATGCGCTCATGGCGATACCCAAAATCACCCTTGAAGTTGAGGCTGTCAGTCCAGGAGGTGCTGGACTTAGCCTTGGGCATTGTTTCTGCTTCTGCGCTGAGCACCTGATTCTCCGCTTCAAGCGTTTCCACCCTTTTGATGAGCGATAAAAGCTCTGTTTTCAGCTGAGCTATGTCCTCATCTATCATTGCTGCCTCTGCCGGTACGGCAATACAGACCAGAAGTGTCATAATCAGTAGGCTTGATGCTTTCATCTTGCTCCACTCCTTTGCATTATTGAAATGGATTAAATCAATTTTTTAATGTATCGGCTATCACCTGGGCGGCAATCTGATATCTGCCACCTGAGCGAAGCCTAGGCTAAGTAAGATATATGAAAAAAATTATGGGAATGTAAAATATACAAGAAGGATATATTTCGGCGGTGGCTCAAGGCTGCTAAAATTTAATCTATCTTTAATAAATCTTAACTTTATTGGCTTGTAATAATATCCTGATTCACCCTGGACCAGAACCATCCAGAAGAAGTGGGGTTAGATAAGGAGTGGTTAGATGATGCGCAATATCCCCCTGTTGTTTTTATCCATGCTGTCGTTGCTTGCCTGCGATAACCGAGATGGATCCCAATCCGGGGTGCCGGTCTTTGAAGCCAGGGTTAGGATGGATGGTTCCAGTACTGTCTTTCCAATCAGTGAGGCAGTTGCTGAGGAATACAACAGCATCGCGCCTGAGATTCGGGTGACGGTGGGTGTGTCTGGCACGGGCGGCGGATTCAAGAAATTCCTGGCACGGGAAATTGACATCAATGACGCATCTCGGACGATCAAGCCTAGCGAGCAGGAGCAGGCAAAGGCTAGCCAGGTGGAGTTCATCGAAATCCCGGTAGCATTTGATGGTTTGTCGGTGATAGTCAATAAAGGCAATGATTGGGTGGATTATCTGACGCTGGCAGAGCTGCATCAGATCTGGATGCCGGGGAGCGAAGTGGAAACCTGGGCGGACCTGCGCGCGCACTGGCCTGCCGGGAAGATTAGGCTCTATGGTCCGGGCACTGATTCCGGTACCTTTGATTATTTTACCAAGGTAGTGAATGGCCAAGAGCAGGCATCTCGGGCTGATTTTACCGCCAGCGAAAACGACAATGTGCTGGTACAAGGCATTGCTGGTGACCTTTATTCATTGGGTTATTTTGGTTTTGCCTACTACATAGAGAACCGGGACAAGTTGAAAATCGTACCGATAGATGCCGGCAAGGGTCCGGTGATACCCACGCTTGAGACGGTCAGCAAGGGCAGCTATGCGCCCCTGTCCCGCCCGATTTTTATTTACATCAACCCCGATTCCCTGGATAACCCTGCCGTGATGGGATTCGTTGAATTTTACCTCCAACATGTTGGCTACCTGTCTCAGGAAGTAGGCTATATCAGTCTACCTACATCTGCGTATGAGTCCGCCATGCAGCGAGTCTCTGATAGGGTCGTCGGCACTGCTTACGGGGAAAATGCGACTCTGATTGATCTGATAGACAGATGATCGGACGAGTAGCGATGGTTGAATTCGAGCAGCGCAAACCGAATGGTCGGTAGATGAAAGCAAGCAAACCAAGACATCTGGAATCGGCTCTGCACCTGCTCTTCTTTGCTTGTGCGGCACTCTCTGTGGTGACGACCATTTCGGTCATCGTCGTGCTCGCCGTTGAAACCTGGGATTTTTTGGGGCAGGTGCCTTTCTGGGAATTTTTGTTTGGTACCGACTGGTCGCCGTTGCTGAATCCAAAGTCCTACGGTCTCCTGCCGCTACTCTGCGGCACCCTGCTCATTGTGGTAGGCGCATCATTGGTCGCTCTGCCGGTCGGTGTGGCATGTGGTGTCTATCTGAGCGAGTACGCCAGTGCCCGGGCGCGCAGCATTTTGAAACCAATTCTCGAAATACTGGCTGGCATACCGACGGTGGTATATGGCTTTTTTGCCCTGACTACGGTGACGCCCCTGCTTAAAATCTTCCTGCCCCAGACGCATGTCTTTAATGCCGCGAGCGGGGCTCTGGTGGTGGGCATTATGGTCTTGCCCATGGTTGCCTCCCTGTGTGACGATGCGTTGCGGGCGGTGCCCGTGTCCCTGAGAGAGGGTGCTTATTCTCTCGGTGCTACCTCCTTTGAGGTTACTTCACGCATCGTGGTGCCAGCAGGACTGTCTGGGATTTTTGCAGCTTTTGTGTTGGCGATATCGCGCGCCATTGGCGAGACCATGGCGGTGACGCTTGCCGCTGGCGCGACGCCCAATCTGACCCTCAATCCCCTGGAGAGCATCCAGACCATGACTGCCTATATCGTGCAGGTCTCGCTAGGAGATACCCCTGCCGGCACCCTGACCTATCAAACACTCTTCGCGGTGGCGGCGGTTCTGTTTCTTATTACACTGGTGTTGAATATCGCCGCCAACACCATTATGAAGCGATACCAGGAGATCTACGAATGAATCGGCGTCAAAATCTTGCCCGGCGTCATCGGAAGTCGCAACTCTTCAAATGGTGTTGCATCAGCGTGACCGGCTTTGCGGTACTGGTGCTGGTCTTGCTCCTCTGGCAGGTCACAGTGATTGGTTTGCCCTGGTTGGACTTCCAGTTTCTGAGTAGCTTCCCGTCCAGATTTCCAGAGAAGGCGGGCATCATGTCGGCACTCGCCGGCACTCTCTGGCTGGTAGCACTGACGGCGGTATTTGCCATCCCGGTCGGCGTCCTCTCTGCGGTTTACCTGGAGGAATACACCAAGCCCACAAGACTGAGGGAGATAATCAACATCAACATAGCCAACCTGGCAGGAGTACCTTCCATTGTTTATGGAATTCTTGGCCTCGCTATTTTTGTCCGCTTCATGGCACTTGAACGAAGCCTTGTCGCCGGGGCATTAACCATGAGCCTATTGATATTGCCGGTAATTATTATTGCGGCAAAAGAGGCAATCAGAGCCGTGCCTTCATCTCTCCGGCAGGCGGCTTTTGCCCTGGGTGCCACCAGGTGGCAGGTAGTGCGTGCCCATGTATTGCCGGCGGCTTCACCGGGCATACTGACCGGCCTGATACTCGCTCTGTCACGGGCGATAGGGGAAACCGCACCACTCATCATGATTGGCGCCCTGACCTATGTTGCTTTTGTACCGGATGGACCCATGGATGAATTTACTGCCCTGTCAATACAAATTTTCAACTGGACGACGCGTCCTCAAGAAGCCTTCCATGAACTTGCTTCGGCCGCGATCATCGTGCTCCTGGCAGTGTTGCTGCTGATGAACTCCCTTGCGGTATATATTCGCCATCGCAGTAGCAGCAGATAATTTGTCAAGGGATGACCATGCCAGACAATATTATTCTCAGTATTGAAGATCTCAGCATCAGCTATTCTGGTGAACCTGCGGTACGCCGTGTCACCCTGCCTATCTATGAGAAGAAAATTACCGCCATCATAGGCCCCTCGGGATGCGGTAAAAGCACTCTCCTAAGGTCGCTGAACCGGATGAATGATTTTATTCACGGCGTGACTCAGACCGGGCGAATTGACTTTCAGAATGCAGACCTCTATGCACAAGACACGGATCCGGTGGAGGTACGGTTGCGTATCGGTATGGTGTTCCAGCGTCCTAACCCCTTCCCGAAATCCATCCATCGCAATATCGCCTGGGCCCCCGGGATTAACGGCATGGCGGGGTCGGTTGACGAGCGGGTGGAGAAGACGCTCAGGCAGGCAGCCCTCTGGGAGGAAGTGAAAGATCGTTTGCATGACAATGCGCTGAATCTTTCTGGCGGACAGCAGCAAAGATTATGTATCGCGCGGGTGCTTGCCATGGAACCGGAAATCATCCTTATGGATGAGCCTTGTTCCGCGCTTGATCCTATGTCCACTGCCCGGATTGAGGACCTATTGTTTGAACTCAAGGAAAATTACACCATCGTGATTGTTACCCACAATATGCAACAGGCGGCACGGGTGTCCGATTTCACGGCGTTTCTTGAAAACGGCTTGCTGGTTGAATACGGTGATACCGACCAGGTGTTTACCCGGCCCGCCAATATGAGAACGGAAGAATATGTGACCGGCAGATTTGGTTAGAGAGACTTTGGGAAGAATGGGATACAGGACAAACAAATGACGAAACATCTTGAGAGAGACATGGTGCGCTTGGGAGACAAGTTGTCGGAGCTGGGTTCTCTGGTGGTAACGACGACGGACAAGTCGGTGGTGATGATACAAAATTTTGATCTGGTGCTTGCCCATGAGATTTTGGAGGCAGAAAAACGCATCAATGAGATGGAAGTTGAAATTGAAGAAGACTGCCTCAAGGTGCTTGCGCTGCATCAACCTGTGGCGACCGACCTGCGGTTTCTGATAGTTGCCCTCAAGGTCAATAATGACCTGGAGCGAATGGGAGACCAGGCAGTGAACATTGCGGAAAGGGTCAAATTCCTGACCGACAAGGAGCGGGTTGCCGCCGACCTTGACTTCAAAAAGATGGGTGACATCTGCTCAAACATGGTGCACAGAGCCCTGGCGGCACTGGTTCAGCAGGACGCGGAAGCTGCCAGACATGTCATGGCAATGGACGACGATCTTGATGCGCTACATGCGAGAACTTTTAATGTCCTGGAGAAGGTGATGCAGGAAAATCCGCACATGATCAAGTCGGCAATGTCTTGTCTGACCATTTCTTCCAACCTGGAACGGATTGGTGATCTTGCTACCAATATCGCTGAGGAAATTATCTTCATGCAGGAAGGGGAGGTGGTGCGTCATCAGACCGTTAATGTTGATACCCCTGAGCCTTGATACTCCTGGTGTCCTGGGCGCCGCCGGTCATCATTGCCAGGCTCCCGCGTCAATCAATGGGGGTCAATCAATGGGGGTCAATCAGTCTGCGATAGGTCTTGAGATGTTCCAGCGCCTGGGAATGCTCCCCCACCAACTCATAGAGGCGAGATAAATTAAAGTGAGCGTCCGCCAGGTTTGCAGCACTCTTGTAGGCTTTGATGGCATCCTCAATGCGCCCAATATCCTCAAACAGAGTGCCAAGATTAAACGTGGCAAGCAGATTCTCAGGCTCGGCTTCCAGGGCATGACGGTAATGTATTTCCGCTTCCTTATATTTACCTGCTTCCTGGAGTAATCGACCTATATTGACATGCGCGTCTGAGTGGTTCGGAGCAAGTTCAATCGCTCTCAGGTAAGCCACGGGCGCGTCCTCGGGAGACACGGCCTCAAGATCAACACCCAGGTCAAACCAGTCGTCGGCGGAAAGTTGATTACTGATAGCCGCGGCTTCTACTGCCTGTCTGGCAAGCGGTGCCACGGACCCGGCAAGTTCGGCAACCGCAAAATTAAAATGAATCTGACCCGACTCTGGATTGTAAACGCGATCATCCTCGTGGATGACAACCGCGCCGCCATCACCGCTCACTCGGAAGGAGGTGAGGCTTCGATTTGAGGGTAGTTGAGTCTTTAATTGAAACAGCGTTTTGTTGATTTGACTCCGACGGATGCCGGTCGCCATCAACTCCTTTGCGGTACGAAGAACAATGATGTCCTGAAAATTGAAGCGATAATGATTGCCCCGGGTTCGTACCGGGTCAAGGATGCCGGTTCTTGCGAATTCACGAATTACCTTTCGGGATATATCCAACAGCTCCGCCACATCCCGAGTAGAATATCCCTTCATGATTTGTTGCGCATGACAATAATGGTTAGATTGCCAAGCAATATGTATAAAAAAGTGGCGGAATACAATACTGCTTTTGTTTTCTGACTTGTCATTTCCTATACTGCCACCCCACCAATTTCACCAAAACCTGGAGGTAATTATGACTACTTTCAATTGGGAAGACCCATTTTTTCTGGATGCCCAATTAACTGAAGACGAGAGATTGATCCGTGATACGGCAAGAGACTATGCGCAAAACAACTTGCTTCCCAGAGTGCAGCAAGCCTACAGGGAAGAACGTTTTGACCGCGAGATCATGGTGGAAATGGGCGCGCTCGGCATGCTCGGCCCGACCCTGCCGGAAAAATATGGCTGCCCTGGCGTCAACTATGTTTCCTACGGACTTGTCGCCAGAGAAGTAGAGCGGGTTGATAGCGGCTATCGTTCCGCAATGAGCGTGCAGTCATCACTGGTCATGCACCCCATCTATGCTTATGGCACCGAAAGCCAACGGGAAAAATATCTCCCGAAACTGGCGACCGGGGAATGGGTGGGTTGCTTCGGGCTGACTGAGCCTGACCATGGCTCTGACCCGGGTAGCATGATTACCAGAGCCGAGAAGATAGCAGACGGTTACCTGCTGAACGGTGCCAAGATGTGGATTACCAATTCACCCATTGCTGATCTGGCGGTGGTCTGGGCAAAACTGGACGGAGACATCCGTGGCTTTCTGGTAGAGCGAGGTAGTCCCGGCTTCGCCACCCCGACCATAGAAGGCAAATTCAGCATGCGGGCATCAACGACGGGGGAAATCATTCTCTCCGATGTGGAAATACCAGAGGCAGGCCTGCTACCAGATGCCAAGGGTTTGGGCGGACCTTTTGGTTGCCTGAACCGGGCGCGTTATGGCATAGCCTGGGGCAGTATGGGCGCGGCTGAAGCATGCTGGCATGCTGCCAGAAACTATACCCTGGAACGTACGCAGTTCGGCAGGCCCCTGGCGGCGAATCAACTTATTCAGAAGAAACTGGCAGACATGCAAACCGAGATTGCGCTTGGCTTGCAAGGTGCGCTGCGATTGGGTCGTCTGATGGATGAGGATAACTGCCCGGTGGAGAATATTTCCCTGATGAAACGCAACAACTGCGGCAAGGCACTAGATATAGCCCGTCAAGCCCGTGATATGCACGGCGGCAACGGCATTTCCGATGAATATCCTGTCATTCGCCATATGATGAACCTGGAAACGGTCAATACATACGAGGGTACGCACGACATCCATGCCTTGATTCTCGGGCGTGCACAGACCGGATTGCAGGCATTTACGGGCTGATGTCGCACATTTTTCCGGGAGATAACTACGCGTTTTTGCAGACCTGACTGACTTTCATTTCCCCTGCCTGGGGTCTATCTTGACGGTGGATGAAGGGAGCTTGGCAGTGATTAGAATAATCCTTGCAGACGATCATCAATTGGTCCGGATCGGTACCCGCCGACTACTGGAAGATGTTGCCGGTATTAAAATCGTAGGCGAGGCTGCTACCGGGGAAGAAGCCGTTGATCTCGTCATACGGTTGAAACCGGATATCGTGCTGATGGATGTACAGATGCCGGGCATAGGGGGCCTGGAAGCCACCCGGCGGTGTCTCCGCGCCCACCCTGAGCTGAAGGTGCTGGTGGTGACCATCTATGAGAACGAACCCTATCCATCCAAACTGCTCAATGTAGGTGCCGCTGGTTATCTCACCAAGCGCACCGACATTGATGAAATGCTACTGGCAATCAGGAAGGTCATGGCGGGGCATCGTTATATTAGTTCCGACATAGCCCAGCAACTCGCACTTAGGCCCTTTTCAGGCGAGAAGAATTCACCCTTTGAGGCACTGAGCGGGCGGGAAATGCAGGTAACCCTGATGATCATTATGGGACACAGAGTCCAGGAAATATCTGAAAATCTGTCCCTAAGCCCGAAGACGATCAACAGCTACCGCTACCGGGTCTTTGAAAAATTAGAACTGAAGAATGATGTCGGTTTGGCAAGACTTGCCATCAAACACGGCATTATTGATGCCGAGGTGGCGACCTAGTTTCCGCACCGCTTCATAGCCTGATGCTGGCATTCTGACGAAGCTTGCTTGTCAGTGTAAACTCTTCCGGTGGACACAAGCCGACCCCGACAGATTCCTGCTATGACAGCATTTGATCATCAAGCCTTTCTGAAGCACCTGACCAGCCGCCCTGGTGTGTATCGTATGCTTAATCAGTCTGGCGACCTGCTGTATGTCGGCAAGGCGAAAAATCTTAAAAACCGACTATCAAGTTACTTTCGCTCCACCGCCCTTGCCGCCAAGACGCTGGCACTGGTGTCTCGCATCCAGGATGTGGAAATCACCGTGACTGCTAGCGAGATAGAAGCCCTCCTGTTGGAGCAGTCGCTCATTACGGAGTACAAGCCTCCCTTTAACATCATGTTCCGTGATGACAAATCCTATCCCTGGATCTATCTGTCCAGTCGTGATGAGTTTCCCCGCCTGGCTTTTTATCGTGGCGCCAGGAAAAAAGACGGCAAGTATTTTGGTCCCTTCCCCAGCGTCCAGAGTGTCCGTGATTCTCTGCATATCTTGCAAAAGACGTTTCGGGTCCGGCAGTGTGAGGACACATTTTTCAAAAACCGTAGCAAACCCTGTTTGCAATATCAGATCAAACGTTGCTCCGCTCCTTGCTGCGGTCTTATATCACCGGAGGACTATGCCGATGATGTCCAACATGCCCAGATGTTCCTGGATGGCAAAAGCGATGCGGTGATGACTGACTATGCCAACAAGATGGACCAGGCATCCCGCGCCATGAAGTTTGAAAAGGCAGCGCTTTATCGCGACCAGATCAAGCGTCTGCAGCAGATTCAAGAACGGCAATATGTGGTGGGTAAACAGGGTAATCTGGATGTGATGGCAGTGGCGATTAACCCGGGCGGCGCCTGTGTACTGGTCATGTTTATTCGTGGTGGGCGCCTACTGGGGAACAAGGCATTTTTCCCAAAAAACCGGCGGGAGGAAGCTCAAGCAGAAGTGCTGGCGGCCTTTCTGCCCCAGTTTTATCTCAGTCCGGGTCGGGATCGGACTAATGCCGTGACGGGCTCGGCACGGGCAACAGATATTCCATCTGAAATTGTTCTGAGTCACGGCGTCAGGGATAGATTGTTGTTTGAGGAAACCCTGGGCAGGGAGTCGTCTCACCGGGTCAGAATATCCAACCGGGTCCGAGGACACCGCAAACGCTGGGTTGCCCTGGCGTTAACCAATGCTGAGCAGAGCCTCGGCAGCTATCTCGCCAACAGCAACAACCTGCAACGCAGGCTTAGCGCTTTGCAGGAAGCCCTTGCCTTACCTTCGGTGCCAACGAGACTTGAATGTTTTGACATCAGCCACAGTGCCGGTGAAGCAACCGTCGCTTCCTGCGTTGTCTTTGATCAGAAGGGTCCCCTCAAATCAGATTACCGTCGCTTCAACATTGAGGACATCACACCGGGCGACGACTATGCCGCCATGTCCCAGGCACTTCGCCGCCGTTATACTCGCATCAAAAAAGGGGAGGGACGCTTGCCGGACCTGCTGTTTATTGACGGCGGTAAGGGGCAGCTTGGCGAAGCAGAGAAGGTGCTGGAGGAACTGCAAATAGCCGGTGTGCAACTGATCGCTGTGGCGAAGGGCAGGGCACGCAAGGCGGGTAATGAAACGCTGATATTGCCAGGCGGACAGACATTGAAATTGGCAGCGGATAATCCGGGGCTACATTTGATTCAGCATATCCGGGATGAAAGTCACCGCTTCGCCATTACCGCGCATCGGAACAGGCGCGATAGGAAGAGAAAGGAATCCTTGCTGGAACAAATTGACGGGGTGGGACCAAAACGCCGCCGTGCCCTCCTGCGTCGCTTCGGGGATGCCGCCCGGGTCCAGGCTGCCAGTGCTGAAGAGCTGGCAAAGGTAGCAGGCATCAGTAGTCTATTGGCGGAACACATTTATACCAGTTTGCACAACCATTAAACCGATGCACACTAGGCTCAGTCAGGGAAGGGAGATTCTGGTGCTATCTATTTCCTATGATGCGCTTCGGCAGCAAAATACCAGCAGCAAAAGGTCGGCAACAAAATGCCAGCAACAAAAGGTCGGAAACAAGAAGATGCACAACAGGACAAGGTTTAAGTCTCTGCCAAAGATGGCGATTGGCGACCGGTGCTACCGCAAGCCACCAATGTCCAATCTATGTATAAGTCCACCACCCCCC
>DKIG01000003.1:37494-38062 GCA_002454165.1 Gammaproteobacteria bacterium UBA6724
AATGACGGAGCCAGGGGAATGACGCAGCTGGGGGAGTGCCAAAGGTATCTGAGCTTATACAATCTATTGTTGGGGAACCGCCATTGAATATGCCAACCATCTTAACCGGCTTGAGGATACTGCTGATCCCCGTACTCGTTATCGTTTTTTATCTGCCCTTCACTTGGCATTATCTGGCGTCTGCTGCCCTGTTTACACTCGCTAGCATCACCGACTGGTTGGATGGATACCTGGCGAGAAGACTAGGCCAGACGACTGCCTTCGGTGCCTTTCTGGACCCGGTCGCAGACAAGTTACTGGTGGCTATTTCCCTGGTCCTGCTGGTAGAGGACCAGGCAAGTGCCGTCCTGGCGATACCCGCGCTGGTCATCGTCGGCAGGGAGATCGTCGTCTCCGCCCTGCGGGAATGGATGGCGCATTACAGTCAAATGCGTGGCGTTGCTGTCTCGGTTCTGGCGAAAGCCAAAACCCTCTTCCAGATGCTCGCCATCATCCTGCTCTTCGCTTCAGGCACGGAGCCATCCACAGCAAGGTTTCTAGGGCAAACCCTGCTCTATGTCTCCGCCGC
>DKIG01000003.1:38150-39324 GCA_002454165.1 Gammaproteobacteria bacterium UBA6724
CCTGTGGTTATGAACCTGTGGCTATGAAAAAGCGCCAAAAATCCGCTAGACTGGTAGCCTCTTGAGCAGGTGAACTGCCAGACTTCTTGTTCAGATTACTGGTAGATTGACAAATAATACACTTAATCTAATTTATCAATATGTATCATAACTGACTGATTTTTGTATCTTTTATAAAAGGTTATATCTTTTATACACTATTGCATCCAACGACATATTCCAACAACATATCTAACAACATATTCAACAACAGCCTTTTCCAAATCAGCATTTTGTAATCAGGACGGATAGCCAAGCGGTTAGGCAGTGGTCTGCAACACCATATAGGCGGGTTCGACTCCCGCTCCGTCCTCCATTTCCCAGAGTGTTTTTCGGGTCAAATCAACAAGCTGTCCACGATACGATTGACCACGGCGGTGGCGTCGCTGGCGGATAATCGTTGATCATTTCTCAGTTGATTCCACATATCAAAGGAAAGTACCGCCTCTAACCCATCAATCAGGGGCTTGTCATTCAGCAAGGCCGACGGCAATACCGCGACCAGCCGTTGTCTTTCATTCCGCACGATTTCCATGTGCCGATTCAGGAGGATGGTGGACTGGAACTTCAGCGCATCAGCGGCAACCCGATAGGGCATGATCACTTCGTACACTCTGAGCCGTCGTGCCACAAGATGTTTTAAATTTTCCTTCCAGTCCGCATCGCTTGTTTGTTCGTCAATAATGGAGTTGATTTTTTCATTGATAGCGCCCGCCATCTCCGCATACAGGCTTTCCATATCACTGAACCGCCTGAACACAGTCCTCAAACCGACATTTGCCCGACGCGCAACTTCTTCGGCAGTCGGTGCTATGCGACCTTCTCGGACCAGTTCCAGCATGGCGGCAACTATTCTGAGCTTGCTACTCTGGCTACGGAGCTTGCGACCATCGGTAGTGGATTCGGTGAGCTTGTTCACATGTATGATGATACCGAATTCTGCCAGTCATGCGGAAAACTTGATGCTTCATGTCCATCACGCCACCGCCCCGCCTGCCAGAGACGGCTTTTTTTGCTACACTATTCACGCAATCCCGCAATCCCGCACTGTCTGGCGAAGCATCCAGGGAATAATGCTGGCATCAACCGACGGCAACTAATTGATTTGTACGACTGATATGCCAACACGCAAAAA
>DKIG01000059.1:0-184 GCA_002454165.1 Gammaproteobacteria bacterium UBA6724
CCAGAATGTTACTGTATAGGTTCAGATACCTTTGGCACTCCCCCAGCTCCGTCATTCCCCAGGCTCCGTCATTCCCCTGGCTCCGTCACTCCCCTGACTCCGTCATTCCCCCAGCTCCGTCATTCCGTGCTTGACACGGAATCCAGACTGGCTGATTGGCGACACCCTCTTCTCGTTATTACCC
>DKIG01000059.1:260-4583 GCA_002454165.1 Gammaproteobacteria bacterium UBA6724
TTCCGCTGGAATGACGGGGGAGGGTACCGCCGCCACCACATCGTGGTCGCCGTCGACGTCAAGTTTCCCGCGCTCACCATCGCGGTCACCCCCGCCGCCACCACATCACGGTCGCCGTCGTCGTCACGCCTACGCCGTCTTATGCTTCACTCTGGATTCCAGCCTGCGCTGGAATGACGGCGTGGTGGTGCCGTTAGCGTCCAGCATTGGTTGGTGCTGGCGTGGCAGGCATACGTCGTGGCAGGCGCGGGGGGTGGTGGACCTATACAGGGATTTCATTTTGCACCACAAGAGTGATACAGTGCGTCTTCTCTGGTCTTGTCCAGCACCGATGAAAATTCACATCAACCCGCAAGCGGCAAGCCCTGTATTCCAGCAAATAGTTGAGCAAATTCACTTCGCCATCACCGCTGATGAATTGCCGCCGGGTACCAGGCTCCCTAGCATTCGTAGGCTGGCAACCGACCTGGGTATCGCCCCTAACACCGTCTCCAAAGCCTATCGCCAACTTGAGTTCCGGGGGCTACTGAGGGCGCGGGAAAGGTCAGGATATACAGTAACCCTGTCCGCAACCTTGTCCGCTGCCGCAAGTCGGTATCAGGCACGGGGAGTGAGCACCGACAAGCGAGAAGTACACTCGGCTATTGACCAGGTGAAACCTGGCATCTTCCCGGGAGCATTTTGCAAGGTCACCGAGGACTTTCTCAGCGGCAATCCGAACAAATGTAATGTGATACATGCCGATGGCGCTGGTACCAAGTCCATCATCGCTTATCTGAGTTACAAAGAATCAGGGGATGTCAGGGTCTTTCACGGTATCGCTCAGGACAGCATCGTGATGAACCTTGATGACCTGCTCTGTGTTGGCGGCGGCGAGCGCATACTCATTTCCAATACTATTAACCGCAACGCCATGAATTGCCCCGGCGAGGTGATATCGGCATTGATTGATGGCACCGAAGCCTTCCTGACCAGGTTGCGTGAGCAGGGCGTGAAGATCTACTCAGGTGGAGGAGAAACTGCCGATGTCGGCGATCTGACCGGCACTATCATCGTTGATTCCTGCGCCGTTGCGATGCTGAATAAACAGGACATCGTCACCAACAAGATTACCCAGGACCTCGCCATTGTTGGCTTCTCGTCCACTGGCAAGGCGGCTTACGAGGACGGCTACAACAGCGGCATAGGCAGCAACGGCTTGACCAGTGCCCGGCACGATATCCTGTCTCACTACTATGCAGAAAAATATCCCGAGACTTTTGATAACAGCATTGATTCAAATCTGATTTACTGCGGACCCTACATGCTGGATGACCCCCTGCCCGACAGCCAATTGACGATGGGGGAAGCCCTGCTCAGTCCGACAAGAACCTACGCGCCGATCATCTACCGGATACGCGAAGTGCTGGGGCAGGAATTGAAAGGCATAGTGCATTGTTCTGGCGGTGCCCAGACCAAATGCCTGAAGTCCAGCAAGGGTATTCACTACATCAAGGATAATCTGTTTGACACTCCCCCCCTCTTCGCCACCATCCAGAAGGCGTCTGGCACTGACTGGCATGAAATGTATCAAGTCTTCAACATGGGGCATCGTATGGAGGTGTTTGTGCCGCATCACCGGGTAACAGAGGTCATTGACATTGCTGCCAGTTTTGGTGTTGCTGCCAAGCAGGTCGGCAGGACCGAGTCATCCGAGAGCCCTAATCGCCTGACGATTATTGGCCCTCATCTGGATAGACTGAATTACGCAATAGTTCCGCAAGGGACTGGTAAAAGTTAGCGACTATCGGCAAGGACCAAGTTGATTTACGCGCGACAAATCGCACCGGCCTATGCAATCCCCGACTGCCGAGATTGATCAAACAAGATTCGGGGATTTTCAAGGTTCTAGCAACACCTATCGGTACCATGCCATGACCAAAGCCTGCAATCGCCATTTGTGCAACGCTGAAAAAAGATTCCAGAGATACCTCCCGTTTAATGCCGAGACGCTTTACCTCATCCCGAAAAGACCGCCAGGCGCCAGAGTAATCTTCAATCGTAATGACACTCAACTCACCCTTAGCGGGGAATTTGATCGGCACCAGCCCTGAAGGAATGATGACCATAGGCTCCTGGGTCAAGACCTCGGATTGCAAGTCAGTGTCAAGCGTATCTGAGCCAGTGCAGACGCCAACCATGAACTCACCTGAGCGAATACGATCCAGCACCACGGGCGTCCGATGCGTGTGGAACACGAAGCTCAGGTCCGGCAGTTCATCCTTGACCCGATGGAAGACCTTCGGTCCCCAGGAAGATAGGATTGCATCTGAGACCCCGACCAGCAGCTCCCCCTGTCCGGTCGTTGCTTCACCCATAAAGAGACCTCTGAGTTCAGAGAGTATCGGCGATATCTTGTCCACCAGTTGCTTGCCGTGCTGCGTCAGTTCAACTCGCCGCCCCTTTTTTTGAATCAGTTTGCGGTCGTAAAACTGTTCCAGCGCGGAGATTCGCTTGCTGACTGCGGACTGGGTAATTCTCAATTCGGTACTCGCCTCCATCATGGTACCGGCTCGAGCAAGCGTGAGTAGCGTTTCAAGATTTTTAATCACTAGACGGGTGTTTAATTAAAAAATTGAAAGTTACAAGCAAAGGCTTGCCAGCTTGTTTGTTTGATAGCAGTATCTTGTCATTCTTTGATTGCATCATCACTTAAAATCATCGCCTCTACTTCTTTTTTGGCTTGCTCTAATCCCGCTTTGGCTTGCTGTTGGAGTTGTTTGGCTTGGTTGCGGATTTTGGTGATGTGATTAGCGATTTCGGTTTGTTTTTCTAACGGTGGGATTGGGATACTTTGATTATAATAATTTGCCATTATTAGATTTCGGATGCCGTGAGTTTGACTCTGCATAGAGTCGGTTAGCCCGATGCTATGAATTGTCTTTAGAAAACAGAACAAATAGCTTGGCGATACACAATTTTCATCAATTCTGATTTTTTGAACAAAATTACTATATCCAATAGGATGACTAGATTGTCCTATAACTTCTTTTGTTATTATCGCGGTTCTGCCAACGGGTTGATCTGGACTGCCACCTGATTTTTCAATTAACAAATCATTTTCTTTGACACTTATCTTTTGAAGTTTCTTATCGCTGACTAGACGATGTTTTAATCTTGTATTATCTAAATTTAGATTGAATGAATTATCAAATTCTGTTGCACGGATTACCAAACATTTTTCAAATCCATCAAGATTAGAATCCAATTCTTTTCCCCAATCACCTGCAACACTTTCAACGATAAGCTGCTTTAATTTGTAATTTGGAAAAGTCGAGCCATTTATGGATGTTTTCAAAGACACGGTTCTATTAGCATACAATTTAGGATCAAACCGTCCGCCCGATACCTCGCTCAATTGCCGTGTAAACATTCGGCTTTGCAAGGTGTTTTCTTCTTGCTCTGGCAGTTGAATACCTAACTCACCTAAAAGATAACCATCAATGCTGTCCAGTAACCATTGTGCTTCGGTCTCTTTTTGTTTTTTGTTGGCGTAGGCGGCATCCATTTTCGCCACTATGGGCAAGTTTTCTATAATAGGAATGCTCTTTAACGCATCATAATCTAAAGCTGGCCTAGTACCTCCAGTGGTTCTCTTTAAGGCAAGTTTTTGCCCTACATGCGAATTTAGAAATACTGCAATATATTGGCTTGTCTCTTTATTTTTTGTTTTTATAACAACTGAATGTTGATTGATATTGCCAATAAAACGCTTCTGGGCCACTGCTGAACTGGCTATTCTTCCTGTAATTGTGACCAGCAAATCGTTTTCAAGCACCTGACTACGTTGCAAGTAGCCATTATGTGTATCGTGATTGATGTAAATGGCATTGGTCGTACTGATACCTTGTTCAGTGATATTTTGAACTCTCAACAATGGAATGCCATGGTGTTTATCTGAATAGAATTTTTCTTTATCAGTTTTTTTTGGTGTTGCTCCCCCATTCATATCAAGAATTAAATCGCCCAATTTTAGGTTGCTTTTTGACTTAACAAGATTGTCAATTAGAACAATATCAGGGATATAAAAAAATGAATCCAGTCGCCCCTCCAATTCACTACGTTTGACCAGAAACATCTTGCCATTATCAATTTTTGGCGAAATCTGAAAACTCATGCTTTCCCCGTTTCAATCGTTTCAATAAACCGCGCAAGTTCTTTGCCTATAGTATCGAGTTCGTTATTGTTGGTGGGTTTCCCCGTTGCGTCGTAGCCTATGTCTTCCGCTATCGCCATAAAAACAGGGTAGTCTTCCAGCACTTGCTGTTTCTGCTCTAGATACTG
>DKIG01000036.1 GCA_002454165.1 Gammaproteobacteria bacterium UBA6724
GGGGAATGACGGAGCTGGGGGAATGACGGTAGTGTCACTCCTCCCCCGTCATTCCAGCGGAAGCTGGAATCCAGAAAAACCCGACGACAACCACGACAATAACGACAACGAAGGCACCTGGGTAATAACGAGAAGAGGGTGTCGCCAATCAGCCAGTCTGGATTCCGTGTCAAGCACGGAATGACGGAGCTGGGGGAGTGCCAAAGGTATCTGAGCTTATACACAAAGTGTATAAATTCCAGCGGCCTTGGTGTAGAGTTACTCAATGCACTCTCTAGTGCCGGGGTTGGTTTACATAGACAAATTAAGGGGGAAAATAATGAAGAAATATTCATTTGCAAGCCTGGTTTACTCATCAGGTTTATTGCTACTTCTGCTTCTGATATCACCAACTGTATTGCAGGCGGCGGATACCACATCTTCCATTAGAGGGAAGGTCGTCAGTCCGTCTGGAAGCCCGGTCACGGGTACTAGAGTGGAAGTCACTGACCAACGCACCGGGGTGTTGCGGACCTTCTCAACCAATAGTGAAGGGGTATTCCTGGCATCGCGATTGCCTGTTGGTGGTCCCTACCGGATTGTCGTGGCTGAAAAATCTCTGACAGTTCAATCCATCAGCCTGGGCGATGCTTATTACCTTCTGATTGATCTGGCGGAGTCACCCCTCATTGAAGAGGTAGTTGTTTACGGCGAAGCTACCACCCTCTCGGATGTGGCAGCCGGACCCTCGGCGACATTTTCTAGCCATGACCTGGCAACCGCAGTCGCTTTTGATCGTGATATCACTGATGTTTATGGTATAGATCCAAGAATAAACATTGACAATCAAGACGATGGATACTCGGTAAACTGCGGCGGCAAGCATCCCAGGTTCAACAGCATTTCCCTGGATGGCGTCAGCCACAATGACCGGTTTGGTTTGAACGACAATGGTTACTCAACAGCCACCGGCTTGCCCTTCCCCTATGATGCTCTGGCGCAAATTTCGGTTGAATTGGCTCCTTTTGATGTGACCTATGGCAGTTTTTCGGCTTGTAGTATCAATGCAGTGACCAGATCCGGGACCAACGAGTGGGACGGCAATGTCTTTTTTGAGTACACCAATGAAGATATGCGTGGCGATTCAATAGGGGACGGTCGGGATTTTAGTACAGCCGACTATAACGATAGAAAATATGGAATCACCCTTGGCGGTCCTATTATTGAGGACAGTCTGTTCATTTTCGCCGCCTATGAGAAGACTGAAAAGCCTAGATTCCTTGCTCGTGGTCATGATGGCCAGGGGGTGGGTGATGACCGAGACTGGCTGAGCGCGGCTGATTATAACCGCATAGTGTCCATTGCGAGGACTGTGTATGACTACGACCCGGGCGGCTCTCCAAGCGATGGTGCCCAGGATGATGAAAAATATATGTTGCGGGTGGATTGGAATATCAGTAGCCGTCACAATGCCGCTTTTATTTATAACTATTATGACGGCTTTCAGGACCGGGACTCGGATGGTGACAGTAGCGAGTTTGAATTCGCCAATCACTTCTATGTAAAGGGTGCGGAATCGGAGACCTTTACCGTCAAACTAGCGTCCTACTGGTCGGATGCTTTTTCCACGGAATTCTTCTACAGCAAGAATGATCTGGACGATTCCCAGGTCACTGTTGGTCCCAAGGATTTTGGCGATTTCCAGATCAACATTGAAGATCCCGACGCGCAGCGTGACGCGCGGCGTACTGTGTATCTTGGTGCCGATGACTCCCGCCAAGCAAACAAACTCTCTACCAGTACTGAGTATTTAAAGTTTTCCGGTCAATATTTGTTGGGTAATCATGTCATCACCTTCGGCTACGAGCGGGAAGATCTGGAGATTTATAACCTCTTCGTGCAACATTCCCGCGGCGGGGAATACAATTTCTTTGATAATTTTGATCCCGATGAGCTTTCGTCTATCCTAGACGACGACGGTATGCCGGTGCCATGTGTTGACCTCATCGGTGCCCAGAGCAAATTTGACGGTGAATGCGGTCTGTCTGGTATTGAGAAATTTGAACTTGGGCGTCCAAGCCAAATCTACTACGGTAGCGGCGGTGGCACTAACAACGCGGCCGACGCCGTGGCAAATTTCAGCAATGTACTGCACAGCTTCTATATTCAGGATGAGATTTATTTCCTGACCAATGATCTGACGATAGTCGCCGGTTTGCGTTACGACAGGTTTACCAGCAGCGACAAACCAAGATTCAATCAGGCATTCGCCACGGCGAACAACGGCCTGCGTAACGATGTAAATATTGACGGACTTTCCCTCTTGATGCCGAGGTTAGGGTTCACCTGGGACCCGCGCCTTGACCTGACCCTGCGAGGTGGTATTGGTCTTTACTCGGGGGGTAATCCAAATGTCTGGCTTTCCAATGCCTGGAGCAATGATGGCATTACCAATGTTCAGCAACGGCTGAGGAATTATGACGCCTCAAGGTCAATACTGGATGGCACTATTCCTTTGACCAGCAATGCCCCTGGCAGGGCTACACCCCAGAAATTGTTTGATGATGTAGCGGCAGCTTCTGAGGCCGACGGCAGCACCAGCAGGCTGGTCTTGATTGATCCCTCCTATGAGCAACCGAATGAATGGAAACTGGCGCTTGGTGGTACCTGGCGCACCCCCTGGTGGGACATCACGGCCGATATAGATTATCTCCATACGCGGGTTGAAGATGCCGCCATGTATGTTGACCTGTCTCAGACTATAGTGGGACGCACTACCACTGGGGTGCCGGTCTATGCCTTTACCAATCAAGAGAATAATTGGATGCTGACCAATACCGGCCGGGTCTCTGAGTCTGATGTCTTCTCGGTCGTGTTGCGCAAGGATTTTGATTTTGGTTTGGAACTAATGCTGGGGTACGCCTATACCGATGCGGAAGATGTAGTGCCGATGACTTCTTCTGTTGCCCAGTCCAATTATGAAAATCTGGCGACACTTGATATTAACGATCCGGCTGTTGGTGATTCCAATTATGTTGTCCCGCATCGGTTGACCCTGCGCGCCAGTTGGGCTACCAACCTCATTGGTGATCTTGAGACCAGAATCACCCTCATGGGCTATGCCAGCGAAGGTCAGGGACAGAGTTATACGATGGGCTCCGATACGGATGGGTTCAATGATCTGGAAGGTGAAGGTCGATATGGCAGGCACCTCCTCTATGTCCCGGGTCCGAATGATCCGCATGTTGTTTTTGGTCCTGATTTTGACATGGCTGCCTTCAATGCCTTCGTAGATAGAGAGGATCTGGGCACCGGTTTTGTTGACCGCAATGAAACCCATGTCAGATGGAGTAATCGGTTTGATATCCGGATTGACCAGGAGTTGCCCAGTTTCATTGATGGCACTTCCAGCAGGTTATACCTGAAGCTGTACAACCTGGGTAACTTCCTGAGCAAGGAATGGGGTCATGTGAATGATGCGAAGTTTTTCTCACAGCAGGCGGTTAAGTCCAGCCTTAACGACGAGGGACAATTCGTCTTTGAGGAATTTAATGAAGGTAGTAGCGTGAGTGATGTGCTGGAACAACGCTCCCTTTGGGCACTGCGAATGGGCTTGCAATTTGAGTTTTAGGGGATAGTAGATTGTTCATTCTTTATAAGGCGCGCTGTGCATTGACAGGCGCCTTTCCTCTCTTATCAAT
Source organism: Gammaproteobacteria bacterium UBA6724 (assembly GCA_002454165.1). Classification (GTDB taxonomy): domain Bacteria; phylum Pseudomonadota; class Gammaproteobacteria; order Pseudomonadales; family Azotimanducaceae; genus UBA9659. The sequence continues at coordinate 3,681 of DKIG01000036.1, forward strand.
AATACCAATCTTGTTGTTATCAGCTTGTGTTGCGCCGCCAGAGCCGGAGCCAGAGCCGCTTACCAGGCAAAACTCAGCGCTAACACAAGGTAATATTCAGTTAAATTTGATTGTAGGAACAACAACCAAATCTGATATTTTAGAGACCTTTGGCGGTCCGAATATCACGACTCGTGATGGTAGCGGGCGGGAAGTGTGGACTTACCAACGAGTAGCACAAGTTTCGCAATCATCTGGTCAACTGGCAAGAGCAGGGGTAGATTGGACAATCATCTTCGGTAGCAAAATTTCAACTGCTTCCGGGTCTGAGAGCAGTTCGCGTATGACTACTTTGATTATCAAATTTGACGCTAATGATATTGTGAGCGATTTTCGCAGTAGAACATCAACCTTTTAAAATCATTTCTCTAGAGATTGTGGTGAAAAATCTTATACTTATATCAATTTCTCTTCTGGTTATTTCGGTGGCAGGGTGCGCAACTAGTCCAGAAACCACAAGAATGACCCCAATGACCCCGCTTGAAATACAAAATTTGCAGACACGACAATATGAATCAACAAAAGATATCGTATTTCCAAGCGTTGTGTCAGTGTTTCAAGATTTAAGCTACATTATCAAAACCGCTGACAAAGACACTGGCATTATCACTGCTGAAAGTGTGGTTGTTGATCTCTGTCCAAGCGGATTTCTTTGTAGGATGAAGCGAACAACCTACGAGCAATTCGTTGGTACGGCATTTATTGAGAAAATCGGAAAAATGACTCAGGTCAGGCTTAATATAATTTCTAAGAGATCAAGTCCAGAAGTAACTTACCCAGACTACGATTACGCAACTGAATCAAACACAACACACACAGCACCGGCCACAAAAAAGGAAACTCCTATTTTAGATGCGAATGTTTATCAGAAAGTGTTTGAAAGAATTGAGAATGCTATTTTTATTCGCTCAGGCATTTAGCAGACAAGAGGGAAACGGAAGCGACAAAGCGAGTTGGAAGGCTCAACTTTGGTAAAGTATAACCCGATCTAAATTTGATCTGTCCTGAAATCCATTCTTGTGAAAGACCTGCCTCGCCTCGTCATTTGATGCCCCATTGAACCGTCATTCCGTGCGCCCCCCGCCATCCGAAAAACCTGCTAAGGGTGGGTGCCGCTATGATTCACGGGGACGACGGGGATGCCAGGCATTCCATCCCAGGGCAATCACAAACACTGAACAGCCTCTATGGAATCCGTGCCCATTATCGCCATCAGCAGTCGGTCTATACCGAGGGCAATCCCGGCGCAGGCGGGCAGATGGTTAGTTGACTGCAACAGGTCTTCGTCATCAGGTACGACTGGCAGAGAGCGGTTACGACGAATCCGATTGTTGCTCGCGAATCTGGCGCGGAGCTGGGCTTCGTCGTTCAGTTCGTCGTAGGCATTCGCCACTTCCATCCCCAGCACATAAAGCTCAAACCGACTACTGACCGTCTCGCCTCGGTCATTCTCGTGCAACTTGGCAAGTGCCGCTTGGCAGGCAGGAAAATCATACACCAGGGTAGGTACCCTGAGTCTCGGCTCCACAACCAAGGCAAAGAGAGCATCCAGGTAATCCTGCCTCTCCGCGTGATTATCCCTGCCAGACAGATGCTGGATCTTGTGAGCCGCCGCTAACCTCTGCAAATCTTCCAGGCTCGCGCGGTGCGGGTTCACATCAAACGCCGCCTGGAACAACCTCTGATACTCAACTCTCTCGGGACAGGTCGCCGAATCCTTTTTGCTCTCTTGAAGGTAATTTATCAGGTTTTCCTCGGCCAACTGATGATGTTCCAGGTTATCAGCGCAAAAATGTAGCAGATGCGTCACATCATCCATTAAGCGAGGCAGGTCAAACCCACAGCGATACCATTCCAGCATGAGAAACTCCGGACGATGTTGCCCGCCTGATTCACCGCCGCGATAGGCAGGGCAGATCTGGAAGATGCTCTCCTTATATCGGGCGAGGAGTCGCTTCATCGCATACTCGGGTGAAGTCTGTAGATAATAACTGCGAGGATTATTTGATGCGCCGTCTGCCAATCTCAGATTGTCAAGATTCGGATCGCTGACGCCATAGCACCCCAGGGTGGGTGTCGTAACTTCCAGCAGACCCTCGTCGAAAAAATACTGGCGCACCGTTTTGAGCAGGTCACTTCTCAAATGCAGAGGATTAGTCAAGAAGCAGTACCTTTTATTCTGCTCTGATATTCTGCGGTTCGGGTATCAACGCGGATGACTTCACCAACATTGATGAACAACGGTACCTTCACGACAGCACCCGTGCTGAGGGTGGCGGGCTTGGTACCGCCACTTGCCGTATCTCCCTTTAGACCCGGGTCGGTTGCTACCACTTCAAGTTCTATAAAATTGGGAGGTACTAGGCTGATGGATACATCATTCCAAATTGTCACGATGTAACGGTTGGTTTCTTTCAACCACTGAATGCAATCCTCAACGACAGATCTGTCTGCGGTGAGCTGATCGTAACTGCCGTCTGTCTTCATAAAGTGCCACTGCTCACCGTGGAAATACAAATATTCCATTTCAATTTCCATCACATCAGCCGCCTCTATGGATTCGCCAGATTTGAAGGTTCGTTCCCAGACCCGCCCCGTTTTGAGATTTTTCAACTTGACCCGATTGAATGCCTGTCCCTTGCCGGGCTTGACAAATTCGTTCTCCACGATACTGCAAGGGTCGCCTTCCAACAGCACCTTGAGACCTGATTTGAATTCGTTGGTAGAATAACTTGCCATCACGCCGCCCGCGCGACCACCCTGGATTGATGTTACTTGCGGTGAGTCGGATATAGCCCGATGAGATACAAGGAGAGTATGAATAGCGTGAAGTCATACACACTCATCGGAATTACTCCCAAACGGAAAGACCAACACCGTGCCGACTATAACACCCATCTGGATCAGAAGTGATTAGGTGGTGAGTGTCATCTTGACATCGGCGCCGGTGATTGTCGGCGTCTGCTCAGTAATTTTGGAGTAACCGCCGTCGCCTGCTACCGCCATAACTCTCCCGTCACCATCTCTTCGCGTTTAATATTTCCTCCACCGAGGCTGTCATTCCGTGCCCCCGGGCCGTCATTCCGTGCTTGACACGGAATCCAGTGAAATGCTTGGTGGTGACGCATCTTATACGCCGGCGGTCACACGAGGATTCTGGATTCCAGCTTTCGCTGGAATGACGGGCCGGGCAGGAATGACGGCGCTGGGGGGGCGCCAAAGGTATCTGAGCTTATACATCAATCAT
>DKIG01000025.1 GCA_002454165.1 Gammaproteobacteria bacterium UBA6724
GGGGGGTGGTGGACCTATACAGCAGGTTGCCTAAAATCACCAATACCTCTAAACTAGCCGATCCTTGGCATTGCCTAGTGGGATGTTTAGAAGGAATGTTTAGAAAGAATGTTCAGAAGAGATGTTTAGAAGAACCGTTTACAAATATCGGCAGCCAGATTGACGATGAAGGCCTGTACTAACCACATAATTGGAGCAACCAAATGGCAAGAGTAACTGTTGAAGACTGTCTGGAAAATGTAGAAAACCGGTTTGAACTGGTAATGGTTTCCAGCAAACGGGCGCGTCAGATCGCCACTCTTGGCAAGGAACCGATGGTCCCTGTAGAGAACGACAAGCCGACTGTGCTTGCTCTACGCGAAATTGCGGCAGGGCTCATTGATGCTTCCATACTTAAAGAGCCCTCCCGGGAACAGATTGAAGCCTCGGCACTGAGTGCCGTACAGGAGGGCTTGGAACAACAAGAACAAGAGCAGGGACAAGAGCCTGAGCAGCCACCCAAACAAAAAGCCGATAGCCTCTAAGGATTGTTCGTCTCATCTGAACGATCATTTAGAAGAGAATTAAAAGAAAAGCCAGAAGAGGAGCCCGGAGGGGCAACACAGACAGTGAATGCCTGCCATGCTGACAATAAATTCCTTTGCACAAGATTTAGGTTCCTACCTTGAGTCGGAGCAGATTAACCAGGTTGTAAAAGCCTATCACTTCGCGGAAGCCGCCCATGAGGGGCAGAAGCGAAAATCCGGCGAAGACTACATCACCCACCCCCTTGCCGTCGCCCATATCCTGGCGGAGATGCGCATGGATCATCAATGCCTAATGGCCGCCTTGCTACACGATGTCATTGAAGACACTAGCATTCCGAAACACACATTGGGGCAGACCTTCAACACCGAAGTGGCAGAATTGGTGGACGGCGTCAGCAAACTCAAAAGCATGTTCGAATCACATGCTGAAGCCCAGGCGGAAAACTTCCAAAAGATGACGCTTGCTATGACCAAAGATATCCGCGTAATCATGGTCAAACTGGCAGACCGACTGCATAACATGAGAACACTGGGCGCGCTGGACGGGGAGCAACGGCGGCGGATCGCGCGGGAAACTCTGGAGATCTACGCACCCATAGCAAATCGCCTCGGGATGAACAATATTCGGATTGAATTTGAGGAACTGGGCTTCAAAGCCATGTACCCCCTCAGATCTTCCATGATCGGTAAAGCCGTCCTTAAGGCAAGAGGTAACAGAACCGAAGTTGTCCAAAGTGTTAAGGACTCAATCATCAACTGCCTTGAGAGAGAATCTCTTAACGCCCGGGTCTTCGGCAGGGAAAAGCACCTCTACAGTATTTACGACAAGATGCGTAGCAAAAGTAAATCATTTAGAGAGATCATGGATGTTTATGCCTTCCGCATCCTGGTGGACACAGTTGATAACTGCTATCGCACCCTGGGGGCGGTGCACAATCTCTACAAGCCAGTCGCCGGGCGTTTCAAGGATTACATCGCCATCCCAAAGACCAATGGCTATCAATCATTACACACCACCCTCTTCGGCATGCACGGTATCCCTATTGAAATACAAATTCGTACCCATGAGATGGAAATGGTCGCCAACAACGGTATAGCCGGGCACTGGCTTTACAAGTCGCATGATGATTCCAGTACCACTTCTCACAAGAGGGCAAGAGAGTGGCTGAAGGGTCTGCTGGAATTGCAACAGCGCGCAGGGAATTCGCTGGAGTTTATTGAACATGTCAAAATTGATCTCTTCCCGGACGAAGTTTACATCTTCTCGCCCGCGGGGGAAATTTTTGACCTGTCCCAAGGCGCAACACCGATAGACTTCGCCTATGCCGTACACACCGACATTGGCAACAGTTGTGTTGCCTGCCGGATTGACCGCAAACTCGCCCCCCTGAGTAGTGTTCTGGAAAGTGGCCAGACTGTTGAAATTATCAGGGCACCGGGTGCCCAGCCCAACCCAGCATGGCTAGGTTTTGCCGTCACAGGAAAAGCAAGGAGTAGTATTCGCCACGCCCTGAAACATCAACAAAAGAATGAATCTACTGCCCTAGGCAGACGGCTGCTTGAACAAACGCTGGTGCCCTACAACATGACAATCAGCGACATTGACGAAGATACGCTGAATGTGGTTCTGCAGGAGCGGCAAATCAGCAATGTTAATGACCTGCTTGCGGAGATTGGTCTCGGCAATCAAATGGCAAGTATCATCGTGAAGCGGCTGCTTAGTAACAATGATGCACTGGAGGAGCTACCCGACGACAGTGCGCTAGCTATCATGGGCACCGAGGGGCTGGTCGTTACCTATGCTCGTTGCTGTCATCCCATTCCTGGCGACCCTATCATTGGTCATGTTAGTACCGGTCGGGGTATAGTGATTCATACAGATACCTGTAAGAACATGCTGGATCTGCAGAACAAGCCGCGCGAACTGATGAATGTCCGCTGGGATGCGAGGGTTGACCAGGAGTTTTCTGTTGAATTACGAGTTGAGTTGGAAAATGAACGCGGCATCATCGCCGTCATCGCTTCCACCGTCACAGAAGCAAACACCAATATTGAACGGATAAACGTGCTGGAAAAAGACGCCCGATTCACCGTCGTCCACATGGTGATATCGGTTAAGAACCGTGTGCATCTTGCCAATGTCATCCGGCGGCTACGGACTATCAAGAGCATCAGCCGCATCCTGCGGGCAAAAAACTAAAAGGCAGCACATGATACGCAACATAGAAACCAAAAACGCACCCGCCGCTATAGGTTCCTATTCTCAGGGCATCGTCCATAAGGATGTACTTTATATCAGCGGTCAGTTGCCGCTCATCCCTGACACCATGGACTTTGACAGTAACCAGGATATTGATGAACAGATACGCCAGATATTTCGGAATCTTGATGCCATTGCTCATGCCGCTGGTACGAATCTTATCTCGGCAATCAAATTGACCGTTTACTTGACGAATCTTGATCACTTTCCCCGGGTAAATGCCGTCATGGAGGAAATGCTATCCGCACCCTTCCCTGCCAGAGCACTGGTTGAAGTATCCGCCTTACCTCGTGGGGCACAGATCGAAATTGACGCCCTGATTGCCTTGTCCTGATACTGTTCTTTTGAAAATCTCGGAATGACCAAAAACCTGGCTGAAGTCAATGTATCAACGCTGAAGGGCGTAGGTCCGGCGCTTGTTAAAAAACTCGCAAAACTTGGCATAGCATCAGTCCAGGATATTCTGTTTCATCTGCCCTTTCGCTACGAAGACAGAACCCGGGTCACGCCGGTCCGCGCCGCACGCCCCGGAGAGTCCTGCGTTCTTGAGGGGAAAATCATTGCCTGCGAGGTGGCATTTGGCAGACGCAGGAGTCTGCTTGCCCGTCTCCAGGATGCGACCGGAATAATCAGCCTCCGCTTCTATCACTTCTCAAAAGCGCAACAGAATAACCTGGCAAAGATCGGTGCCGTTCGATGTTTTGGAGAGGTGAGAGTCGGTGCTTCTGGATATGAAATCTATCACCCTGAATACATCGCACTCAGCAAGGCACAGCAGATGGATGACGCCTTGACGCCCATCTACCCGGCCACTGAGGGCATCACTCAGTCCCGATTCCGACATTTAGTAACCCAGGCACTTGACAGTCTTGACGCCAATCCCATGTCCGAAGGTATCGCAACATTCGCCAGTGTCCTCCCGGACCAGATTACTCAGATGACAGATATGGATATTAATCAGGCTGTCCGTTATCTGCACCTGCCGCCGCCGGATGCCGACACTGATGCCCTCATGTCTGGCACTCACCCGGCACAGACAAGACTCGCCTTTGAGGAGCTCGTCGCTCACCAAACAAGCCTGCGCATTATTCGTAACGAACTGCAAAAATTGAATGCGCCTCAACTAAAAGCACCCGGGGCACTTTATGATGAACTTCACACCAGTCTTGGTTTTGAGCTCACCCGTGCGCAGGTGAAGGTCAGCGGGGAAGTTGCCTGTGACATGATGACATCGCAACCATCACTCAGGCTCATCCAGGGCGATGTTGGTTCGGGTAAAACCGTTATTGCCGCCCTCGCCGCGATTCATGCCCATGAAAATAATCTACAAACCGCCCTGATGGCACCGACGGAATTGCTGGCAGGGCAACACTTCATCACCCTGTCTATCTGGCTGAATCCCCTAGGTATCAACACGGCCCTGCTCTCGGCAAGAGTGACCGGGAAAAAGCGTCAACAGGCTCTTGCCTCCGTGGCAACCGGTGATGCCACCGTCATTATCGGTACCCATGCACTAATACAACGGCAGGTTGAATTCAAACATCTGGGGCTCATCATTGTTGACGAGCAGCATCGATTTGGCGTCCATCAGCGTCTGGCACTCAGGGGGAAAAACAGCACACCTAATGAATCGCCACATCAACTGGTCATGACAGCAACGCCGATCCCCAGAACCTTATCAATGAGTATTTACGCAGACATGGATTGCTCAACCATTGATGAATTGCCGCCAGGAAGGAAGCCAGTGACGACCAGCGTCCTTGCCGATTCCAGGCGTGAGCAGGTTATTGACCGGGTGGCGAGTGCCTGTAGTGAGGGGATACAAGCCTATTGGGTTTGTACTCTGATTGATGAATCGGAAGCACTTCAATGTCAGGCGGCGGAGGTCACAGCAGCAGAATTGAAAACCAGATTGCCGGGGCTACGAATCGGTCTGATCCATGGGCGCATGAATTCCATAGAGAAAACCGCACGGATGAATGAGTTCAAACAGGCGCAACTTGACCTGCTTGTCGCCACCACTGTCATTGAAGTAGGCGTAGATGTCCCCGCCGCAAGCCTGATGGTCATAGAAAATTCCGAACGGCTGGGGCTTGCTCAGTTGCATCAATTACGCGGTCGTGTCGGACGGGGCTCCGCAACAAGCCACTGTGTCCTGCTTTACAAGAAACCCCTCGGCGCAGTGAGCAGGCAACGGCTGGAGGTGATGCGAAACAGCAATGATGGTTTCTACATCGCCGAGCGGGATCTGGAAATTCGAGGTCCGGGGGAGATGTCAGGCACCCGACAATCCGGAAGTGCGCAGTTCAGAATTGCTGACCTGTTGCGAGACAAGGCAATGTTGCCAGAGGTCAAGCAGACTGCCATTACACTGCTAGCGGAAAACCACGCGGCGGCGGACTTGCTGGTCAAACGTTGGCTCAGGGAACCAGAGTTAATGGGGCAGTTGTAGGGTGGCAAATGCCATCTCTAGTCGCGCTGTTCAAGCACAGTCTGATCGAACTTGCCCTCACTCTTTGCCACCACTGTGGAAATGGCAGCATCACCTGAAACATTGACGGCCGTGCGCATCATATCAAGTAGCCGATCAACGCCAATAATCAGCGCAATACCCTCAACAGGCAGACCGACCTGTTGTAGCACCAGCGCAAGAGTAATCAAGCCCACCCCGGGAACACCCGCCGTGCCGATTGACGCCAGGGTCGCCGTCATGACCACCATCAAATATCCCGTCATTGAAATATCAATGTTAAACGCCTGAGCAATGAATACCGTGGCGACACCCTGCATGATGGCCGTACCATCCATGTTAATCGTGGCGCCCAAAGGTATGGTAAAGGCAGCGACTTCGTTCTTTACACCAAGCCTGTGTTCTACATTTTCCAATGTTACTGGCAAGGTTGCATTACTTGAACTGGTGCTGAACGCATAAGCCATCACCGGCGCAAACTTTTTGTAGAAAGTCACCGGATTGAGATTGGCGAGAAATCGAACCAGGGCGCTGTATGTCAGCAGAAAATGCAACACCAAAACGCCCGCAACCGTCAGGAAGTATTTCAACAGATCGGCAATTGTCGAGAAGCCCATGTTTGCAAACAGGGTGACCATCAAACAGAAAACGCCAAGGGGTGCGACGGACATGAGCATCATAATCAGACGCATGATCACTTCATTCCAGTTATTGAGCGTAGCGCGAACTCGCAATCCGGGTTCGCCACACTTGGCAATAGCAACGCCAATCAAAATGGCAAACACGATGATCTGGAGCATGTTGCCCTGTGCCATAGCATCAATCGGATTGGTTGGCACTATGTTGATAATCACATCTTTCAGAGCAGGGGCTTCTTTCGGAATGAATTCAGAGCCCGCGGCAAGGTTAATACCAATGCCGGGGTTGACCACATTGGCAATGGTTAACGCCAGAGTGACGGCGATAGCTGTAGTGATAAGATATAACCCGATAGCCTTAGCACCGACCCGCCCAATACTGGAACCATCAGAAAGATTACTCGCGCCACATGCCAGCGAAACAAACACTAGGGGCACAACCAATAATTTGAGACTAGCAATAAATACCTTGCCGCCAATATCAAAGATGCCATTGATGCCATAAACGAGCAGGGGGTTATCGGCGGCGAGGGAGAGGGCATGAACAACGGAACCTATCAGCAATCCTGCACCCATACCGATAAGAATGTTCCTGGTCAATGCCGCTCTGTCAATCATGATGTTTTACCTGTTTTTACTTTTTTTATGCTGCTTGACGTCAGTCCATTTCACACATTTCAAAATCTTCTTTGCTGACCCCACAGTCCGGACATATCCAGTCATCTGGAATATCTTCCCATCTTGTCCCGGGTGCTATGCCTTCTGATTCAAGCCCTTCCGCTTCATCATAAATGAACCCGCACACAATACACTGCCACTTCTTCATCTCTTTTCTCTATGACTTGTCTCTACTAGATACCGTAAGAATACACCAGAGGCATGCCCCCTGTTCCAATGCGGTATATTACACGATTTTGCTATGGGCGTTGATACCAAAATCATCCCCATCTTGACGAATTACCCTGAGCGGTGAATGTTTTGTAGTTACTTGTTTTACAAAATATTTCAGGTTAGATCTTAATTGAGTAAGGCTAATAGTATCCATCACAGTCCTCTTATTGACATACGAGCATGGTGCATATAATAGTAACAAATCAGCAGAGACCACAAACATCAACGCAGAGACATTTATTCATGCTATTTGAAAAACAACAATATCAAGAAGATTGTGTTGCGAACATTATCGCAGTCTTGGAAAGTAGCGATGACTTGGACGATTTCTCCTCACTAGAAAATAGTCTGGTAGATTTGCATGAAGATCAGTCAATCCCAGTCACTGACTTATCTTCTAATTTGTCTTCCAAACCAAGGCTGGATATTGTGATGGAAACAGGCACGGGAAAGACCTTTGCCTATCTGAAAACTATTTTCGAAATCAGCAAGCATTTCAATAAAAACAAATTCATTATTGTGCTGCCGCGCACTGCCATTAAATTAGGCGTGATACAAAACATCAAACTTACCGATGAGTATTTTTTCAACGAATATGGCAGGCACTTGAATTATATTGATTATCCAAAAGACGGTTTAAGTAGCATTCAACAAAATTTCATCGGTGACACAGCATTGTCGGTTTTAATTATTACTAACAGCGCGTTTAATTCGGACATCAATAAAATCAATAAACGAGATGCTGAGAGATTGATTGAACATGGATCAATTTGGCAAGGCGTGTCGGCGCAAAAACCTGTTGTTTTTGTTGATGAGCCGCATTTGTTAAAAGGCACACAAACCACCAAGTATTTGGACCAGTTAAATTCTTTGTTTATTCGGTTTGGCGCCACCTATCCTGAGGACGAAGCACATAAACTGTCCAATGTAGTTTATGTATTAGACAGTATCTCGGCGTTTAATGACTATCTGGTAAAGCGCATTGGCGTCAATACCGTTTTTGCGAATAGCGAAGTCAGCGGTTTGATGATTCGCAATGTTCAACCCAAAAAGAATTTTGATGCGGTGTATAACATCAATGAACAATCACATAAAACCACCATCAATCTGCATGATGATTTAGGTGCGAAAACTGAGCTGGATCAATATCGCGGTGCAAGTGTCGTCAAAATCAATAAAAGCAAAATCTTCTTAGATAACAGAACCGTTATTGAAACAAATTCAGGTAATTACGTGCTCAGCGATGAAGAAATTAAACAGATGATAATAAGTGCCATCAAATTGCATTTTGAAAAAGAACAGATACTTTTTGAGTGTGGCGTGAAAGCATTGTCATTATTTTTTATTGCCAACATTGCTGATTTTCGTGGCGAAAATCCGAAGATCAAAATAATTTTTGAGCGCGAATATAAAACAATCCACCGCAGAATGATAAAGGAAACAACCAACCAAAAATATAAAACATACTTGGAAGGCGCATATCAAAACGGAAACCTGCAAGCTCATGAAGGGTATTTTTCCGGTGATACAGGCACCAAGGACAAAAAGGAAAGCGATGGCGTCAATATCATTCTCAATGAAAAAGAAAAATTGCTTTCTTTTGCAACACCGTTGCGGTTTATTTTTTCGGTTTGGGCGCTCCAGGAAGGTTGGGATAATCCGAATATTTTTACCATTTGCAAACTCTCTAATACTAACAAAGACACTAGCCGTCGCCAGCAAGTTGGTCGAGGCTTGCGCATTGCAGTTAATCAATCTGGAAAACGGTTGACCTATAAACATTGCGGCGGCAAAGACAGCGCGTTTTATGACATTAACTCGCTTGATATGGTGGTGTCTGGGCAAGAGCAGGATTTTATACACAACATTCAAAATGAAATTCAAACCGCAAGTTTTTCAGTGGTGGGCGATATTATTACGCTGGATATTCTCAAAGAAAAAGGACTTGATGATAATGAAGCAGCAGAAATTTTCACGGGTTTGCGACACAATAACATTATCAATGAAGCAGGAGAAATTCAGAGTCCCGTCCTGAATTTTTTAAGCAATCATCGCGCTGATTTTCCATTGATAACGGATGAGCGTTTTGAAGCAATAAAACAAATTTTCACAGACAATCGTCAAGGCGCAGTGACGGACAAAAACAGAAAGCCTACAATCATCAAGGTTAGAAAAAACCAATGGCGAAAATTTCAAAATCTATGGGAAACGATCAACAAGAAATCCAGGATTGTCTATCAAAATATTAGACAAGAAGAGTTAATTGATAAAATTAGTAAAGAATTTAACAAGACGAAAATTGATCAGGTAAAAATTAAAATAACCAAAGAAATATACGATACCCAAAAAAATAAGGTTGAGAACATATCAGAGGATTCGGAGGCGGGACCAAGTTATTTTCAAGGACAAAAACTAAACTTATTTATCACTAAATTTGCCAAAGACGAAAATCTGCCATTGCCTTTTACGGTGAAATTATTCAGAAAATTAAAACTCAGTCAATTTTATAAAGATCCGAAAAAATCCCAAGCCATACTTAAAGACATGGTCAAAGATATTATTCATCGTAGCATTATCCAGAGCGTGAGTTATCAATTTATCCAAACCAATATCTATGCCAATGAACTGCAAGACGAAGATGGCAACCTCATTGCTGAAATCAAACCCACTTATTTAGGGAAAATTCTTAGGGATGATGTGCCGCCGAAGGACCAGTTTTTATACGACACTGTGGTCTTTGATTCAGAGATTGAAAAGAAAAGCATTTTAGAAGACCCGGTCACCATCAATAATAATCAGATAACTGTCTTTGCCAAACTCCCAAAAATCAATATCCCCACCCCCTATAAAACCTATAATCCCGATTTTGCCTATCTTATTGAGAGGCAAAACGCCAAACAATTATTTCTAGTGGTAGAAACCAAAGGCTATAAATACGAGGGTGATATCCCAGAAAAAGAAAAACAAAAGATTGCATACGCCGAAGCGTTTTTCAAAGCCCTACAAAAGGAACTGCCAAAAGTGGATATTCAATATAAAATCAGAATAAATAAACAGGGGTTGAGTGAATTGTTAGAGGAGATAAAGTAGGGCGGGTTTTACCCGCCGTTATAAAATTAAATGACACCCCAAACCGATAAAAAATTTACATATCGTTTTTTTATGTTAAAAAATGAATTTTTTTGAACCCTTTCATTTACCGGAGCGATTATGTTTGATAGTTTAAGTGAATTGATTGAAAAAATAGCCTTGGGCGAAGATTCCACCATTGAGTTTAAAAGTCAGTTATCCAGCCGAGACAGCCTTGCTGATGAAATAACCGCTTTTGCTAATGCCAAAGGTGGCGTGATATTAATGGGTGTTGAAGACAACGGCGATATTGTCGGCATGGAAAACAGCCAACTCAATGAAGATGAAAAAACAGTGATTGAAGTTTGCAGAGACAGCATCACGCCAGAGGTAAATATTTTTACTGAAAAACTGCTCATTGATGATAAAAACATCTTAAAGATAGAAGTGCCACACAGCTTATTTGTGCATAAAAGCCCTAATGGTTATTTTATGCGCCAAGGCAGTAGTAAAAGAGAAATGCCACCAGAGCAATTAGCCCGGTTGATGCAAAGTCGTTCACAGGCACGCATTATTAATTTTGATGAACAATTTGTGCCAAACACCGATAAAGACACCTTGCAAAGGGAACTTTATCAGCGTTTTATCGGTGCAACAACGGGCGATGATGAAGTGAATTTATTATGTAAACGCCGTTTATTGGTTAAAGATAATGATAAATATATGGCCTCAGTTGCCGGCGTATTGATGTGCAGTAATCGCTCCGATGAGTACCTGCATCACAGTTTTGTCAAAGCAGTTTATTATACCGGCACAACCAGAGATGCCAATTATCAAATTGATGCCAAAGATTTTAAAGGCACGCTAGATGTGCAAATTATTGATGCGTTTAAATTTGTAGAGAAATATAACAAAGTATCCGCCACCAAAAACATTGGCAGAATAGACAAACCACAATACAGCATGAGGGCTGTTTTTGAAGCCTTGGTTAATGCGGTCGTGCATAGAGATTATTCAAAACATGGATCAACAATTCGTTTATTCATGTTCGCCGATAGGCTGGAAATATACTCCCCCGGCGCATTGGCCAACACCTTAACGATTGATTCCCTACCCTATAATCAAGTAACCAGAAATGAACTTCTAGCGCGTTTATTAGCTGAAATCGCTTTAGATGACAACGCTAATAAATTAGTCAATAGGCGATCTTTTTTAGAGGGCAGAGGGGAAGGTGTCGGTATCATTTTAAAAGAAAGCGAGCAATTAAGCGGCAAAAAACCAGTTTATGAAATGTATGGCGAAGAATTATGTTTAACTATTTTTGCTGCCAAGTCTTTACAAAATGATGAATAAAAATGATAACCAAAGCCCAAGCCAAGCAGAGCGATATAAAAATCATTGATAGTAATGAGGTTCTGAATGAGAACAAAAATGTGCTGATTGAACAACTGAAAGCATTATTGCCTAGCGTGATAAATAGCGATGATCAATTGGATGTTAGAGCCCTGAAGGATGTGCTTAATTTGACCAATACCACCAGCAATAATCAGGGGTATGAATTGACTTTTGCGGGGAAGGGGATTGCCAAGGCGTTGGCGGATAGTGTGAGTGATGTTGAGTTAAAGGTGGAAACGGCGCAAAGCAAAAACTTTGATGATACCGAGAATGTTGTGATTCGCGGGGATAATTTGGATGTGTTGAAAATCCTGCAAGCCAACTACCATAACAAAATTAAGATGATCTACATTGATCCACCTTACAACACTAAAAAAGAAAATTTCATTTACAAGGACAATTTCAAGATAACGGATGCGCAGTTAATTGAAGAGTTTAGTTTGAACGAGGACACCCGCGATTTTTTACATAATGTTTATGGCACGCGTAGCCATAGCGGTTGGTTGTCGTTTATCTATCCTCGTCTTAAATTGGCGCGTGAACTGCTGACCGATGACGGCGTGATTTTTATTTCTATTGATGATAACGAACAGGCGAATCTGAAACTGATTTGTGATGAGATTTTTGGGGAAAGCAATTTTGTTGCAAATTTTAAGTGGAACAAAACATCTACTCCACCAAGTCTTTCTGACAAAGTGAGAACAAAGTATGAGTATGTTTTGTGTTATGAGAAGCGTAGTACAGGTAAGAAATTTAACGCTGGACTGACTGATGGTAACGACGAGCCTCTGCTAAATTCAGGGAACGCATTGGGCAAAAGAATCATCCCTAAGGATAAGATTGAATTTCGATTTAACGGCATTTTTGAGCCAAAAAAATATCATAATATTAAATTATTATCAAAGCTAACAATAAAAAATGGCAAATCCAACGTTGATGTTGAATTTGAGGGGAGGTCTAAGTGGACTCAAAGATTTATCAATAATGAAATAGAACAAGGAACAACTTTTGTCGTTAAAACCACGAAGTTTTCTTTCAGATTTTTGAGGAAAGAAAAGTCGGTAAAAAAACCCTCAGATGACATCTGTTTGGATAACTTGTCATCGGATGTTATATCTAAAACTGAAAACGATGTGGAGACAAACGAGAAAGGTAGTGCCGAATTAGTGCATTTGTTTGGGAAGTTCATATTTGACAATCCAAAGCCATCAAGTCTAATAAAATACTTAATCAACTTTAATTGCTTAGACGGCGATATAATTCTCGACTTCTTCGCCGGCAGCGGCACCACCGGCGATGCCGTCATGCAACTCAATGCCGAGGACGGCGGCGCACGAAAATTTATCCTGGTGCAAATAGATGAGCCGATTGATAAAACTAAAAACACCGAGGCGCATCAATTTTGCACCGACAATAAGTTTCAGCCGGTAATTTCCAGCATTACCATTGAGCGTCTAAACCGTGCCGGCGAGAAAATTAAAGCCGAGTTTTCGAAAAATAACAGCGAGTTATTTAAGGATAAAAATGCCCGGATGAATATTGGGTATAAAGTTTTTAACACTACGCCAAAACCACAAGTCACTCAACAAGACAGTAGCAATGAAAATTTAATCCTCATTGAAAACCCAAGAGCAAACGCCTTGGACACCTTAGCAAATATGCTCTGCGCGACTTGTAAAACGCTGGACAGCAAAATTGACTGTTTAATAAAAGACAAACTATACCAAGCCGATAATGAGATTTATTTGTTAGCGAATGTCTCTGATGATGAATTGGAAAAATATACAGACTTAAAAATCAATTTAGATGGCTGGGCAAATATTGATTTGCAGCAATACCTTAATCTCGGCGTCGGGCAGCGCGATAATTTAACAGTGGTGTATTAGCGTTCAAGCCGCTGTCATTATTGTCCGTTGCATCGGCTGGTTATGAATGTATAAAATAGTAGAAGTTCATTAGAGATAAAATATTTGCTCGTAATTGAAGAGACCAAAACAAGAAGTCCTGCACAAGATGCAAGAATCTTTGAAATTTTATATAGAGGAATTGTTAAAGGAAAATCATATAATTCCACGGTCACATACTTATTCAAATTATTTAGAAATACGCTCAACAGCGTAACAAGTCATCCCAACCACAGTGAGCCAAACCCCGCGCGATCCATCTCATAACATATCGCGCAATACATCATGCAACATATTTCAGAATACCTTTCGCAACTCAGCAGGGTGTCCAGCAGGATAGGCGGGCGCTATCCCCGCGTCTGGCAGTTCATTCGTCTGGCGCGACTTGATCGTCCCGTTGGCACCTTGCTGTTGCTCTGGCCAACACTCGCCGCCCTGTGGATAGCAAAGGAGGGCTTCCCCGGCTGGCATCTTTTCCTGGTCTTTACTCTGGGCACCCTGCTCACTCGGTCAGCTGGCTGTGTCGCCAATGATCTGATTGATATGCGCTTTGATGGGCATGTAAAACGCACCCAGGACAGACCCCTCGTCACGGGCAAGATAAGGCCGTTTGAAGCCGTCCTCTTCGCTGTTGCTCTGTTGTTTCCTGCCCTGCTACTGGTTATGACAACCAATCTATCCACCCAACTGCTATCGCTCCTCGGCGTCATCATTGCAATCACCTATCCCTATATGAAGAGATTCACCCATATGCCCCAGGGGGTCTTGGGGATTGCTTTTTCCTGGGGTATCCCTATGGCATTTACGGCGGCTACCAATACGATGCCTAGCGTCGCCTGGCTACTCTTCGGTGCCAATCTGCTGTGGGTTATCGCCTACGATAGTCTCTATGCAATGGTTGACCGGGATGACGATCTTAACCTTGGTCTCAAATCCAGCGCCATCTTGTTTGGGCGGTTTGACCGGGTCACTGTCGCTATCCTGCAATTATTTTTCCTCTGTACGATGTTGCTAGTACCGCAGTGGATACACCTCTCCGGTTGGTATTATCTTGGGCTTGGTATGAGCGCCGGTCTATTCGTTTATCAACATTATCTTATCCAGGGGAGTCTTATCCAGGGGAGTCTTATTAAGAAGACGCTCAGCCAAGAAGAACAACGGCAAGGTTGTTTCAAGGCTTTCCTTAACAACCAATGGGTCGGGTTTTGTATCTTCGCCGGCCTGGTAGCTCAGTACGCCTTTGCGCCTCTCCCTGGCTGATAGCAGTGACTAAAAAAATCCAGCAGGGGCAGAGCAGGCGGGCTGTTATTAAGCAAAATGTTATTAAGCAGATTGATGGACTGTCCGAGTTAATCGGCAGGTCAATTGCCTGGCTGACCCTGGCGATGGTGTTCGTCACCTGTCTGGTTGTCCTGGCGCGTTATCTGTTCAACCTTGGCTCCGTCGGGTTGCAGGAATCCGTAATCTATATGCACGGTGCCGTGTTCATGCTCGGTATCGCCTATACCTTGAAGCATAATGCCCATGTACGGGTTGATGTGTTTTATGAAGGCTTCTCCCGCCGCACCCGTGCCCTGATTGACCTGGCGGGGACCCTCCTATTGCTTATCCCGGTGGCAGGTTTCATTCTCTGGAGCAGTCTTGATTATGTCAGTTTCTCCTGGGAGTTGATGGAATCATCAGCCCAGCCGGGTGGCTTGCCGGGGGTTTATCTCTTGAAGTCGCTCATTCCCGTTATGGCAGTATTGCTCCTGCTTCAGGGCGTCTCGGAATTGCTGAAAAGCAGCCAGCTCTTACAAAAAGAGTTGCGAGAGGATGAGGATGCTTGAATTCGCGCCCCTGATTCTGTTTCTCGCCGTGTTTGTCGTACTGTTGCTCGGTTATCCAGTTGCCCTGTCTCTGGCGGGCACAGCACTGGTCGGTGCGGCCATCGGTATTCTCACCGGTGTGTTTGAACCAGCATTCCTGTTTGCCACGCCCAATAGACTCTTCGGGATTATCATCAACGAAACCTTCGTCGCCGTGCCTCTGTTTGTCCTGATGGGCGTGACCCTGGACAAGACAAAAATTGCCGAGCAGTTGCTTGATTCCATGGGCCGTGTCTTCGCCATCTTGCCTGGCGGATTGGGCTTGTCCGTCACCCTGGTGGGTATGTTGATGGCAGCATCCACCGGTATCGTGGGTGCCACTGTGGTCACTATGGGTTTGATTGCTCTGCCGATTATGCTGAAAGCCAATTACAAGGCGTCATTTGCCGCCGGCACGATTTGCGCCACTGGCACCCTCGGTCAGATTATCCCGCCTTCCATCGCCCTGGTGTTACTCGGCGATGTGTTATCAAACGCCTATCAACAAGCGCAGCTGTCACTCGGTATTTTCAATCCCAGGTCAATATCTGTCGGTGACCTGTTTGCGGGTGCCATCATTCCTGGCCTGATGCTGGTGGGATTTTATTCTCTCTATGTCGTTGTTTCTGCTTTCGTCAATCCAGAGAAGGCACCACCTGTGCCGCCGAAGAAGATTCACCCGATGGATATTCTCACCAGCATCTTCCCACCCTTGCTGCTGATTACCCTCGTCCTGGGTTCAATACTGGCGGGCATTGCAACGCCCACGGAAGCTGCTGGCGTTGGTGCGATGGGTGCCTTATTACTGGCATTGGTGCGGCGTGACCTGTCGGTCGGTCGGTTGCGGGACATCACCCTGGAGACGCTCAAAACAACCTCAATGGTGTTCTTCATTCTGGTCGGCGCGTCCATCTTCTCGCTGGTGTTCAGGGGCTACGGTGGCGACGAACTGGTGAGCCAGCTGTTTGCTCATTTACCGGGCGGTGTTATCGGCGCGACGCTGGTCGTGATGTTAGTGATTTTTCTGCTGGGCTTTATTCTTGATTTTGTTGAGATCACCTTCGTGGTTGTGCCCATCGTCGGCCCGGTGCTGATGATGCTCGGAGTTGATCCGGTCTGGCTTGGCATCATGATCGCCATCAATCTGCAAACATCCTTCCTGACGCCGCCCTTCGGTTTCGCGCTCTTTTATCTACGCGGAGTGGCGCCAGATGGCATCAGCACCAGGGACATCTATGCGGGGGTGGTGCCTTTCATCATCATACAAGTCGGCATGATGTTGATACTGGCACTGCTACCAGGACTTGCTACCTGGTTACCGACTCTTCTCTATCAGTAGAACTCTCTATCAGTAGGACGGACGGCGGCAGTTACTGCTTCAAGGTTTTGGGCTGCCTCACCGCACCGGTTGGCGCGCCCGCTCTGGCATTAATATAAGCCCGCTCGGATATTTCATGATATTCAATCACCTGGTCATAAAAGGTTTGATATGACGCAAAAATTCTTTGCGATATGGGCTTCTCATCAACAATGCCAGCAACAGCTTCAAGTGAGCGTTGCTTCAACTCCGCCAACACATCATCGGGCAATCGCCTGACCTCAACCTGATGTTCGTCAATGAGTTCTCGCAAGGCGACATTGTTGCGCGCTGTGTATTCAGCCAGCAGGTCTGCATTCGCTACGAAGATGGCGGCATCAAGAATCGCTTTAAGGTCGTCAGGCAATTCATCGTAAGCCCGGCTGTTGACAATGATTTCAAGATTGGAGCCTGGCTCCTGCCAACCGGGATAGTAGTAGTATTTCGCTACCTGATGCAGTCCAAACGCCAGGTCGTTGTATGGTCCTATCCATTCCGTCGCATCAATAACACCGGTCTGCATACTGGTAAATATTTCCCCGCCTGGCAGGGTGACCACCGTAGCACCCGCTCGTTCAAACACTTCGCCGCCCAGTCCGGGAATTCTCATCTTCATGCCCCGGATATCATCCAGAGAATTAATCTCCTTGTTAAACCAGCCCGCCATCTGTACGCCGGTATTGCCGCCCGGGTAGGGGCGCAGATCAAACGGGGCATAGAGCTCCCGCCAGAGTTCCAGACCGCCACCATGCAGGAGCCAGGCATTCATTTCCTGCGCGGTTAAGCCGAAGGGAAGAGTCGTGAAAAACTGCGCTATCGGCACCTTGCCCTTCCAGTAGTAGGCGGCGCCGTGACCCATCTGTACCGTCCCCTGGGAAACCGCATCAAAGACTTCAAGCGCGGGGACAATTTCCCCCGCGCCATAGACCTTGATGTCCAGTCTGCCATTACTCATCTTCTTGAGCTTGTCTGCCATGACGACTGGCGCGGTGCCCAGACCCGGGAGATTCTTAGGCCAGGTGGTGACCAGACGCCATTTGAACCTTTGAGTCTCCGGTGCGGCGACATCCTGGCTGGCGTGCTCACCCGAACAGGATACAAGCCATAAGAGTGACAGGGCAATACACAGTCTAAACATCATCTGTTTGATCCTTTTGATTGCTACCGTTTGAGAAAAATCATGCAATAGGGTCAAGCTTCGCCAGTTCTACCATCAGCCATTTACTGCCCGCATCCGGGAAGTTGACTTGCACTCTAGCATTACTTCCCTCGCCCTCAGAATTCAGTATGACGCCTTCTCCAAATCGGGCATGAGTCACCCGCTGACCAAGTTTCAGATTTGTTCCCGCCACTTCGCCCTGCGCAAATGTTGAGCGCATCTGATTCGCTGGACGCACGAAGGTCTGTTTTACTCTTATTTCATTGATCAGGTCTTTCGGTATTTCGCTAATAAAACGCGACGGGCGATTAAATCTTTCCTTGCCATTGATCCGCCGGGACTCTGCATAGATCAGGTAAAGTTGCCGCATGGCACGGGTGATCCCGACATAACAGAGTCGCCGTTCCTCTTCCAGGCGGCCGGGTGCTTCCATGGACATGCTGTGCGGGAAGAGCCCGTCTTCCATACCGGCAAGGAATACCAGCGGAAACTCCAGCCCCTTAGCGCTGTGCATGGTCATCATCTGAACACAGTCTTCCTCAGGGTCGCCCTGGCCTTCGCCGGCTTCAAGGGCGGCATGGTTCAGAAATTCATCCAGGAGGGAGACGCTCGGTTGCCCGTCCGACGGCTCGCTAAAAGTGTAATCTTCCCGAGGATTAAATGAGCCGGCAGCCGTCACCAGTTCCTGCATATTTTCCAGCCTTGTCTGAGCACGTTCGCCGCCTTCCTTTTCATGTTGGGCACGAAGCCCCGAGCCTTCAGCAAGGGTGTCTACCAATTTGGGGAGAGGCGCGCCCTGGGTTTCCTTATCAAGTGCATCAATTAATTCAATAAAGGCGTGGATGGCATTTACCGCGCGCCCCGGCAACTGCTTCTCGTCCACAATCCGGTGCGCCGCCTGCCAAAGAGAAATGTCTGTAGCCCGTGCCAGATGACGAATAGCGTCCAGGCTGCGATCACCTACGCCGCGGGACGGGGTGTTCACGACCCGCTCAAATGCCGCATCCGCATCCCGTTGGCTAACCAGCCTCATATAAGCAAGCAGGTTACGAATCTCTGCCCGCTCAAAGAATCGTTGCCCGCCATAGACCCGATAGGGCATCTGGGCATACAGCAAGGCTTCTTCCAACACCCGCGACTGGGCGTTAGAGCGATAGAGGATTGCTGCTTCAGCATAAAGATTGCCTTCATTCACCCACTGCCTGATGCGTTCCGTAATGTATTTCGCTTCATCCATCTCATCATAGGCGGCATAGAGCTGGATCGGATCACCATCGCCAAGCTCCGTCCATAATTCCTTACCCAGACGGTCAACATTCTGACTGATAACGCCACTTGCGGCTTTAAGTATGCTGGATGTTGAGCGATAGTTTTGCTCCAGTTTGATCGTCCTTGCCTGAGGGAAGTCATCGGTGAAGCGCCTGATATTTTCAATCTTCGCGCCGCGCCAGCCGTAGATGGACTGATCATCATCCCCGACTGCCATAAGGTTGTTCTTGTCTCCTGCCAATACCCGCAGCCAGGCATACTGGATGGTGTTGGTATCCTGGAACTCATCAACCAGGAGCGCGCCGAATCTATTCTGGTAGTGTTTAAGAATGGCAGGATTTCCTAGCCACAATTCATGGGCACGAAGCAGCAATTCGGCAAAGTCCACCATGCTGGCGCGCTGACAGGCGGCCTCATAGGCACGATAGATTTCCAGATGGGTTTTCAGATAGAAGTCGCCATAGTCTTCAATATGCGCCGGGCGGTGCCCCTCATTCTTCTGACCATTGATGAATCCGACAGCCTGGCGAACGGGCCATTTCTTCTCATCAATATCCAGACTTGCCATCACCCGTTTCACCAACCTCAGCTGATCATCAGCGTCCAGGATCTGAAAATTCTGGTCCAGCGCTGCCTCCTGATAATGCGCGCGGAGCAAGCGATGCGCTATGCCGTGAAAGGTGCCAACCCACATGCCTCGTATCGGCAGAGCAAGCAACTGCTCAATACGGCCACGCATCTCCGCGGCGGCCTTGTTGGTAAAGGTGACCGCAAGGATGCTGTAGGGCGACAGTCCTTCCGTCTGGATTAGCCAAGCGATGCGATGGGTTAGGACCCTGGTCTTGCCGCTACCAGCACCAGCCAGCACGAGACAAGCTCCAGGGGGTGAGGCTACTGCTTCTCGCTGGGCATCATTCAGCGAGTCCAGGAGGTGTGATACATCCATCAGGGTGTCAGGTGTTTCTGCTTGCAACAAGGATACATCAATCTGTTTGCTAAGTAGCGGCTAACCCATATCGTGGTATTGAATCTCGTACCCCTTCTCCTTGTAAAACCCATAATGCTGGCGCGCCGTCGTCCGGTTGTTTTCATTGGCAGGGACGACTTCCGCCAGCCGGTCAAAGCGGGTGAAAAATGCCGGGATTTCTCCAGAGAGATTAATCAGCACATCCTGATGCTCCTCGGGTGCCTGATTGAATCCAATCCTGATCGGCGCGGCAAGCGCGGCGGATTGCAAAGCATGAGGAACAAAGGACTCGGGGCGAAATGTCCAGAGTTGCTCATCTAGTTGGGTGGCTTCTACTTCGGTTGCTGTATGAACATAAATTTGATGGCCCCTACGGTACACCTTGGCGATAAGATGGCAGGCAAAGATCGTCGCATCGCCGCTAGTCTGATAAAAGTCAATGCGTGGCATCGTGCTTGGCACACAACTGGTTCATATATTCCCACAGCAGAGTCACTGGACGACCGGTTGCCCCCTTCTTTGCACCGCCGCCCCGATACGCCGTGCCAGCAATGTCCAGATGCGCCCAGCGATACTGTTTCGTATATCGCGCCAGGAAGCAGGCGGCGGTAATGCTACCGGCTTCCCGACCACCTATGTTCGCCATGTCCGCGAAGGCGCTATTCAGTTGGGCTTGATACTCCTCCCACAGCGGCATCCGCCAAACCCGGTCCTGGGTATCTTCACCAGCCTTGATGAGGTCGGCGGCAAGTTCTTCATCATTGGCATAGAGGGCGGACGCCTGATTACCCAGGGCGATCACGCAGGCGCCGGTCAGCGTTGCTATATCAATCACGGTGAGCGGCTTGAATCGGCTCGCATAGGTCAGGGCATCACACAGGACGAGGCGCCCCTCCGCGTCAGTATTCAATATCTCAACGGTCTGCCCAGACATAGTGGTAACGATATCCCCGGGCCTTGAGGCCACACCAGACGGCATATTTTCCGCCGCCGCCACCATGCCGACAACATTTATCGGGAGCCTTTGTTCTGCAATGGCGGTTATGGTGCCAATAACGCTCGCAGCACCGCACATATCAAAGATCATTTCATGCATCCCCGCACCCGGCTTCAGGGAGATGCCGCCGCTATCAAAGGTGATTCCCTTGCCAAGGATGACATGCGGTTTGGTCTTTGCCTTGCCGCCTTTATACGTGATGACGATGAGTTTTCCTGGTTGATCGCTCCCCTGGGTCACAGACATAAAAGCACCCATACCGAGTCGCTTCATCTCTTCTTCTGACACGACTTTGGTGGTGACTGACGGGTATTTTCGTGCCAGTTTTTGGGCGTGTCTGGCAAGATAGGTCGGGGTGCAGATATTGCTCGGTGTATTCGCCAGGTCCTTGGCCCTGTTCATGCCCAGCACCAGCGCCTTGGCGGCGGTGATGGCGGCGGCAACCTGGGTTGCTTCTGACTTGCTCGGGACGAAAAAATCGAGGGCTTCAAGCTCCGTCTTTTTCTGTTCCGCTTTGGCTTTCGCGCCCGCTGTGGCTGGCGTGGTGACACCTTTCATGTCGGTATAACAGTACCGGGCGGCAGCAATATGCTCGACCAGTCGCAGAGTTTTCCAGTTGCTGTTTCTGCCTTCACAGTTTACTTCCAGCAAACAGCACAAGGCATGCCTGGCAGCGAGGGTGTTGAGCTGTGCGCCAAGACTCCTGGCAATGCCGATGAATCTGGCGGCGTCCATCGTGTCCGGGTCGCCGAGGCCAAGCAGTAGCACGCGAGTCGCGGCGATCCCGGGCAGGTCATGGAGAAGCATTACCTGATTGGGTTTGCCCGTGATGTCTCCTCGTTGCAGGATTTTCTTCAGGGAGCCGTTACATGCCCCATCAATCTTCCGGGCTGAATCTGTCAGGACGCCGTTTTCATATATGCCCAGGACAAGGCAGGGAGTGCGCATCTTGGCAAGGTTGCCTTTTTTTGTACCGTATTTCATCTAAATGCCTCATGCCGAATGACAGCTTGCGGATGCTTTGTCAGCCAGCAGCTTGGGTTAAAATGCTTGCTTCAGGCTACCTGATTTTTTATCTAGCAGTGTCAGCAATTGTACCCCAAAGCCACATCGTTGACGGCTTAGGGGAATTACTAGTTTGCTGTTTCACTGTCTTTCGTTGACGCGTCTTTTGCATCAAGATCTTTGATCATTTCCTCAGCGGATTTTACTTCAATGCCACAATTATTTAGCGTGGATGCAATTCGGATGGCTTCATATTCACCCTTAAGTTGAACATATTCGCCCGAAACAGGACTATCGCCGCCTTCCAACGTGAGAAAAACGGGCCACAATAAAAAGCCGCCCGCTGCTTGCCATTTATCTTTGGTATTTTCTTTTTTGAGTTGGTGGTAGATGGTGTTGATTCGTCTTTCTAAATGGCTCGTCTCAGAAAACAATTGTTGGCAAGAATAATCTTTGTATTTTATTGGTGAGACATAGGTCGCGGTCATATCATCTGGATTGGACGCACAACCACTTAACAATATTGCCGCTACTATTGCTGCACCGTATTGCGTATAGATTCTCATAACAAATCCCCTAGGTTGATCGGGTTGTCCATTTGAAACAGTTTTGCATTCACGAAACATCTAGCGTAGCGGTTCGTAATCCTTAAGCGGGACGGATAGTACCTAGTTGCTTCACTGCCTGCAAATCATATATGTTTGAGATTGAACACAAGATATTTTGCACGACTTTCCATGTCTAGGGAGATAATTTGATTCTGTTCCGATACTTTGCGAAAGAAGTTTTCCTCACCATGTTTGCTGTGTCTGGCATTGTGCTGGTCATTTCAATGGGCTGGCGGTTTGCCGACTATCTGCAACAAGCAGCGGCGGGCGACATGACCAGTGAGGTGCTGCTCACCCTCATGGCATATCGGTTGCCCGGTTTCCTAGAACTTATCATTCCAGTCGGTTTTTTCCTGGCAATCATGCTGACTTACGGCAGGATGCATGTGGATAATGAGATGATTGTGCTTCATGCCAGTGGTATTAGTTCTGCCCGAATTATTGGAATGACGCTATGTCTGTCCCTGGGTGCCATGTTGTTTACCGCGATGATTTCTCTGTGGTTAAAGCCCCTGGGCGAGCGTCAAGTGGAAGCCTTACTGGCTGGGCAGCGAAACCTCACCGAATTTGATGCCATGATTCCGGGACGTTTCCAGATGGCGAACCAGGGCAAGCGGATGGCTTACACGGAAGATATATCCGATGAAGGTGAGCTGACCGGAGTCTTCATCAATGATTTCAAAGACGATGCGCCAAGACCGGGAGATGTCGTGACGGTGATCGCTGAGCGGGGCACAACGCAGTTGGACTCAGGTGGCAAACGGCGACTGGTACTGAACAACGGTGCCCGATACCGTGGCATCCCCGGGCAAAATAGTTATCAGATCATTGCGTATGAAGAATATGGTCAACTGGTGGAAAGCGAGGCAAGCACTGACAAGCAACGACGCCGAACCGCCATACCAACCCTTGAACTTTTCACTTTGGAAGATGCCAGAGGGGTCTCTGAACTTCACTGGCGAATGTCGGTCCTCTTGATGCTTCCGATTTTGGCGCTAATGGCAATCCCCTTGTCACGGGTAAATCCTCGGCAAGGCAGATTTACAAGACTGGTACCAGGCATGCTCTTGTGTTTCCTCTATCTTGTTTCTCTGTCCGCCGCCCGGTCAGAATTGGAACGAGGCGGCTTACCGCTGGAATATGGTCTCTGGTGGATACAGGGCATCTTTATGGCGGTGACCGCTTGCCTGTATCGGCTTGACCGGTGGCTTGAATTACTGGGACGGGTGCTAGTCGTCAGGTCATAAGCAGGGCTTGTTAGGTGCCTCTTCTTCCTGAGTCATGCCTCAGATATATGACTCGGGTACCAGACGCACGGTCATGCCAAGCCAGTCGCTGTCGATCAAAGAGTATCCAGATAAAACCCGCACCCAGGCACAGGACGGAGAGGGTCGCAAAGAAAAATCGCAGGCAACACTGGGTCAAATTGAGGTTTTCGCCAGCCTGGTTAAGTGTCTGAATTTTCCATGTCTGCATGCCCAGTGTTTGCCCACGAGCCTTCCAGAAATAGATGTAAAACAGCGCGAGTTCCAGATAAAGGAAGAGTTGAAAATATACGCCTGTCACTTCACTACCAGTGGTGGCCACCAACAACAGACTGCTTAGCATCCAGATTGCCAGTATCAGCAAGCTGTCATAGAGGATCGCAGCGAGGCGTCGTAGCAGACCAGCGTTAGTAGGTCCCGGCATCAGATAGGTTCAGACCCGGGGGCAGATGATGACAGCAGGCTGATGAATCTCATCCATCCCGAATCATCATAAAACTCGCCTCACATTCCGCAATGGTGGCATGGTTGTCAGTTCGCACCATGATGCCTCGCATTTGTGTCAGCCGTGCCTTCTGTTTAATACAGGTTCCTTCAAGCCGAACCTGAGTGCCGACGGGCAGGGCATCGTGATAGCGGATATCGCATTTGGCAGTGAACGCCTTGTGCCCCTTCAGGAACAACCAATTTGCCATCACATCATCCAGGGCACTGAACAATATGCCGCCGTGAGTCACGCCATCATAGCCACAGTGATCTTTCGCGGGCGTGAATTCACTACGACAAACATCGTCTTCCAACCGAAAATTCAATTGGAGTCCGACCGGGTTTTGCTGACCACAGACAAAACAGTTGCTGGCACCTGCATCTGGCAAGTTCATTTTGAGGCTTCTCCTGATGACATGATAGTTGATGTATAGGTCCACCACCCCCCGC
>DKIG01000011.1:0-60535 GCA_002454165.1 Gammaproteobacteria bacterium UBA6724
CTGCAAAATCCGAATCATGCGCGGGATGTGCTCCTCTTCATCGCCCAGGCTTTCTACGGGAGTTGGCTCTCTGATTTCCTTCTCCGTCGACAGGAGCGGCGACAGAGGCGTCGGCAGCACCGCTTCCACGCAAAATGGTCCGCTGATGCGGATGGTGTTGCTTGCCACTTCGGGCTTGTCCACCAATACTTCTTCGGCGGGCGGCTGGTCGTTGGCGATGGATTTCAAAGTAATATGCGGCACTATGCCGCCGACTTCCTCGCCTTTTTTATTTCGTTTGCGCGCATAGACGAAGCCGCCGCCGGGACCGCGTGGTTCATCTTTCAGTTGGTAATAAGGATAGGTGGCGGTGAGCAAGCGCTGCCGGGCAAGCGCCAGAGGCACGCGCGACACATCGGTGGTAATCCATCTCCGCCCCCATTGCTCGGCGACGACGGCGGTGGTGCCGCTACCGCAGGTCGGGTCCAAGACCAGATCGCCCGGGTCGGTGGTCATTAGGATGCAGCGTTGGATGACTTTTTCAGTGGTCTGTACAACATAAATTTTATTCGCCATAAAACTACTGGAAGTGTCGGTCCAATTTGTCGTCATAGGGTAGACGGGGAAGTCTTGTAAATATCTTTTGTAGTAGATGCCTTTTGCCACGGCTATAAGTCGTTTATTTTTCGCTAAATTATCAAGTCCTTCTTTGTCAGTTTTCCAGCATTTTGTTCCATTTTTATTGTATGTCTTTCCCTCGAATTCATACCCTCTCAAATCAGAGGGATTTGGTGATCGAGTGGCAAAAATATCACCTGATGAAAACAAATTCCACTTATCAGGAATGAGGTGATTGTTTCTCTTTTCATCCGCGGTCAGATAACGCCATTCCTTTCCGTCTGGAGATTCTATGCAGTTGTAGTGTTCTGCACCGGATATTCCAGCTTTTTTAGGAAAAAACAGAGATCGATACTTCAGTTGCTTTTTGTCTTTGCAATACCAAATCAAATAATCGGAAGAAGAAGACAAAATTTCTGACGATTGGGCGGAGGCCTTAACAAAGGTGATGAGTCTGCAAAAATTCTCCCTCCCAAAAACTTCATCCATTACGCACCGCACCAGATGCACATTCTCATCCGAAATCTGCACGAAGCAGGAGCCGGAATCGGTCAACAACTCGCGCGCCAACAACAGGCGGTCGCGCATATAAGTCAGCCATGAATGGATGCCCAATTCCCAAGTGTCGCGATAGGCTTGCACCATCTCCGGCTCGCGGCTGATGCTGTCGTCATCGCCGTCCTTGACATCGCGCTTGCGCACGAAGGGTTGAAAATTGCTGCCGAATTTAATCCCATAAGGCGGATCCATATAGACCATCTGCACCTGCCTGCCCAGCCCCTCATATTCCAGCAGCGAGTTCATCACTTGCAGGGAATCGCCCAGTATCAGGCGGTTCTGCCAGCCGTTCAGATGCTCATAAGCGCCGCGAATTTTCTCGCCGATGCTTTTGTCTCCTTCGCCGAATAAATCAAGGGTTCCCTTGCGGTCGCGCCGATGCCGCTTCAAGGTCTCCAGCACCGCTGCGGTGGACAGCCGCTCGTGCACAAACAGCGGCAGGGTCGGCACTTCAATCCCGCCGCGCTCGGCTTTGCCAGCCCAGTTGAGAAACGGCTGCGCCAGACGTTTTAATTTTTCCGCCGCCGCTCGCTTCACAGCGGGATTATCACTATTGATGATCTCGTTGATCAGCTGTTCGCCTTCGCTGCGGGCTTCAGCCTCGTCCCAAGCCAGTTCCGGCGACAGCGATGAGTCGTAGCGGTAGGTTGTGTGCGGCTTTCTTTTGGCAGGCGGGAAAACATCCTGCGCGCCGCTTTCCGGACGCAACAAGGCCTGCTCGTCGTGGCGATAATCACGCGCCGAAGTTTTTTTGGTTTGCCGTGGCATAGGGGGAGTTTACGATAGTTTGCCTGAATAGCCTGAGTTTTAGTTTAAGGGTCTCGGCGGATGAGCCCGGATGAGTGGAATATAACACGGCGGGGCGGCGGCGTTCATACGGCGCGGCGGCGACGTTCATACGGCGCGGCGGCGACGTTCACACGGCGGGGCGGCGACGTTCACACGGCGCGGCGGCGGCGTTCATACGGCGGGAATGGCGCAGGAATGACGCAGGAATGACGCAAGAATGACGCAGGAATGGTGCAGGAATGACGCGCAAGAGGCAACAACCCAGCCTGGCTGTTATCATTGCCGTTCCATATATCTGATATATCACTGGTGTCTGGCGTAACAAACCCATGCTGCATGTAACCCATTTAAGTTGTAAGAGAGACGGGCGGACTCTGTTCAAAGATCTTGGTTTTTCTGTGGCTCCGGGGGAAGTGCTACAGATTGTTGGTGGCAACGGGTCGGGCAAGACGACATTGTTGAAAATCATGATGGGCATTTATACCGATTATGAAGGCGAAGTCGCTTGGGATGTGGCTCAGCCTCCCGCCTGGCTGGGACATAGCCAGGGTATTAAGGACTCACTCACGCCGGCGGAAAATCTGCGCTGGCTAGGCTACCTGCATACAATGAATATCACTGACTCAACCCTTGCCGAGGCTCTGGCGGCAATGGGTTTAACGGGATATGAAAATACGCCATGCGGCATTTTGTCGGAGGGTCAACGCAAACTAGTGGGTCTGACCCGCTTTTTTTTGCAAGACAGTCCTTCGCCACACTCCTGCTGGGTGCTGGATGAGCCCTTCAATACTATTGATGCAACAGGAATTTCCCGTTTTGAGGCGCGGTTGTCTTCCCATCTTGAGCAGGGTGGACTAGCGATACTGAGCAGTCATCGCGCCCTGTCGCTTCGGGTCCCTGTCCGGCAAGTGGAGTTGTAACTTGAAGTTATTCATCGCTGCTGTCAGGCGGGACCTCCAGGCACAGTTGCGCCGCCCAGCCGAACTGCTAAACCCGCTGATATTTTTCATCATCGTTATCAGTCTCTTCCCCCTGGGTATTGGTCCCTCCAGGGAAGCCCTGAGCCTGGTGGCACCGGGGTTGCTCTGGGTGGCGGCATTGCTTGCGACACTCATGTCAATGGATTTGATCTTCAGGAGTGATTTTGATGACGGCTCTCTTGAACAGATGCTGGTGTCGGCGATGCCCTTGCCCGTCATCCTACTTGCCAAGATCACGGCGCATTGGCTGCTGGTCGGTTTGCCGCTGGTGCTGGTGACGCCGCTACTGGCACTCTTGCTGTATGTGGATGCTCGGGGCATGGTAGCGATGACGCTATCTATCCTGCTGGTGTCTCCCACCCTGAGCCTGATCGGGTCGGTCGGGGCGGCTTTGACGGTGGGCTTGCCCAGAGGCGGCTTGCTGGTGGCGATACTGGTGCTACCTATCTATGTGCCGGTGTTGATCCTGGCGACGGCGATGGTGGCGACAGGACTTGCCGGCGGCGACTATACGGGACATATCTACTGGCTGATGGCTATCTTGTTTCTGTCTCTGGGTCTTGCTCCAGTCGCCAGCGCAGCGGGTATCCGCATATCGCTGGAAGACTGAGCCGCCTGCCGACATCTGGTAAACTGTGCTTCTGGTGAACAGCGTGAAACAATTTGTGACAAGACGACTCCCTGATGCCCTCCATCGCTTGGGTTCGCCCAGATTATTCTTTGAAACTTCTGGACGATGGCTACCCTGGTTGCTGGCACTGAGCGTCGGCTTGCTACTCCTGGGCGCGATCTGGGCTTTGCTCTTCGCGCCGGCGGATTACCAACAGGGGCACAGTGTCCGCATTATGTATATTCATGTACCTGCCGCCATCCTGGCACAGTCGGGTTATCTGATGATGGCAGTTGCGGCGACGGTGTTTCTGGTCTGGCGAATAAAACTTGCGGACATTGCGATGCAATCTGCCGCCGCCCTGGGGATATCAATTACCTTCCTGGCACTGGTTACCGGGGCTATCTGGGGCAAACCGACCTGGGGAACCTGGTGGGTCTGGGATGCGAGGCTGACATCAACTCTGGTGTTGTTCTTCCTGTATATTGGGATGATTGCCTTGCGCGCAGCGATGGCACATCGGGCCGGCGTCGGTAGGGCTTGCGCAGTCCTGGCACTGGTTGGTCTGGTGAATCTTCCTATCATCAAGTATTCCGTGGACTGGTGGTACACCCTGCACCAGCCAGCGAGTTTCAGCCTGAGCAGAGCGCCAACCATGCCTCTGGAGATGTGGTTGCCCCTCCTGGTCATGGTCCTGGCTTATTATCTGTTTTTCTTCACGGCATGGATTATGCGGATTCGTCAGTTGATTCTGGTTCGCGAAAAGGACACAGACTGGGTGCGACAATGGTTGGCGTCTCTATGAAATTTGACAGCCTGGTAGCCTTTGTCCAGATGGATGGTCAGGGGCTCTATGTCTGGGCTGCCTACGGCATTACTTGCCTCCTCTTGGCGATGAATCTCTGGATACCTGCCATCAGACAGTTGAGATTTATCAGAAGACACAAACGTGACGCCCAGTCAGCACAGGATAGGCAAGAATGAAATTTGGCAGGATGAAAGCCCAGCGCAGAAACCGCGTCATGCTGGTGTGTTTGATACTGCTGTCAACGGGTGCGGCGGTTGCCTTTGCGCTACTGGCATTGAATCAGAACATCAACCTCTTTTATACGCCCACGCAAATAGTCGCGGGCAAGGCACCTGAGAATAAGCTAATCCGTGCTGGCGGCATGGTGGTGGCGGGTAGCCTGGTCCGGTCGGGGACGGGGCTTGATCTGCGGTTCATAATCAGTGACCTCAGAGCCGCTGAGGTTGAGGTACGCTATGCGGGCATACTGCCAGATTTGTTCCGTGAAGGCCAGGGAGTGATTGCACATGGCAAATTGCAGGATGATGGTGTCTTCTATGCTGAGGAAATCCTTGCCAAACATGATGAAAATTACATGCCCCCGGAGTTATTACAAGAAGAGTCGCAACCGGAATGATTCCTGAACTAGGCCATTTTAGCCTAATCCTGGCGGCGGGACTGAGCGTCTTGCTTGCCGTCTTGCCGGCGCTGGGTGCAGGCCGCCGTAACCCCATGTTGATGGCGAGCGGGGCGCCATTGGCGGCCGGGGTGCTGGTATTCATCCTACTCAGCTTTGCTTGTCTTCTCTATGCTTTCGCGCAGGACGACTTTTCTGTCCGGTATGTCGCTGAGCACTCAAATACGGCACTGCCGCTTTACTACAAGATTGCCGCCGCCTGGAGTGCCCATGAGGGCTCATTTCTTCTCTGGACGCTGATCATGGCGGTCTGGACCTTTGCGGTGGCTTGTTTTTCCCGTAGCCTGACACTTGATATGCAGGCAAGGGTATTGTCCGTCCTGGGACTGCTGACGGCAGGTTTTACCTTCTTCCTGCTATTTACCTCCAATCCCTTTGCTCGCAACCTGCCGATCTTCCCTCTGGATGGCGCCGACCTGAACCCGCTCCTGCAGGATTTTGGTTTGATTGTGCATCCACCCCTACTCTATATGGGATATGTCGGGTTTGCCGTGCCCTTTGCATTTGCCATTGCCACCCTGACCACCGGTCATTTAGATGCTGCCTGGGTTAGATGGTCACGACCCTGGACTACTGTGGCTTGGGCATTCCTTAGCATCGGGATTACCCTCGGCAGTTGGTGGGCATATTATGAACTGGGCTGGGGTGGATGGTGGTTCTGGGATGCGGTGGAGAATGCGTCATTTATGCCCTGGCTAGCAGGAACGGCGCTGATACATTCCCTCGCCGTCAGTGACAAGCGAGGCCTATTCAAAAGCTGGACCGTGCTCTTGGCGATTGTCACTTTTTCGCTCAGCCTCCTCGGCGCTTTTCTGGTCCGCTCTGGCGTGCTGATTTCCGTGCATGCCTTCGCCGTAGATCCGGCACGCGGCATCTTCATTTTGATTTTCCTGGGGCTAGTGGTGGGCGGCTCCCTGGTGTTGTATGCCTTTAAGGCGACGGCTACCAAGCGCGCGTCATCCTATAGCTGGTCATCCCGGGAAACCCTGTTGCTGGTGAACAATCTTTTATTGTCCGTCGCGGTGGCGGCGATACTGCTGGGTACTCTCTATCCGCTACTCTATGAAGTCGTCACCAGCGGCGGGAAAATTTCCGTGGGTCCCCCCTATTTTAATACTGTCTTCCTGCCGATTCTGGTGCTGTTGTTTCTCGCTATGGTCTTTGCCCCCCAGTCCCGATGGCGAGAGACCGGGGTGAAGCAGGTACTAGGAAAACTCATGCCGGTCCTCGCGGTTGCGATATTCATTGTTGCCGGGCTGACCTGGATGCTGGAACTGCCCTTGGACCCCGTCGGTTTTGTTTTTCAGTCTATTGCGGTCTGGCTCCTCTTCACGCTGGCGGGAGACTGGTGGCTATCATCATCTACCAAAAAACCTCTGAGTGCTTCCCGGCTGGGCATGTTGCTGGCGCATAGCGGGATTGGGGTGGCGATACTTGGCGTTGCGGTGACGGTTTGCTTTTCCGAAGGGCAAGACCTGCGAATGTTGCCGGGAGATGTCACTTCCATTCAGGGTTACGATTTCAGGTTTGATGAGATGACCCGGGTTGCGGGTCCAAATTATATGGCAGACCGGGCGCAATTCTCGGTCAGCAAAAACGGACAACTGGTGACGCACCTCTATCCAGAGAAGCGGGTTTACCATGTTTCACGCAATGTTATGACCGAGGCAGATATGGACCCGTCCCCCTTGCGTGACCTCTATGTTGCTCTGGGCGAGCCCTTGGGTGGCTCCGCCTGGGCTGTTCGTCTGCATGTGAAACCCTTTGTGCGATGGATATGGTTCGGCGGATTGATGATTGCTGTCGGCGGTTTTATAACGGTATGCGATCGTCGCTATCGCAACTTTGCGGCAAGGCAGCCGGTCTTCTATGACGAGGAAACGAATAAACAGATGAATACCAGATGATGAATGTCGTCACTCCAAACAAAGCAGGTGTCAGATTGACGAAGCGCCTGTTGATACCCCTGGTGGTGTTTGTTCTGCTGGTCATATTTCTGGCATTGGGTTTCCGTCTTAAGGATGCCCATCTGCTACCGTCTGCCTTAATCAACAAACCCTTTCCAGAATTTGCCCTGGCTGACCTGCTGAGGGCGGATCTTACTCGCTCCAGACAGGCATTTATTGGCAGGGTTTCTCTGGTGAATGTCTGGGCGACCTGGTGTCCGAACTGTCTGATTGAACATCCCGAGTTGCTTCGTATCAGCCGTGAGGAGCAGGTGCCACTGTATGGTATCAATTACAATGATGATGCAGATAAAGCAGTCGCCTGGTTGCAGCGGCATCAGGACCCCTATGTATTCAGTATTGTGGATGACGCGGGCAGTCTGGCTATTGATCTCGGCGTCTATGGTGCGCCCGAGACCTTTGTGGTTGATGCCGCGGGGGTCATTCGTTTTCGGCATGTGGGTCCAGTAACTCCCCTTGTCTGGCGGCAGCAGATAAGACCGGTAATAGAACTTCTGAGGCGCCGTGCCGAAAGTGACGCGTCTAACAAAAAAAATGATGCCTAGCTGGACGCCTGCCCTGATGGTGGCTGGAGTCATGGTGACTGGAGTAATCCTGCTCAAGACGCCCGGGGCGGACGCCGCCATAGATGTTTATGCCGAAGCCCAGGCGCTTGATGGCGAGCAGAAGGCACGATATGAGTCCCTGATTGATGAATTGCGATGTCCCCAGTGCCTGAATATCAGCCTTGCCGGGTCGGATGCAATGATCGCGCGGGACCTCCGCCGGGAAGTTCATCGTATGTTACTTGCGGGCAAGAGCGACGCTGAGATCCTTGAATTTATGTATCAGCGTTATGGGGATTTCATCCTGTATAGACCAAGGTTCAAACTATCTACCCTATTGCTCTGGCTGGGACCCCTGATGTTTCTCGGTATTGCGCTGCTGGTGTTGTGGCGGATGATTCCGGGGCTTAGGGCACAGACAGATCACACAAGGCTCAGCAGGGACCAACAGACCAGACTGGATGCATTGTTGAAGAAGGCTGAGTAGCGATGAATCTGTTTTGGTTCTGGGCTTTGCTCCTATCCATCCTTGCCAGTTTGTTTGTACTCCTGCCGCTGTTCCTGCCCAGGCGACCCTTCTCTGAAAGCAAGGTGTCTGAAGGCAGGGTGTCTGAGGGTAGCGTGTCTGAAGCCGCCAGTCGGGAGGGCGTTAATGTCGCCCTCTATGTTGAGCATCTTGCTGAGCTTGAAGCGGCGCAGGCACGGGGTGATATCACGCCACAGGAATATGCCCAGTTGGAAATTGAGATGCAGGAAAATCTGCTACTTGATACGGCGCCTGCTTCTACAATCTCTTCTACTAGCCCTTCTAAAACAGATGTTGAAACTGTCTCCGGAGCCACCTCAACAAGACGAGGTTTCATGACCCTGGTGCTAGCTGCACTGCTGGTCCCTTTGGTGGCAGTGTTTATCTTTGCTGACTTCGGCTTGGGGCGAGGGGCAGTGTCTGATGTCGTCTTATTAGAGGAGATGTTAGAAAAGTCATCACAAAAAAAAACTGCTGACCCGCATCAGACTACCGAATACAGACAGTTGGTTGAACAACTTGCTGCAAGAATATCCACCCAGCCTGACAATGTTGAAGGTCAGTTTTTGCTTGCCAGGTCTTGGAGCCGTTTGCAGGAACCCGCCAAGGCAGCCGCCATCTACGAACAACTCAGACGCCGCTTCCCCCAGGATCTGACCCTTGCTACCCATTACGCTGAAGCCCTGTTTGCCGCCGATGCTCAGCAGATGACCGCCAGAGTGACGGCAGCGATAGTCTCTGCACAGCAACTCGCATCTGCTACTGGCAGGAGCATCATGGTTCTGGTTGAAGTCGCAGCAAACGTCACAGTGCCAGAAGATGCGGTGGTCTTCGTCTATGCCCGTGCCTGGGAGGGTCCATCGGTACCACTTGCGGTGCGGCGGCTGACCCGCGCTGACCTGCCGAAGCTGGTGAGGCTTGATGAATCAATGGCAATGATGCAGGGCACAGGCCTAAGGGAATACGACAAGGTTCAACTCGTAGCGAGAATTTCTGCCACTGGCAGTGTGGTGGTCAGTGATGATGACTATGAGGCAAGGTCACCAGTTATTGATCTCAGCAAAGACAATGCCGTGATCAAATTGCTTGTTGAGCATAAGAGCCGCCCAACCTCGCCGTGAATGTTAAGGACACCTCTTGCCGCTCCTTAACTGGTATATAATCCGCGACCGATTTGCGAGATGGTGATGGGTGTCAAGAAAGAACATATCAAGTGGTTCCGGGATTCTTCCCCGTATATTGATGCACATTGGGACAAGACCTTTGTAGTTTGTCCTGATGGGGACGCCCTGGACGCCGAGCAGATGCAGAATATCATGTCAGACATTGCGCTGTTGAACTCTCTAGGGATTCGACTGGTGCTTGTTTTTGGGGCTAGACCGCAGATTGACAGGGCTCTGACCAGGCTGGATTACAAATGGCAGGAAGTTGACGGGATTCGGGTGACCTCGCCAGATATGATCAAGATCATTGCCGGGACTGTGGGTTCCATTCAGGCAATGCTGGAAGCGGAATTGTCAAAAGGGGTGCCGAATTCACCGGTTAAGGGCAGGGAAACAAAAACCGCGTCGGGCAATTACATCAAGGCGCAACCCCTAGGCACCATTGAAGGCACCGACTATCAAAACACTGGTGTCGTGCGACGGGTTCATCAAGAAGCAATCAGAGCCCAGCTTGAACAGCGGTCTATCGTGCTGATTGGTCCCCTGGGTTATTCACCCTCGGGGGAAATTTTCAATCTCTCCGCCAGACGACTGGCTTGTGATGTTGCGGCGGCACTCAGGGCGGACAAACTGATCTATCTGACCCGGGAAAATGGCATTCGGGATCATGCCAACTGCCTGATTAGTGAAATTGATCTCAGCAAAACAGAACGACATGTTGCGGCGGCTCAGCAGCAGAAGTTGCTTGAGTATTGTAGCGACGCCTGTAACAGGGGCGTGCAAAGATGCCACATCATCGGTTATGAAACAGACGGTGCCCTGCTGGAGGAACTCTTTACCAGAGACGGGTGCGGCACTCAGGTTATCAGGCACAGTTACGAGCAAATCAGGAGGGTGCAGGCAGATGATGTCGGCGGCATCCTGAAACTCATTGAGCCGCTGGAGGAGTCTGGCGTGCTGGTGAAACGCTCACGAGAGTTGCTGGAATCAGAAATAGACAGGTTCATCGTGATAGAAAGAGACGGGCTACTAATTGGCTGCGCAGCACTCTATCAGTACGACAAGCAGGGTGAACTTGCTTGCCTGGTGACGCATCCTGAGTACCGCAACGGGGACCGAGGCGACCGACTGCTAGCAGCGGTTGAAAAGATCGCGCGCGACAATTCACTGCTCAGCTTGTTTGTCCTGACGACTCAAAGCGCACACTGGTTCATTGAGCGGGGCTTCGGGGAGGTTGAGATTAATTCGTTACCCAAACAAAAGCAGACTTTCTACAATAACCAACGCGGTTCCAAGGTTTTCGTCAAGCAACTTTAGCGCACCTGAAAAAAGTTGTGCACAATATCAACCAAAGCCTTGACATTATTGACCGGTGTCTCTGGCAGAATGCCGTGACCCAGATTAAAAATATGCCCGGGGCGTCCACCGACTTCCAGCAGTATCTTTTCTGCACCTTCCTTGATGCCGTTTCTATCAGCGAATAGCAGTGCCGGGTCCAGATTCCCTTGGATTGATTTACATCCAAGTTGCTCCCAGGTTGCAACCAGCGACGCGCGCCAATCCAGCGCCATAACATCACCCCCGGCTTCCGCCATGGCCGGCAATAATGCTGGATTACCAGTACCAAAATGAATCACAGGAACCTGCCCTGAGACAGACGCAATTAACCGCCGACTGTGTTCAAGCACGGACTGTCTGTAATCCGCCTCGGACAGACAACCCACCCAACTATCAAAAATTTGTATCGCCTGAACTCCACTTTCAATCTGGTATTGCAAATAGTCAATCGCACCGGTTGTGACCCTGCCCATCAACTCATGCCAGGCACCCTGGTCGCTGTGCATTAACTTCTTGACCTCTATGTAATTCTTCGAACCCTTGCCTTCAATCGCATAGGAGGCCAGGGTAAAAGGTGCGCCGCCAAAACCTATTAGGGGTATATCGACAGGCAACTCTGCGCGGATTAGTTTAATCGCCTCACCTATGTAAGGCATGGTCGCGCGGGCGGGCGCCAGTTGAATCTTGTCAATATCGGCAGAAGAGCGGACGGGATTGCTGATAGTAGGTCCCTGACCCGGCGGATAATCCAGATGAAATCCCATAGGTTCAAGCATGGGTAACAGATCCGCGAAAAGGATGGCGGCATCTACGCCGAGTATTCGCTGAGCATCACAGGTGACCTGTGCCGACAGCTGAGGCGTTTTGAAGAAGGTGAGGCTCGGCGTCTTACCCTTGACCTCTCGGTATTCCTTCATATATCGGCCCGCCTGCCGGTTGAGCCAGATGGGGGTATAGTCAGTTGCCTCACCCCGACATGCTTTGAGGAAGGTTGATTGATGAAGTCGACTTGTCGTGACTGGGCAATTCATCTATGCGTGGCCTATTGCTTAAAAACACATCGCCTGGAAACAACCAATAGATGCTGAACGCCAGGGTTCACTATCAGATAATCAGGCAAGCGGAATATCAATAAGAAATTCAACTTCTTCGTCATAGTCTATATCGGCAAATCCAAAACCGTGCATTTCCAGAAATGCCTGGCGGTAGCCTTCAAAGTCCGTCAGTTCAAACAAATTTGATGCGCCGACTTTTGACCAATTCTTTTTCACATACTCTTGAATCTCCGCCGCCAACTCAAGTTCATCCATGCGTATCCGCTCCTCGGTGTCCACTCTTAGCTCTCCGTCACCAAACAACTGTGTGTTGAACAGTCTGGTCGTCTGCTCAATACAACCTTCATGGGTGCCTGCTGATTTCATCGCCTTGAATAGCAGGGAGAGATACACAGACATGCCCGGTATTGCCGATGCCGCCTGGGTCAGCAAACCCTTCATCACCACAAGATGCGCGTAACCACCGACGGTTGCCATCACTCCTCGCAAGACGCCCACTGCCCTGCCCAGATCTTCCTTTGCCTTGCCTATGGTGCCGTGATAGTAGATGGGCCAGGTAACTTCACTGCCCAGATAGGTGTAATTAATTGTGCCGCACCCGGGGGCAAGTAAATGTCGCGCCGCCAGCGCCTTAATCCACAGTTCCCAGTCTTCACCGCCCATAACTTTTACCGTGTCCTGCACTTCTTCATCAGTCGCCGATTCCAGGCTGAGTTGCCGCAACTCGCCAGAATTAAAATCAATCGTCATGCCGGTGAAGGGCTTGCCAATGGGTTTGAGCGTTGATCTGACTGTCTTGCCATCCGGTAACTGACGGGCGGGGGCGGCTAGGGAATAGACCACCAGATCCACCTGCTCCAGGTCACGCTCAATGATATCGCAGGTTTTTTGTTTAATCTCATCTGAAAAGGCATCGCCATTTACATTGGCGACATAGCGCCCTGCTTGCTTCGCCTGGTCTGTGAAAGCAGCAGTTTTGTACCAACCAGGTGATGCCGTCCGTCCCTTCACTGAGGACCTTTCAAAAAACACCCCGACCGTGTCGGCACCGTAGCCAAATGCGGCGGTGATTCTTGACGCCAGACCGTAGCCTCCCGAGGCACCAATGACGAGCACTTTTTTGGGACCCTTCTGCGCCGTCGGCACAAGATTTTCAACCACATGACGAATCTGTTGCTGCACATCCAGCGCACAACCTTTCGGGTGGGCAGTGGTGCACAGGAAACCTCTAATTCTTGGTTTTATGATGTTCATTTAATTCTTTATATAGAAGGTAATTTGTTGTCTGTCGATCTTGTCATGCTCACTTACGCCTTGCGATAACCATAAACTAGCAAAAAAACGCCGAGCAACACCATCGGCATGGACAGCAACTGTCCGGCAGTTATCTTGCCCATCAGTATAAACCCCAGATGACTGTCTGGCTCCCGGAAAAATTCCGAAAAGATTCTGAGACCACCATAACCCAAAAGAAAAACACCAGAAACAGTCATAGGCGGTCTTGCCTTGCGGGAAAAAAACCAGAGCAGGGCAAACAGGACTGGACCCTCCAGCAATGCCTGATACAGGCTTGATGGATGCCTGGCAACCAGTTCACCAGGATAGATGACCGTCCAGGGAAGAGTGCCGCTCCCCTCTATCTCCGCCAGACGCCCGGGCAACTCGGCATTTACAAAATTGCCGATACGCCCAGCGCCCAGTGCCAGGGGTACAGCAGGGGCAATAAAATCCGTGGTCTCAAAAAATCTTCTGCCGTATCTTTCAGCATATCTTCTGTTGAATATCGCTATTGCCACCAGCACACCAATTAACCCACCGTGAAAGGACATGCCCCCCTGCCAGATTCGGAGCCCAGACCAGGGATCCGCCATCAGATTAGACCAGCCGTAAAAGAGGACATAGCCCAACCGACCTCCGAGCAACACCCCCAGTACAGCGTAAAACGCCAGGTCCGAGAGGCTCTTGTCGTTGAATCCGACATGGGGCAATTTGGTGCGTTCTCGGAGCAGCCACCAGGCAAGGGCGATACCCACCAGATAACTGATGGCATACCAGTGAATGCTGACCGGACCAAGACTGATCGCTACCGGGTTTATTTCCGGGTAATGCCACATTAGTCGCCACTCCAATAAAATAATTTACCATTATCGGCTATGTAGCCGGTCTGATAAACTCGCATTTTCACCATGCTCTCGTCCGTCCCATGTGCCTTATTCTGTTTGCTATCAATGCCAATGAGCAATTCCAATTAGTTGTCGCTGCCAACCGTGATGAATATTACGAGCGCGCCACCCAGACGGCAGACTTCTGGGCGGAGTCACCCAATTTGCTGGCTGGCAGAGACAAGGTGATGGGCGGCACCTGGTTAGGAATAACAAGAACTGGTCGCTTCTCCGCGGTGACCAATTTCTATGAAAGCCCGCCAGACCCCATGTCCAATCGCTCAAGAGGTGAATTGCCCTGCCAATATCTGACTGGCAATGCCACACCATCGCAGTTTATCCAGCAAACCGCCAAGCATGGTCATGAATATCGTGGTTTTAACCTGCTGGTTGCGGATGGGGATGACTTCTATTACTACGGTAACAGGTCAGATACATCTAAAAAACTGAACCCTGGTTGTTATGGGCTCAGCAATCAACTGTTTGATTGCAGTTGGCCCAAGGTCATCCAGGGACGACACAAGATGGAAGCCCTGCTGGCAACAACCGACGACGAGGACGACCTGGTTGCTGCCCTGTTCAATCTCCTCTCAGACCGGGGAGATGGTACCGACTTTTCAGCGAGTTTTATCTCAGGCGCGGCTTATGGCACCCGAGCGGAGACTGTGATGCTTGTTGGCATTGATGGCAAGGTGAGATTTGAGGA
Organism: Gammaproteobacteria bacterium UBA6724; assembly: GCA_002454165.1. Classification (GTDB taxonomy): domain Bacteria; phylum Pseudomonadota; class Gammaproteobacteria; order Pseudomonadales; family Azotimanducaceae; genus UBA9659. Next base: position 14,481 of record DKIG01000011.1, read on the forward strand.
ACGTTCATTTGCTCCTATGGGTAAGCCTCTCGGCATCAGCAAGCATCAATTCAACTTGTAATTCCTGCTCCTGATAATGCCCCCAAACCCGGCGGCGCGCATTTCGTCCTCAATGTAGTTCTTGATCAGATACGCATTGTCCATCTTGAGGACTTTCGCCAGCATTGCCTTGGCGTGACTCAGCGTGAAATTACTCAGAGCATGCTTCACCAGTGGCAGGTTGGTTGAGTTCATGGAAAGAATGTCAAACCCCATAGCCATCAACAGCACGGCAGCAGAGGGATTGCCTGCCATTTCACCACAGATACCGATTTCCTTACGCTCCTTACGAGCAGCCCGGACAACCTGGGTGAGGGCATGCAGCACCGCTGGATGAAATTCCTGATAAATCTCCGCCACCTGGGCATTGTTCCGATCAACCGCCAACATGTATTGGGTCAGGTCGTTGCTGCCGACGGACAAAAAATCAACCCGCTTAATAATATCCCGCGCCTGATAAACCGCTGCGGGTACCTCAATCATCACGCCAATGTCTGGCATCTCCAGTTCCCCGCCCTCTTCAATGATTTCCCTATAACATTGGTTAACCAGCCGCTGGGCTTCATCAATCTCCGCAGTGCTACTAATCATGGGCAACATGATGCGAAGTTCGGTGTCAATGTCTTCACTCGCTCGGATCATTGCGCGGACCTGCGCCAGAAATATTTCGGGATGATCAAGAGTGACTCGGATACCCCGCCAGCCGAGGAAGGGATTCTCTTCTTTGATAGGAAAGTAAGACAGCGCCTTGTCGCCGCCTATGTCCAGAGTCCGCATGGTTACGGGACGAGGCGCAAATGCCTGTAAATGTTCACGATAAATGACCCGCTGCTCTTCCTCCGTGGGAAAGCGGTCATTCATCATAAAATGCACTTCCGTCCTGTAAAGACCTACGCCCTCTGCTCCCCGGTCAAGAGACCTGGTGACATCCGTCATCAACCCCGTGTTGACCCAAAGGCGCACCCGATGATTATCCTGGGTGATGCAGGGCTTGTCTCCGGTCTTGTCAAGCCCTTCTATCAAGGCGGCTTCTTCCCTGACTATGACTTCGTAATAGTCCAGTTCTTCCTTTTTAGGATAGGTGATGATCATGCCCTGAAAGGCATCAAGGATCATCGGTTTGTGGTCAAGCAGGGCCAGGGGCAGGTCCTCAACACCCATGACCGTCGGCATCCCCATCGCTTCCGCCAGGATAGCCACATGAGACTTGCCAGAGCCCTTGATGGATACGAACCCCACCAGCCTATCCCTGGGTACCGTAGCCAGGTCTGCCGGGGTGAGTTCTTCGCTGACCAGGATGGTTTTTTCCGGGTAATCAATGGTGCGCGTGTCAACAAATTGCAATCTCGCCAGGACCCGGTTGCCAAGCCCGCGAACATCAACACCCCTTTCCCTCAGATATTCGTCTTCCATGGACTCAAAGTTCTCAACATGCGCAAAGATGATCTGGCGAAGAGCGCCCTGCGCCCAGTTGCCTGCCTTAATCTTCTCTATGACCTCACCGGTGATTGCCGAGTCATCCAGCATGTGCAGATAAACATCAAACAACGCCAGTTCTTCTGGCTGAAGCCGATCCTGTAGTTTGGCGGAGGTGGCGGCGATTTCTTCCTGCGTCTCTTTAATCGCTTCCTGAAACAAGGCAATCTCAAAATCAATATCTTCTGCATGCTTATCAGGAACCTTATGCAACTCTACATTCAGCGCACTGATGACGGCGGTGCCAATCGCGACCCCAGGAGCACCTTGGATCCCGTAAAATTTTGATGAGGGACGGTCAGCAACATCGCCTGGCAGCAGCAATGAACCAGTGGCTTCGGCGTGGGCAATCACGCCGGCAAGCTGGGCAGAAAGTGTTATCAGGAAAGCTTCTTCGCTTTCATCAAAGCGGCGGGTTTCCTTTTGCTGAACGACGAGGACCCCTAAGACTTTCCGATGATGGAGAATGGGTACACCCATGAAGGCGTGAAAGTCTTCCTCGCCCATCTCCTCAAAAAATAGATGGCGGGGATGCTTTTGTGCATCCTCAAGATTGATTGTTTCGGCGCGCTCCCCGACCAAACTGACCAGACCTTCCCCCACTCCCAAAGATATTTTTCCGACGGCGTCCACATTGAGGCCGCGGGTTGCCATAAACCTGTATCGCTGTTGCGCCTCATCAAACAGATAGACGCTGCACACCTCGGTGGACATGGCAGTTCGCACCCGGTCCACGATGATATTCAGCACCGAGTGGAGATCGGTCGCCCGACTCACCTCCTGTATGACACTTCTCAGAATTTCAAGCATGGGAGGAGGTCCGCAGGTAAGGTAGCAACTCTTTCATCGCTCGGCGATAGACCTGCTGCTTAAAGGACACTATCTGATCCAGGGGATACCAATAGCTTACCCAGCGCCAGACATCAAACTCGGGGCTATTTGAATGTTTGAGACTCACATCATCCTCATCTCCGAGCATCCTGAGCAGGAACCATTTCTGTTTCTGTCCCACAAATGATGAATCATCTTTGCGTTGCAGCAGGTACTCGGGCAGTTGGTACCGCAACCACCCCTTGGTACGACCGAGAATCCGCACCTGAGATATTGAGAGACCTATCTCTTCATCAAGTTCTCTGAACAGGGCGTCTTCCGGGGTTTCTGCGTCCCCTATGCCGCCCTGGGGGAACTGCCACCCAGACTGACCAGCCCGCTTTGCCCAGAGCACCTGATCCAGTTCATTCGCCAGGATGATGCCAACATTAGGGCGGTATCCATCTTCATCAATCAAAACCGATCCTCATTGGTATAGGATTTTATTCTCTATGAATATTACCCTTTCGGCAAACTGCCGACACAGGCTAGACTTCCACCCCGCTGACAGACACCCCTGGAGCGTCATGCCACTTGCGATATTTGACCTGGACGACACATTGATCGCCACCGACAGCGATCAGGCATGGGGCGAGTTTATTATTGAAAAAGGTCTGGTGGCGGCGGATGAATATCGTCAGGAAAATAACCGCTTCCACGCCCAATACCGGGCGGGTGAACTGAACATCAACGCCTGGCTAGGATTTTGCTGCTCCCTGCTTGCCCAGCATTCAATGGATGCTCTGCTGGACTACAGGGCAACCTTCATCGCCACAAAGATTGAGCCGCTACTGCTCAGCAAAGCCACCGCCCTATTGGACTTTCATCGGCGCCAGGGAGATTTTCTGATAGTCATTACCTCAACCATGGAATTCATATCCAGACCTATTGTGGACAGGCTAGGGATTGAAACGCTTATCGCGCCGGTGCTGGAAGTCAAGCAGAACCGATTTACCGGCAGGATTGTCGGCGTGCCGAGTTACGCCGAGGGCAAGGTGACCCGACTCAAAGACTGGTTAGAAGATACCGACCAGAACCTCATCGGTAGTTATTTCTACACAGACTCACATAACGACCTGCCATTGCTCCGCCAGGTGGACAACCCGGTGGCGGTTGACCCGGACGACAAGTTACGGCAGGAAGCAACAGCGAACCAGTGGCAGATTATCAGCCTGCGTTGATTGGTTTTGACCAGCAGGACTAGCCGTCAGCTTTCGGCAGGGCGAGATCCAGATCTCGGGCGGCTTTCACTTCGTCAAGGCGTTTCACTGGCATGGCGTGAGGGGCGGTTCTTACCAGTTCCGGATCCTGCCTTGCTTCATCAAGAATCTTCTGCATGGCGGCAACAAAGCCGTCAATCTCTTCTCGGGTCTCTGTTTCCGTCGGCTCAATCAGCATACATTCGGGAATCAGCAGGGGGAAGTAAATGGTCGGTGAGTGGTAGCCGTAATCCAGTAACCGCTTTGCAAAATCCATGGCGGTGACGCCAAGCTCCTTCGCCTCCGTCGCCAGGGTAAGAATAAACTCATGGGTCGCACGCCGACCGGGATAGGCAAGGGTGAAGCCTGCCTGCTCAATCTGCTTTGCCATGTAGTTCGCATTCAAGGTGGCGTATTCGCCCACCCGGTGCATCCCATCTCGCCCCAGGAGACGAGCATAGACATAAGCCCGAAGGATAATCCCGGCATTGCCCATAAAGGCTGACAGGCTACCGATGCTGTCCGGTATATCCGGCTTGCCTGCCCAGCGATAACGGACTGTCCCCGGGTCATCCTCTGACTCATCTATGATAGCGATGGGCGTCGGCAGGAAGGGCGCCAACCGTTCACTAACACCAACGGGACCGGAACCGGGACCACCACCACCGTGGGGCGTGGCGAAGGTCTTGTGCAGGTTCATGTGCAAAACATCAAAACCCATGTCTCCCGGTTTGACCTTGCCCAGTATGGCGTTCAGATTGGCACCGTCATAATAGAGGATCCCGCCGGCTTCATGGAGGACGGCGGCAATCTCTTGTATGCGTCTGTCAAACAAGCCACAGGTTGAGGGATTGGTCATCATCAATCCGGCGGTTTCCGGGCCAGCGGCTTCCTTTAATGCCTGGAGGTCAACATCGCCTTCCGAGGTCACGGCAATTTCTCTCACCTTGTAACCACACATGGCGGCGGTTGCCGGATTGGTCCCGTGGGCGGCGGTCGGCACCAGAATCTCGGCCCGAGCATGGTCACCCCGTTTCTGGTGATATGCCCTGATCATGGCGACCCCGGCGAATTCTCCCTGGGCACCGGCCATGGGGGTCAGGGACACGGCTTTCATGCCTGTAATATCCTTCAGATATTCCTGCAATTCATACACACAACTCAGGTATCCTTGGCTATAACCAACTGGAGCAAGCGGGTGCCGGCGGGAGAAGCCAGGCAGACTCGCCGCCTTGTGGGCGCCACGGGGGTTGTATTTCATGGTGCAGGAGCCCAGGGGATAGAATTCACCATCAATTGACAGGTTTTTCTTGGACAGATTGGTAAAGTGCCGCACCACCTGTAATTCTGATACCGCTGGCAAGCCGATGTCTCCCTGCCGACGATGCTGCTCAGGCAAGTCCGGCTGGTTGTCCCATGCTTCATATTGCGCCGCTGCGCTTCGCCCCGGGCTGGATATATCGTAGATCAACATGCCCCGCTCCCTGCCAGGTTCAAAAGCGCCGCCTTGAAGCAAGCGATATAACGTTGCAGGTCGGCCTCTGTTTTGGTTTCCGTCACATTGACCAGTAGCGCATTGGACAAGTGTTGCCAGTCCTGCCCAAGTGCATAACCCGCCAGCACCCCCTGTGCCGCCATGGCTGCCGCCAGTTGGTCTGCCGGCACCGGCAGGGCAAGTACCGCTTCATGGAAGACATCCCCTGTAAACCGACAACTGACGCCATCAAGCTGCGTCACCTCGTCAAGCAAATGATGCAAGCCTTCATGGCAACGACAGGCGACTGACCTGAGGCCCCGGTCTCCAAGCAAACTGAGATAGATGGCGGCGGCGGTGACCTGCAAGCCCTGATTGGTACATATATTGGAAGTCGCCTTGGCGCGCCTGATGTGCTGTTCACGCGCCTGGAGCGTCAGGGTGAAGCCTTCCGCGCCATCTCGGTCAACCGTTCTGCCAGCGATGCGTCCCGGCATCTGCCTCACCATGTCCTGACGACAGCAGATGAAGCCAAGGTAGGGACCACCAGACGCCAGGGGTATGCCAAGGGGCTGGCCCTCGCCAACGGCTATGTCGGCACCCTGGTCGCCCCAGACCCCCGGGGGAGGCAGGAGGGCCATAGCGATTGGATTGACTACCCCGATCACCAGGGCACCCTGGGCATGGGCCTGATTCGTCAAGGCATCCACATCGTTTAACACGCCAAAGAAGGAGGGATAGGTGATCACCAGAGCGTTGTAATCTCCCATCCCGTCAAGCGCATCTGTTTCTACCCTGCCAGATTCCTCAGCAAAGGGGACCTGTGCCAGTTCAATGCCCTGCATATCCACCATGGCTTCACAGACCTTGACATAAGCGGGATGGGCATCACCGGCGATGAGCACCCTCCTGGAAGGATTTTTCTTGTTGGCACGAATCGCCATCAGTATGGCTTCCGCCAACGCGGAGGCGCCGTCATAGACAGACGCATTGGCTACCGGCAGTGCCATCAGTCTCGACATCATGGTTTGGTATTCGTAAACGAGTTGTAAGGAGCCCTGGCTTGCCTCCGCCTGAAAGGGCGTATATGCCGTCATGAACTCGCCCCTGGATGCCAGGTCCCAGACAGCGGCTGGAATGTGGTGCTCGTATGCGCCAGCACCGATGAAGCTGAGCGCCACTTCATCCTGCCTTGCTCTATCCTCCATAAGCCGCATCAGTGCCATCTCCGACATCCCGTTGGGTATGTCGGTCAACTCACCCGCGCGCAGCTCAGGGGGAATTTCATCAAACAAGTCTTCTACAGACGCTACACCGATGACATCAAGCATCAACCGCTCATCATCTGGGGTGTGCGGTATGAATGGCATAGGGCTTCCTTATCTGGTTCCGGGCAGGGAGTCGCTTCCTACTTCCTTCTAGTAGCCGATGATTACTGGGTGGTAGCTTCGCAAAAGGCTTGGTACTCAGCCGCCGACAGGAGTCCGTCAAAATCACCAGCCTGAATTGCTTGAAGTTTGAAAATCCAGCCATCATTGTAGGGAGCATTATTGACAGTCTCCGGCGCGTCTTCCAAGCGGCTATTCACTGCCACCACCTTGCCAGCAACGGGCGCGTAGATGTCGGACGCAGCCTTGACTGATTCCACCACCGCCACCTCGGCACCTGCCTCAACTTCTGTATCCATCTCTGGCAATTCAACATAGACCACATCTCCGAGAGATTCCTGAGCATGATCTGATATGCCGACCACCAGAATACCCTCAGCTTCCGTCCGCACCCATTCGTGAGTTTCCGTATATCGCAGTTCTTCCGGGAAAATCGCCATCTTATCTCTGCTCCCTATTGGACCCGTTTCCCGCGCCGAACAAAGGGCGGCATCATCCATTCCACCGGGTGCATCTTGCCACGTATATCAACCGTCATGCTGTCTGAAGTACGAAGGACCCGTGCCAGAGCGACCGAATGTTGCAAGGTCGGAGAGAAGGCGCCGCTGGTAATTTCCCCAACCTTTTCCGCGTCACAAAACACCGGGTAGTGGGGTCTCAACACTCCCTTGCTCCGCATGACCAGGCCAAGGAGTTTACGCAACTTGCCCTTTTCCAGCTGAGCGCGCAGTGCCGCTGCCCCGATAAAATCACGGTCTGGAAGAACCACCGTTGACATCATATTGGATTCCATCGGTGATACTGATTCATCCATATCACTGCCGTAGAGATTCATGCCAGCTTCCAGTCTCAGTGTATCTCTTGCGCCGAGTCCGACGGGCCTGATCCCTGCCGCAACAAGTCTGTCCCAGAACCCGGGGGCATCTTCCTCGGGCAAAATAATTTCAAAACCGAATTCACCAGTATAGCCGGTTCTTGCGATAAACCAGCCTTCTGTCCAGACCCCTTGGAAAATCCTAAGCCTGGCGGTCGCCTCCCTTTGCGCAATGGACAATTCGCCCCGAGTCTTCTCAATAGATTTTGGTCCCTGTATCGCCAGAATTGCATAGTCTGGACGCTCGGTGACTTCACAGGTAAAACTACGGATCTGTTGCTGCATCCAGGCAAGGTCTTTTTCACGGGTAGCGCAATTAACGACGAGCAAGAAGCTGTCAGGATTGTTGGAATAAACAATCAGATCATCAAGAATCCCGCCATCTTCATTCAGCATGGCCGAGTAGATTGCCTGCCCCGGCAGCTTGGCTTTCCTGATATCGTTGGCGAGCAGACGGTCAAGATAGTCCGTCGCATCCTGCCCGGTCACCTCAATCACCGTCATGTGTGACACATCAAAGACTCCAGCGTCCTTCCTGACGGCATGATGTTCCTCAATTTGAGAGCCATAATGCACGGGCATGTCCCAACCGCCAAAGTCAACTAGTCTGGCTTGAGCCAAGACATGAGCATCATAAAGTGGGGTCTTCTTTGTCATCAAAAGTAACTGCCTTCCCTGGGTTCGTTGCTGGCAACCTACCCGGACAGATTATTCCCGCAGGAGTATTCTATATTGTTGTGTTCAATATTTCCCCGTTGCAAGGTCCACTGCCAACTTCTTCAACTTTTCATTGTGATCAACCAGACGCAGTCCCCGGTTACGCAGGAAGGCAAGGGCCGGATGCCCGGCGGTGAAGAGCCGATGAAAGCCTTCCGTCACCAAACCAGCAAGTTGGTTGCCCGGCTTTCGCCGCGCCTCATAACGCCGTAACAAATCAATATCACCTGGCGACCTGCCTTCCATCCTTGATTGGCGGAGGACGCCTGCCAGGGCTCGGGCATCGGCGAATCCCAGATTAGCCCCCTGACCCGCCAGAGGATGAATCGTATGTGCCGCATCACCGATGAGCGCGATGCCCGGGTTTATATAGTGTGTCGCCTGTTGCTGCATCAGAGGGAAGCTGAATCGTGCACTGACGGCACGGACGAAGCGGGCGGGCGGATGATTAAATTGCTCGCTGGTCTGATTAAGCGCATTACAGAAGTCCTCATCCGACAGACTGAGCAGTTGCTGGGCATCATAGACAGACCAGATCACGGCAGACATCTGCGGCTCAGCAAGTGGCAACATCGCCATGGGACCCCTGGAGGTAAACCACTGACGAGCAATGTTGCCGTGGGGATTGTTAGACTGCGCCACACAAACAATCGCATCCTGCCCGTAGTGCCTGAAGGATTTTTTCAACCCGACCGCTTCCCGAATCTTTGAAGAGGAACCATCCGCGCCAATGAGCAGTTGCGTCGCTATTTTCCGACCGTCCGACATAAGGAGCCGGTATCCCGTCTCATCCTGAGTCAACTTCTGCCATACCTGCTGCCAGCCAAGCGTGATATGCGGCAGGTGTGTCGCCCTTTGCGCGAGCGCGACTAGCAGTGCTTGCTGGTCAAGGATATAGCCAAGAACGGGAATCCCTGCGTCTTCGGCATGAAAGGAAATCGCACCCGCGCCCGTGCCATCAAACACCTCCATCTGTTGATAAGGCGTAATATACAAGGGGTCAATATGTTCCCAGGCACCTATATCGGTAAGGAATTGCATGGATGCCGGGCTCACCGAGATCACATTGCCACTGATCCCTCCAGTCAGTCGCCTGCCCTCAACCTTGGCTGAGGGTCTGCTGAAAGGCATTGACGAGGGTGCCGCCTTCTGGTCAATAACGCCTACTCTCAGCCCCGACCCCTGCATGGCGCAGGCACAGGCAATACCAACAAATCCAGCACCGACTATTAGCACATCAGTTGTCATTTTTTCTGGCATCTCTTCTAGGCTGTCTTCTACATTGCCTTCTAAACTAGCTTCTGGTCTGGCGGTCATGTTTTTCTATAATCCTGGTTGTTGTAGTATCGGGCAGGGTTGAGATTTTCACCAGCCTGCCCTGCGCATCCTGCAACAAATATCAGGTTTGACCAACTGTAAACCATCATTTTATAGTGGTCATTCATCGGTATCGGATCTAGCCCTTGAGTGTCAGTAAACTTGAAAGCAAGATTGACGAACTGATCGCTCTTTGCGATGAGTTTCAACGCACCGAGTCCAACCTGGAAGCCGGGCGTGACAAGTGGCTAGAAGAGCGAAATCAACTGCTGGAAAAAAACAACCTGATGAAGCTCAGGATTGAAGCAATGATTACTCGCCTCAAATCTCTTGGACAGGATTGAGCTCCATGGCGCGTTCAAAAGCCAGCAACTTAAAAAGCCTCAAAGTTCGTATTCTTGATGAGGAATATCAGGTTAATTGTTCCAAAGACGAGGTATCGGCACTAGAGAAGTCCGCCAAATATCTTGATGAAAAAATGCGGGCAATGCAAGACATTTCCAGTGCATTGAAGACGGACCACCTGGCAGTAATGGCCGCGCTCAATATCATCAACGACCTGCTGAAAAAATCCGAAAAAGCAGAACAAGTCGCCGCGCAAAATGATGCAATCTCATCCCTCACGGACAAGTTAGATACAACCCTGAGTCGGTTAAATTCAGGCAAGGCACGATCATGATTTGTCGTGGCGCGTTTCTATCAATATTTTGTCTAGTGACCGTCTCCAGCCTTGCGGCAGATTTGGAGTTGGCACCCGCCGTGCCCATGCCGGCTACACCGCTGCAAGAGAGCAGACTTATCCAGAAAGTTGCCCTCGGCTCTTGCTTCCATCCACAAAGAAGTGATCAGATTTTTTCCTCCATCATGGCGGCAAGCCCGGACCTTTTCTTGTTTATCGGCGACAATGTCTATGCGGAAGACGAGTCTGATGATCCAGCGCTTGAAAGTCTGCGGAAAGCCTATGGTCTGCTGGCAGGATCAAAAAAGTTTTCGGCACTCAGAGCAAAAATTCCCTTGCTGGTCACCTGGGACGACCATGACTACGGCAAGAACGATGTCGGTGGCGATTGGGAACCAAAATACACCTCGGAAGAAATTTATGAATCTGTCTGGGCGGTACCTGACACTGACCAACGCGCAAATCGGGATGGGGTTTATTACGCACAGACCCTGGGACCAGAGGGGCGACGGGTGCAGTTCATCCTCTTGGACACACGATTCTTCCGCACACCATTAACGCTACGCGAAGCAACCGAAACCAGTCCAGATGGAAGCGGTCCCTACATCCCATCGGATGACCCGAATCAAAACCTCCTGGGAGATCGCCAATGGCAATGGCTTGAACAACAACTTTCTGAACCTGCCGAGCTGCGTATTGTCGTCACTTCCATTCAGATGATTGCCGTCGCAAACAACTGGGAAGCATGGCAACTACTGCCCAGGGAAAAACAACGTTTCTTTGCTCTGCTGGAACGCACCGGAGCCAAGGGGGTTATTCTGGTGTCTGGGGACCGACACATGGCGGCAATTTATCGTCAGGGGGATACACCCTATCCGATCTATGAACTCACCTCGTCCTCGCTTAATCTCCCGTTAAGCGACTTCGTTCCCAATATCCAGGATGAACCTGGTCCCAATCGAATCGGCGCCCCCTACTATGACGCTAACTTTGGTTTGATTGACATTCACTGGGAAAAGAGAGCGTTGACCCTGTCCGTGCGAGACGATACAGGCACCAGCGTCAAAAGCGTCAGCCTGGGCTTTGACCAACTGAGGTAATTAAGTTTTGGCTTTGTTCTTCTTTTTCTCTTGTTGATACAGTTGTTCACCCTTCATAAATCCAACCATGTCAATTAACTTTGCTCTTGTAGAATGAATAGAAATAGTTATAGCAATAATCAAAGGAAGCAAACCGATCTCCCGGCTCCCTTCTCTTCAAATAGTTTTCAATAAATTCATCAGTGTTAATTTTTTAAACCTCAGTGATAGTGTGTATTGAGAGCGTCACGAAAAAACATTATTTACAGTGCTGCCACAGTATTCCTTTGTTGATCAAGCTTCGTCAGTGCCGAGTCAATTTCCGTCAGTTTCACCCTTTCTTTTTGCACGACTTCTGGCGGTGCCTTCTCAATAAAATCAGGATTATCGATCTTGCTCTCAGTCCGCGACCTGTCCTTTTGTTTGCGATTGATTTCCTTGTCCAATCTTACGAGTTCGGCTTCCTTATCAATCAGTCCAGCCATAGGAACCAGCAGCTCCATTTCACCAACAAGTTGTGTTGCGGCAAGGGGGCGGGTCTGTTTGGCATCCAGCCACTGCATCTCAGTCGGACGGATCATGGATTCAAGCAGTTCCCGGAACTGGTTAAGTCGGCGTCGGTCCTCTGCGGAACCACTTGCGAAGAGGACCGGGACGGGTGTGGCTGGCGAGATGTCCATTTCACCACGGATATTTCTGATGCCGGTGACAACCTTCTTGAGCCAAGCAATATCCTCGCTGGCTTCCTGGTGAATCAAGGATGCGTCACCTTTCGGGTAGGGCTGTAGCATAATGGTGTCGTCGGTGGCACGCATCTCTGCCGGTAGTGTTTGCCAGAGTTCTTCCGTAATGAATGGGAGAAATGGATGCGCCAGCCGGAGCGTTGCCTCAAGGGTTTGCAACAGGGTCTGGCGAGTGCCCTCTTGCCTGGCGAGGCTATCACTATCATCAGCCTCGGCGTTCAAAACGGGCTTTGTCAGTTCAAGATACCAGCCACAAAATTCGTCCCACACAAACTCGTAGATGGCTTTGGCAGCCAGGTCAAACCGAAGGGTTTCCAGCGCCCTGTGGATTGCATCCGCGACCTTCTGAAATTCCGACACAATCCATTGATCGGCAAGGGTGAATTGGACCTTCGCGGTGTCCGTCCCTATCTCATGCCCGGCAACATTGGTGGAAATATAATTGGCAGCGTTCCAGAGTTTGTTACAGAAGTTTCGGTAGCCCTCAACCCGTTTGATGTCGAAACGCACAGTGCGTGCTCTAGATGCTATGGCATAAAAGGTGAACCTCAGGGGGTCTGCCCCGTAAGCCATGATGCCTTCCGGGAATTCCTTACGGGTCGCCTTCTCAATTTGAGTAGCCATGCGGGGCTGAATCAGATTGTCTGTGCGTTTGGCGACCAGATCCTTGATAGCAATGCCATCAATAATGTCCATGGGATCAAGACCATTGCCCTTGGACTTGGACATCTTTTGCCCATCTGCATCGGTGATGAGACCATGAATATAGACTGTCCTGAATGGCACCTCGTCCATGAACTTCAATGTCATCATAATCATCCGCGACACCCAAAAACTGATGATGTCGTGGCCAGTCACCATAATGTCCGTTGCATGAAATCTGTCTAATTCCGGTGTTTGCTCTGGCCAGCCGAGTGTTGAGAAGGTCCAGAGAGCGGAGGAGAACCAGGTGTCCAGCACATCCGGGTCCTGCACCAGTGACAGATCATCTGCTAGGCGATATTTTTCCCGAACTTCGCGTTCATTGCGCCCAACATAGATATTACCTGCCTCATCGTACCAGGCAGGGATTCTGTGTCCCCACCACTGCTGACGGCTGATGCACCAGTCCTGAATATTCCTCATCCAGGCGAAGTAGATGTTGGCAGTATTCTCAGGGACAAATTCAATATCGCCCTCCTCAACTACTCGGATAGCAGGCTCAGCAAGAGGCTGGATATCGACAAACCACTGGTCGCTAAGGAAGGGCTCAACCACCACGCCAGATCTCTCTCCCCTCGGCACGGCCATCCTGTGCTCTTCCACCTTCTCCTGTAAACCGAGTCTGCTCATATCCGCAATCACGGCTTGTCTGGCAGCGAAACGATCCATGCCGCGGTAGGCTTCGGGCGCCTCGTCGTTGACACTGGCATCTTCATTGAAAATGTTGATCAGAGGCAGGTTGTGACGGCGGCCCAGTTCATAGTCGTTAAAGTCATGCGCTGGCGTGATCTTGACGCAGCCAGTACCAAATTCCATATCAACATACTGGTCAGCAATCACGGGGATGCTTCTGTCCGTCAGTGGGAGGGCCACCTGCTTGCCGATGAGTTGTCGGTAGCGCGCATCGGCAGGATTCACTGCAACGGCGGTGTCGCCGAGCATGGTTTCCGGACGCGTAGTCGCAACAATCAAATGCTGCTCTGGATCGTCCGCCAGCGGATATTTGAAATGCCAGAGATGCCCTTGCTCTTCTTCAGAGGTGACTTCCAGGTCAGAAATGGAACTGCGTAGCACCGGGTCCCAGTTGACCAGTCGCTTCCCTCGATAAATCAACCCTTCGTCATAGAGCCGGACAAAGACTTCCAGAACCGCCCGGGACAAACCTTCGTCTAGGGTAAATCGCTCGGTCTCCCAGTGCAGAGACGCGCCGAGCCGCCGCAATTGCTTTGAGATATTGCCACCGGACTGCTGCTTCCATTCCCAGGTCTTTTCAATGAAGGCTTCCCTGCCTATGTCCTGGGGCTTGATTCCCTGCGCATTAAGTTGTTCGGTAACCAGGAGTTGCGTGGCGATACCGGCGTGGTCGGTACCCATCTGCCAGAGGGTTCGTCTGCCGCACATTCGCTGATAGCGGATCAGGCAATCTACGAGGCTGTGTTGAAAGGCGTGACCCATGTGCAGTGTGCCCGTGACATTGGGCGGGGGGATCATGATGCAAAAGGGTTCGCCGTCGCCTGAGGGGGCAAAATTACCGGATGCTTCCCATTGTTGATACCGGGACTGCTCAATTTCCTGTGGCTGATATTTCTTCAGAATTGTGTCCTTCCAGGATTGTGGAGATGAATAAGCTCCATCGGGGCGCGATTATACACAAGTCAACCAACGCGCTTGTGTGAACCAGTGTGAACCAGTGTGAGCCATGCTGCTTCCATAGTAATGGGGAAGCAACAGCGGTCAATGGCTTACTCTCAGCACCACCTTGCCGATGGTGCTATCCGAAGTCACTAGGTCATGTGCGGCAGTGACTTCTTCAATAGCGAAGACCTGGTCAACTATTGCAGCTATGTCCCCTCGTTCAATCAGAGGCCAGACCTGCTCCTCCAGTTGCGCCATCACCACTGCCTTCTCTTTAACTTGTCTTGCCCGCAGAGTGGAGCCAATCATCCTGAGCCGCTTCATCATCAGTTGCGCCAAATCAATGTCGGCCTTGGCGCCAGACATCAGACCTATCAACACCAGCCTGCCACCCTGCCCCAGTAATTGCAGATTGTCAGCAAGATAGGCGGCACCAACTGGGTCAAGAATGACTGCCACGCCGTCCGGCTTCGCAAATTCAGCGGCCCGAGTCAAGAAGGATGCCTCGTGCCGATTGCTACCTGCGTCCGCCCCCAGTTCAATACAGACATCCAGTTTACTGTTGGAGCCGCAGGTCACGAAGCAGGGGGACGAAAAAGCCTTACACAGTTGGATAGCCGCCGTGCCGACGCCACTCGCACCGGCATGAATAATCACCTTCTCGCCCGGTTGCAAGCCCGCCTCCATAAAGATGTTTAACCAGGCGGTGGCAAATACCTCGGGCAAGGCGGCGGCGTGCACATAGGACAGACCCTTGGGTATCGGCAAAACACTGCCTTCATCCACCACCGCATATTGTGCGTAGCCACCACCAGCCAGCAATGCACAGACCCGGTCGCCCGTCTTATAGCGTGTCGCGCCATTACCCAGGGCAACCACTTCGCCGGCGCACTCAAGCCCCAACACCTGGCTAGCACCTGGTGGTGGGGGATAAAGGCCACGTCTCTGCATAATATCTGCGCGGTTAATCGCGGTCGTATGGATTTTGATGCAGACCGTCTTATCACCAATCCGGGGTTGTTCAGTATCCGTCCATTCAAGATTTTGGTGGTCATCAATCAGTACGGCTTTCATACTTGATCCTGCGGGCGGTTAATCAATGCGGTTAATAGTGTGGCGGCGGGTCATCCGTTTCCTTCCCGGAAGACAGTCCAACCTTCTTCAGATGTGCAGTCAGTACCCTAATTTGATCTGCCATGGTCATCAATTGCTGTTGCTGGTCGGCAAGCGCATCGTCAAGTTTCTGGATCAGATCATCCTGGAATGCAATGCGCGTCTCCAGAGATTCCATCTCTTCTTTCGTCTCTTCTTCCATCTCTTCTTTCATCTCTTCTGTAGTGTCGTCCATCAGTACCTCAGCCGCACCTTGACCCCACGGTCATTTAGCCACTGCTTAATTTCACTGACTTTATATTCACCAAAGTGCACCATTGACGCTATCAGTGCGGCATCAGCCCTACCTTCCGTCAGGACTTCAAGCAGATGCTCAGGGTGTCCTGCACCACCTGATGCAATAACGGGAATGGAGACAGCCTCGGCAATCATGCGGGTGAGTCTGATCTCATAACCGTCGCGGGTACCGTCGGCATCAATTGAGTTCACGACCAGCTCCCCGGCGCCCAGCGCTTCGCCCTGCAACGCCCATTGCAAGGCATCAATCTTCATGGGCGTCCTGCCACCATTGATAACCACTTCATAGCCGCTGGGGAAATCCCTGCTCTCATCAACCCGACGTATATCCATTGACAGCACTGTATTCTGTGAGCCCAGGCTATGGGCACATTCGGTGATGAGTGCGGGCCTTTGTACGGCGGCTGTATTGACATTGATCTTTTCCGCACCCGACCAGAGTAGTTGATGTGCATCCTCAACTGAGCGGATACCGCCACCGACGGAGAAGGGAATATAAATCTGCTCAGCAACCCTCGCCACGACATCCAGGATGATATTGCGGGCTTCACTGGAGGCTGTAATGTCATAAAACACCAGTTCATCCAAACCATCCCGATAATACTCCGCCGCCTTTGCCACCGGGTCGCCAATGTCCCTGGTATTGACGAACTTCACGCTTTTGGCGAGTTTCCCGTCTCTAACATCAAGGCAGGCAATAATACGCTTGCTCAACATTCCGGTTGCCCGTCCCAGGTGGCAAATGTCGCCAGGAGACTGAGCCCCGGCTTACCGCTCTTTTCAGGATGAAACTGGGTGGCAAAAAAATTGTTGCTACCCATGACTGAACAGAAGGTGATGTCGCCGTAATCCGTCATGCCCAGGATATGCTCCTCATGTATTGGCTTAGCGTAGTAGCTGTGGACAAAGTAGAATTCATCGCCATCCGACACATTTGCCAGGACCGGATGTCTCGCCACAAGTTTAAGTTCGTTCCAGCCGATGTGCGGCACTTTTAAGACGCGATCAGAAAATTCAAATCTCTTGCAGACACCGGGCAAGATACCAAGACAATCCTTTTCACCCTCTTCGGTAAATTCCATGGCTATCTCCAGTCCAAGGCAGATGCCCAGCAAGGGCTTGCCAGACTTGTAGAAACTGATGATCGCTTCATCCAGCCCCTCGGCACGGAGTCTGTCCATCGCACTGATAGCGGAACCCACACCAGGGAAAATCAGCCTGTCCGCAGCTAACACAAGTTCAGGATCGGAGGATATTTCTGCCTGCAAGCCAACATGCTGACAAGCTCTCTGCACACTGCGCACATTGCCAGCGTCATAGTCAATTATGATCAGCATGAATTACTCCATCAAGCGGGCGCACATTATAGGCAAGGCATATAAAAAAACCGATTCAGGCAGAACGGATGAGTAAGAACAGATTATATGCTGTTATACTCCATAACATAATCCACATATATGTTGACATAATAAAACGGATGTGGATATATTTATAGCGATATATTGAATGCAATCGGTTTTATACTGGATAAATATAACTGTATGTGATATAAGGGTATGTAATAAAAGGCATGCAACAATGCCTGTTTGAATCGTCCAAACGACTAGCCCCTAGGGATAATAATCTGATGAATGAAGAGCACATTAAGCAGGCAGTAGCAGAACTTGCACCCGTGTTGAGAGAGCGAGCACAGGAAACGGAGCAACTGCGGCGGATTCCTGATGACATCATCAACGCGATGCAGGATGCGAAACTATTTAAGATATTACAGCCGAAACTGTTTGGTGGTTTCGAAATGGACATCAATATTTTTCTTGATGCAGTAATAGAACTGTCTGCTGCTTGCGGTTCATCGGGATGGGTTTATGGTGTCATCGGCGTTCACAACTGGCATCTGGGATTGTTTGATCAGAAAGCACAAGAGGAAGTTTGGGCGGATGACGATACATTAATTGCCTCCGCCTATGGTCCCTTTGGCAAGGTGCAGCCAGTTGAGGGTGGCTACCGTCTAAGTGGAACCTGGCGTTTTTCCTCTGGTTGCCATTACGGCAAATGGATTTTAATTGGTGGTGTTGCGCCACAAGAAAACGGGGACCCGGGATTTCATACCTTCCTTGTGCCAAAAAGTGATTTTGAGATTGAGGATGTCTGGCATGTGGCTGGCTTGTCAGGAACTGGTAGCAACAACATCCAGATAAAAGATGCCTTTGTACCTGGGTATCGGGCACATTCACTGGGGATCGGCGTCGGTGGTCCAGGTTTGGAAATAAATAAATCGCCCATTTATCAATTCCCTTTCAGTGCTATCCTGTCATACAGTATTACTGCTTCAATCATTGGTATGGCGCAGGGTGCAATAAAGGATCACGCTGAAATTCAAGTTAAGCGTGTGCGCCAAGTGTTTGGCGATGAAAAAGCATCACAAAACCCTTTTAGTCAGGTCAATATTGCTGAGGCTATGTTGGGTGTTGATGCGGCGATATTGCAAATGCGGCGTGATTTGGCTGAGATGAAAGGGCATATTGAGGCTGGCGAAACAATCCCCATTGAATTACGACTACGCCTGCGCCGCGATCAGGTACAGGGGACGAAGTTGTCTATTCAGGCAATTAACCGAATTTTTGAAGCCAGTGGCGCCCACGGTTTATTTTTAAGCAACCCCATCCAGCGCGCGTGGCGTGATGCCAATGCTGCGCGTGTACATGCAGTCAATGAATTTGAGCGGTTCGTCTCACTTTATGGCGCCATGGCGATGGGAACCGAGCCACCTGCTGGTACTAATTTGTTTTAATTGATTAGGTAGCGAGAAGATCATGGAATATTCATTCGCCGACACCAGCCGTTTTGCTAATTTAAACAATGTCAAAATACATTACCACGATGTTGGTAGCGGTGACGTCTTGGTGCTACTGCACGGGGGCGGACCCGGTGCCTCAGGGTGGAGTAATTTCAAACAAAATATAGTATCTCTGGCGCAACATTTTAGATTGTTAATACTAGATCAACCTGCATTTGGATTAAGTGAAGTCCCGGAATTTGATCGGCAGTATTTTGATTACACGGCAAAAATTCTTACAACATTACTGGACACACTGGGGATAGAAAAAGTACATCTTTTAGGGAATTCACTAGGTGGCGGAGTTTCTTTAAAATTCGTACTGGACCATCCAGAACGAGTTGAGCGTATCATTCTGATGGGACCTGGCGGCGCATTTTTCCCTCTATTATCTCCATATCCTGGAGAGGGTATGAAAGCTCTATTTGATTATATGGAACCACCCGGACCAAGTCGCGAAAAAATGAAAACATTTATTCGCTCAATGATTTTTAACCCGATATTTATCACCGACGAACTAATAAATGAGCGATTTAAGGCTGCATCTGAGCCAAAAATACTGGCGGGATTCACCAGTTTTCTTGCAGCAGCACAGGGGCGTAATGAAGAAGAAGCACGGAGCCTGCAACTATGGCGTGACCTTGACCAAATTACCCATCCAATATTATTGACTTGGGGCAGGGAAGATAGGGTTATGGCTCTTGATGGTGCTCTATTTGCAATGCGTAGTCTTGTAAATGCGCGTCTCCATGTGTTCCCTAATTGTGGTCATTGGGCACAACTTGAACACCAACATGAATTTGACTGTCTGACAATCAACTTTCTAACGCAACCACTCAACTAATGTGAATATAATCCTTTATATACATGATGCCTATAACACCCTTTAACACCCTTGACACAGAGATCATCCAAATACTTTCCCGTGATGGTCGAACTACCAATCGCGCTATTGGTAAATTGCTGAATATTTCCCCACGACAAGTAGCCAATCGAATAGAACGGCTGACAAGCAATGATTCATTAAAAATTGTCGCTTTGGTTGACATGCACGCGGCGGGATACGATTTGATAGTGTTTATTGGTATAAAGACTGCGAATAGAGTTTCTCGTGAAATTGGCGAGACACTATCAAAATTCGATGAAGTAACATCAATATTATTAATGACGGGAAAATACAATATTGAAATGATGGTGTTGGCGGAAAATCATACCGCACTGGCACAATTTGTAACTGAAAAATTATTTAGTGTTTCAGGCATTCAATCAATATCTGTAGGTCTTGCGCTGCAAATAGAAAAATTTAGATTCAGCTGGACACCTTTCGTTTCAAAGATGGTGAAAGGTATAGAAATTGGCACTAATTCTCGTTTTGATATGGTCAATAGGAAAATTATCAATTTGCTTTGGCAGGACGCCTGTCTGCCTTTTCAAGTGATTGCAAACAAACTGGATATATCAGAATCAAATGCCAGAAACCGAATAATACAAATGAAGGCAATGAATTATATTCAAATATCCGGTGCCACTAATATGAATTTACATGATACAGATATATTGGCATTCGTTGAGATGAAGATAGAAGGCAGTAAGAGTAAAAAGTTGATTAAGCAACTTGCGGGGATTAAAAATGTTGTTTTTATCTCAGTGATGCTTGGACGTTGCGATATTTTGGCTATGATGATTGCGAAGAACCTTAAACAGCTTTCTCATAGTGTGACAGACATCATTGAGAAATTGCCCGGCGTGTTGAGTGTTAGTGCCTCGCAACGCATTGAAAGTATCAAACACGATCCGCGATGGACACGAATATCGTCTCATGTTCCTTAAATAATGATGAATGAAGTTAATCGACGGCAAACGGTGTAAATATGTTTAATTGCCCCATTCCAATTGAAGATGAGATTCGGGTTCAACTACCCAAAATGACCAGGGTGAAACAGACTTTTAAGAAAGACAGGGTAAAGGATATTGGCGCTACTGTGCGGGCGGAATTGGCTCAGAAAAACATTGCTTCGCGTATTGCACCGGGTGCAAAAATCGCTATCGGAGTGGGTAGTAGAGGAATCACCGATATAGCGGAGGTGGTGATCAACCTGGTGGCTGAACTCAAGGCACTAAAAGCAGAACCCTTTATATTCCCGGCGATGGGTAGCCACGGCAGTGCCACCGCTGAAGGTCAGATTAGGGTTGTAACAGATCAGGGCATAACGGAAAGTTCAACCGGGGTAGCAATCAAATCTACGCTGGATACCGCTGTTTTGGGGAAAACAAGTGATGGTACAGAAGTGCATATTGATCGCTATGCCTTTGACGCAGATGGAATAATTCTTGTCAACCGCATCAAACCACATACGACCTTTCGCGGTCGTATTGGTAGCGGCATCACCAAAATGATGGTGGTGGGAATGGGGAATATTGTCGGCGCTACGGCAACCCATAACCATAGAGTGGATCAATTTCTTGATGTGGTTGAGGAAATGGGAACTCTTATTATGCAGCGGACACCGGTCTTATTTGGACTAGGGCTGATAGAAAATGCCTATGATGAAACGGTACATATAGAGGTTATCCCTGCAGAAACATTATTACAACGTGAGCCGGAACTACAAATTATGGCAACAGAGTATATGGGAAAATTATATTTCGATGACATTGATGTGCTGGTAATTGATCGTATGGGTAAGGACATCAGCGGTGCGGGAATAGACCCGAACATCACTGGTCGTAACAATCGTGGGGTAGAAGGTTTTCACCTCCCTCGTGTGGCGAGGATCGTTGTATTAGATCTCACGGAACAGACTCATGGCAATGCTTCCGGGCTTGGTTTTGTGGATGTTATTCCACGCGCACTCTTCAATAAAATTGATTTTGCTACAACTTATGCAAATGTAATTACTGCTGGTTTTCTGGATGGCGCACAGATTCCTGTCATGATGAGTACGGCTCGCAAGGCAGTGATGCTTGCAATGCAAACAATACCTGCCAAAAAACCTGATGAGATTCATGTCGTGCGAATACAGGACACTTTGACGCTAGATGAAATAGAGGTGTCAACTCCCATGTTGAATGAAGTGAGCAAGAATACGAATATGGAAATTATTGGTGAATCAAGTGATTGGAGTTTTAGTGATGCCAGTTGATTCTCATCTTGTAAAACTATTACGTCCAGTTAGCAGCATAGGCTAGAGGGTTTTATGGAAGTTGAAGTGATGATAAGTGGCATCGGTGGACAGGGTATACAATTGGTAGCGAAAACATTATCTGTTGCAGCAATTTCTGAAGCCCATCATGTACAGATGTCCTCTGAAATAGGAGGTGAAATGCGAGGCGGCCTGTCAATTTCTTCTGTTGTAATTGGCGATCATCCCATCAAAGCCTTACCAATACTTGATAAAACATCATCGGCATTAATTTTTCACCATAAATTTAGCGAAAAAGTGATTGGAAACTTGCGTCCTGATGCTGTCGTCATGCTTAACGATTCTGTTTTTGAAGGCGAAATTCAGAAGGAAGATTTGCAGATATGGCGTATTGCCGCCACCACAATCGCTGAAGATATGGGGCATCCGATGACAGCAGGGTTTGTGATGTTGGGTGCTTTCAATAAAATTACTGGTCTGGTTAGTCAGAACGCACTTAGTGACGCCATGGAGAAGGTGATCCCTCCTTATCGTAAGCAGCATATAGAGGCTAATTTAGCTGCGCTGCGTGCAGGGGAAGATAGCGTTTCTTCTGATTATGCATCAATATGGAACCATAATTCTCCTTTGTTGAAAGTGATAGGTTGAAAGAAATTGTTGAATAAGAAAATAACACGCGGCTCGTTAATAATTGCAGTTGACAGATGTAAAGGCTGTGAGCTTTGTATTCCTGCATGTCCTCCCGGGGTGCTTGAGATGTCTCTTGAAACTAATAGTATGGGTTTTCGTTTCCCGAAACTGAAAGCAGGTTGCACCGCTTGCAGCGCTTGTCAATTAGTATGTCCTGATTTTGTGTTTGATGTTTTTAGATTTGATGCCCCTATTAGTCATGATGACTCAGACCAAGACCCCGCAGACCATGATATGAGGATTAACTAATGACCCTACGCCTAATGGAGGGTACCGAAGCAATAGCCGAAGCCGCTATATTATCCGGCTGTCGATTTTTCACCGGTTATCCCATGTCATCTTTCACAAAACTACTTGAGCATTTTGCGCAAAAATTGCCAGAAAATAATGGCGTTTGTATCAATGCCGAAAGTGAAATTGAAGGTATCAACATGACGATTGGTGCCGCATCAACTGGCGCGCGAGCAGCAACGGGATCTTGTGGCCAGGGTCTGGCACTCATGCAGGAAGCGATAGCAGAAGCTGCCCTGAACGAAACTCCACTGGTAATCTTCAATATGGCACGCAATCAACAGGATTACTTCCAGGCAACACGAGGTGGAGGTTGGGGTGATTATCGTACAATTACTTTGGCGCCAAAGGATGTATGGGAAGCGGTAGAGCATACTCAATTATTGTTTCACCTGGCAGATTTATACCGAGCACCAGTGCTACTTTATGGCGATGACCTTATCGCTAAAACACAGGTAGGTGTGGAGATTGAAGCCAGGGAGTTTGGCACATTGCCGGACAAAAATTGGGCATTGGATGGAAAACTCAGCGGCACTGGAAAATCCAGAGTCACCTGGACCTTTGCCTGGGGTAAACACAATACACCAGGACTCAGAGCCGACAAACACTGGCGTAACATTGCTGCAAAATTTGATGCGATCAACAACATAGAAGCCCGATGGGAGCAACAATATACCGACGATGCTGAAATTGTTGTTGTTGCCTTCGGAACGGTAGCCAAGTTTGTTGAGTCTGTAGTTGAAGAATTGCGAACCAAAGGTCATGCAATTGGATTCTTCAGACCAATTACATTATGGCCCTTTCCGAATGACGCACTTGAGCAGGCAACAAATAGTGTTCGCCGTGTATTGGTATTTGAACTTAACGCTGGACAAATGATTGATGATGTAAAACTGAGTGTTGCAGATAAGACTAAAGTACAGGGTATTGGCGGTGTCAGTGTGCACGACTCTGGTTTGTCCTATGGTGATTTACTAAGTGCCCAGTCAATTCTCACACGTATTGAAGAGATAATAACAGGAGATAAAAAATGAATTATATTGCAACAAATGCACCGCCAGCAGAAAAATCAAAACTGGTTGCTAACTCTCATTCACCATTATTACAAACTACCGAACACCATTTTTGTGCCGGTTGTGGGGAACCTGTAGGGATACGTATATTACTTGAAGCCTTATCAGAATTATCCTTGGTAGATGGATCAATTGGGGTGGTCGGTCACGGTTGCTATGGTGGTGCAGTGACGACTATTGATGTTGATATACTTCAATGTTTGCACGGTCGCGCACCGTCTTGTGCAACTGGTATCAAACGAATGCGTCCAGAATCTACTGTTTTTACCATTCAGGGTGATGGCGACATGGTTAATGAGGGCTTGCAAGAGGTGTTACACACGGCAGCCAGAGGAGAAAATATCACCTGTGTATTATTTAATAATGGTGTATTTGGTGATACGGGCGGGCAGATGACTACGACCAGTGTGATAGGGCAACGAACAAAAAACAGCATTAATGGACGCGACCCTGCAGCTCATGGTTTTCCCATACATATTAGTAACCTGATTGCGAGTCTGGAAGGTTCAGCGTATGTAGCACGAGGTGCAGTTCATAAAGCCGGCGCCATCGCAAAGACCAAAAGAATGCTTAAAAGAGCCTTATCTCTGCAACAACAGGGAGCAGGATTTACGATGGTTGAAATTCTCACAATGTGTCCTACCGGCTGGTTTGTTCCGGTCTCTGAGGGAGGCGATTATATGGCTGACTCTATGGAGAAAATTTATCCGGTGACCGTACTAAAAAATATTGCTTGATATAACCCATGAATTTAGTGGTAGGAGATCTGCTGACGAAGGCAGCCATGGCGGCACCCTCAAGGGTTGCGGCGACATTGGGCGAAGCACTGCTGACCTACGATGAACTTAACAAATCTGGTAATCAAACAGCCAATGCATTGATTGGTGTGGGTGTAATGCCAGGCGACCGGTGCCTGGTGTGGAGTAATACCTCGCTTCGCTATCTAGAAGTATTTGTCGGAATTACACGAAGCGGTGCCGTGTTTGTTCCGGTAATAGCAACACTGGGTGTCGATGAAGTGATGCCTATTGTTGAGTATATTCGTCCTGCCTTCATTATTGCCGATCTGGTACATCAAGACGAAGCAGAATCTCTTGCACAGAAAACCCGTGTACCCCTAATCATTTTCTGCTCCTCTTCAGAGGATTCGACAACTCAACTGCCCGGTTTTAATTTAGATCAAGAAACCGTTAAAGCAACCGACAACCATTCAGATTCGCAGGTCCCAGGCGAATTAGATTTGCATACTATTTTTCTCACTAGTGGCAGTACGGGTAAACCCAAAGGCGTGATGTTAAATCACCGGACCAATTGGCTACGAATCTACGCTGGTGCTGGACCACATATGCCAGCAGGTGGTGCCGGTATGGTGAATATGTTCCCCTTAAGTCATTTTGCTGGATGGCATTTTGTGTCACTGATGTGGTCGCGTCTTCGTGCTGTACATCTGGTCGAACGGGCTGATGCATATCTACTTATGGAAGCTGTGCAAAGGTGGCGAGCAAATGAACTTTATTGTATTCCCGCAGTATGGCAACGAATCATTGAGAGTCGCAAAAAAGAATTTGATCTCACTTCACTTAAATATGCCAACACAGGTACATCACAAACGCCAGTGGAACTATTATCGAGCATAAAATCGCGACTTCCAAACACATCAACGACAGTCAGTTATGGTGCGACGGAGGTGTCAACCATTGCTACACTAAGTGATGACGAACTTTTTACACATTCAGATAGTGTCGGTATGCCTGCGCCAGGGAATGCTGTGCGTATCGCAGATGACGGAGAGGTTTGTGTTTGTAGTCATTTAATGATGCAGGGATATTTTGAATGCTCGGAAGAAACAGAAAAGGCAATACAAAATGGTTGGTACTACACGGGCGATACCGGAGAACTCAGGGATGGTTATCTTTCCATTCTGGGACGTAAGCGGGAAATAATCCGTTCCGGCGGTGAAACTATTATACCCACTGAAGTTGAAGTAGCGGTTGCCGGCTACCCCGGCATACTGAATGTCGCAGTCGTTGGTGTTCCTGATGCAAATTGGGGAGAGATCGTCACCGCATGTGTAGTCATGCAAAATGGTGCTGTGGCTCCTAGGATTGATGAAATTCAAACCTTCTTATCAACCAGATTGGCGTCTTTTAAGCACCCTCGTAAAATTGAAACCTTTGCAGAAATACCACGCACTAATGCGACTGGGCAGGTACAACGCGCAAAATTAGTGCGTATGCTGACTTCAAACTAATTTAGTATGATCCCTATTGATCCCTGCCTTGCCGATTCGTATATGATCTGTTCAGTTCATCTGATAGCCTGATTCAATGTCATCAATCATTTTAGAAGGTTTGTATCTCGCCATCTACGGTATGGGGACGGTATTCCTGTTTCTTGCACTGCTGGTTCTGGTAACGATACTTATGTCCAGATTGACAGTTGCTTTTGAATTCGAAACTGCGGCACAGGGCATAGCCGAGATTGATGCCAAAAAGAGAACCGCCATCGCCGCTGCCATTCAACAGCATCGCCAAAAGACCGGCGGATAACTCCCCTCTCCTGCTCCTCAAATTACTGAGCGGCAGATCCCAAAGATGCGCCCAATATAGACTCCTATTGTATTGCACTAATCAACGGATATAAATGTATACTAAATGATGATGCAGAACTCTCAGGCGAGGGAAGCAGGATGGAAAACACAAGCAGATTGTTTAGCGGGGATACCCTTCTCACCGCTGATGAAATCAACGAGGTGACTCGCAGGAGCAACTTTCAAGGTGCCCTTATCGTTGCTTTTGACTGGACTCTGATCATATTGCTTTTCCTGCTAGCGGCACAGATACCAAATCCGCTGGTCTATCTTCTCGTTATCCTACTACTCGGTAGCAGACAACTCGCTCTCGGAATTATTGTGCATGAAGCCGGGCATCGGAGCCTGTTCAACTCCCAGACAATGAATGAATTTTGCGGCACCTGGCTATCTGGCTACTGGGTGTTTTCCGACATGAATGACTATATGAAAGGACATCTCAAGCATCACAAGTATAGCGGGACTGAACAGGATCCGGATTTAAAAAACTATGATGCTTATCCGGTGACGAGCACCAGTTTCAAGCGAAAAATGATTCGCGATCTGAGCGGTCAAATCGGCTGGCGCAGAATCAAGTCAATTGCAAGATCAATTCGCAGGATTGGGGAACTGAAACCAAGAGTGCGGCAAACGCTTATTAGGAGCATCGCCGTTAACCTCTTCATGTTGCTCACTCTCACAGCATTCGGTCATCCCTGGCTCTACGCCCTTTGGGTAATTGCATTTATGACAAGTCACATGCTGGTGACAAGGATACGACAAGTAGCAGAACATGCTGCGGTGCCGGATCACTTTGATCTTGACTCGCGCCTTAATACCCGCACGATTTATGTTAACAGGCTGGAGCGGCTATTATTTTCACCGCATAATCTCAACTATCATCTGGAACATCATCTGATGCCATCTGTGCCTATCTATCGGCTGAGAAGGTTGCACAAGATTCTGCTCGACAAGGGCTACTACGATGGTATGGATTTCCCCATGGGTTACATCACCCTGTTGCGTCAGGTTATCCAGACTGCCTGAACCAATCACTAATTTCTGTTCAATCAGTTGTTGTCGGTTCATCCAGTGATGCGCCCGACAAATCAAATGCAGAATGCAGAGCCCTTGCTGCCAATTCCAGATACTTCTCGTTGATAACTACTGAAATTTTAATTTCGGAAGTTGATATCATTTGGATATTGATTGACTCATCAGCCAGAACCCGAAACATTTTACTAGCGACACCGGCATGAGATCTCATCCCAACACCAACCATGGATAACTTGGCAATTTTATTGTTCCCCTTGACTTCTTTGGCGCCAATCTTTTGCGCTATATTTTCCAAGATCTTCAGTGCCTGATCATAATCTTCACGACGAACGGTAAAAGTGAAGTCAGTACTCATATCATCAGCGACATTCTGAACTATCATGTCCACCATGATATTGGCTTCACTGATTGGTCCCAGAATAGCCGATGCGATACCCGGAATATCTTTAACACCGAGTATGGTCAGCTTCGCTTCATCCCGGGTGAATGCAATGCCTGAAATAAGTGGTTGCTCCATGGATTGTCCCTCATTGGTAATCAGCGTTCCCGGACCATCTTTGAAACTTGATAGTACCCTGAGCGGCACCTGGTATTTGCTGGCAAATTCTACAGCGCGTGAGTGAAGTATTCTGGACCCTTGACTTGCCAATTCCAGCATTTCTTCAAAAGTGATGACATCTAGTCGACAAGCGCCCTCCACAACTCGCGGGTCAGTCGTGAACACACCTTCAACATCTGTGTATATCTGACATTCATCAACCTCCAGTATTGCAGCCAATGCAACAGCGGTTGTATCAGATCCACCCCGACCCAGGGTGGTGATATTGTCCTCTGAGTCTCTGCCTTGAAACCCTGCTACCACAGGAATAATGCCCTGATCAATTTGTACTTTCAGACTGGCAATATCTATATTAAGTATACGGGCGCGAGTGTGAACAGCGTCAGTCTGGATCCTTGCTTGAGTGCCGGTGAATGACTTTGCCTTGCATCCTAACTTCATCAACATCATGGACAGCAGAGCAATGGTGACCTGCTCGCCACTTGCTAGAAGTACATCCATTTCCCGCTGAGCTCGGCAGTCCCGAAAATCAACTTCCTCAGCAAGAGCAACTAATTTGTCGGTATCATCGCCCATTGCAGAAACGACAACCACAACATCATGCCCTTCTTTGCGGCTTGTCAGTATTCGCCGTGCTACATTCTCAATGTGGGCAACGGATGCTACCGAGGTGCCACCAAATTTTTGAACTATCAAAGACACTAGTTTCTCCAGAATCTGGAGGGCGCATATTAAAGATGGGATTAAACTACAAAAAATTTCTGATATAGGCTTCAACGCTTGCCAAGGCTTTAGGAAGCGCAGCAGGATTTGAGCCGCCAGCTCTTGCCATATCACCTCGCCCTCCACCCTTCCCACCTACCTGAGTGGCAACATGATTGACTAGTTCACCGGCATTAAATTTCCCGGTCAGATCTTTGGTCACGCCCGCAACCAGTCCGACCTTGCCATCATTGACAGTGCCCAATACCACCACGCCTGTGCCAATTTTGTTTCTCAACCTGTCCAGAACTTCTGGCAATGACTTAGCATCAACACCATCAAGTTGTTTCACCACCAACTTCAGTTCACCGAGATCAAGGATGCCATCATTAACATCACTACCAGTCCCGTCCACCAACTTTGCGTTAAGGGCAGTGACTTCTTTTTCCAGTTTTCGATTTCGTTCAATCAATGCTTTGACCCTGGCAGTAACATCAGTTCTGGTCGCCTTAACAAGAGCTGTTGTTTCTGCCATTGAATCTTCAAGGGATTCAATATATTCAATGGCTGTTGCTCCAGTAACTGCCTCTATGCGGCGCACACCAGATGCAATGCCCTGTTCGGAAACGATTCTAAACACACCAATATCTCCCGTCCGGCTCGCATGTGTACCGCCGCAGAGTTCCATTGAAAACCCAACTCCCATGGTCAGCACCCGAACATCTTGCGAATATTTTTCTCCGAACAGTGCCAAGGCACCCTTCTTGCGTGCGTCCTCTAGCGGCATGATAGCGGTTTCAATCTGGGTATTCAGACGCACCTGTTCATTGACAAGCCGCTCAATAGTGCGCAGTTCTTCGTGCGTGATGGCATCAAAGTGAGAGAAGTCAAAACGGAGCCTTTTTGAATCAACCAGTGAGCCGCGCTGATTGACATGCTCACCCAAGATCATGCGCAGGGCTGCATGCAACAAATGGGTAGCGGAATGATTAAGACGAGTGGCGTCTCTTGATTCCCTGTCAACCGTCGCAGACAGTTTGGCGCCAACCTTAACCTGACCCTGGACGACCTTGACCCGATGCAACCAGGTATCACCGCTCTTGATGGTATCAACTACTTCAAGCCGTGCATTATCACTGGCAAGCCAGCCGATATCACCAATCTGGCCACCCGATTCGGCATAAAAAGGTGTCCGGTCAAGCACTATCAGCACGGCATCGCCCTTGCACGCCTCCTGAACCTGTGTTTCATTCTTAATTATCACCAGCACCTCGGACGAGGTTTCCAAGGTTTCATATCCCGTAAACTCCGTCACCAAATCGGACTTGATTTCACCCGCATCGGTAGCGGTGAATTGGCTGGTTGCACGCGCCCTTGCCTTCTGTTGTTCCATTTCTCGGGCAAAGCCATCCATGTCAATGGACAAATCACGCTCGCGCGCAATATCTGCTGTCAGATCCGTGGGGAAACCATAGGTGTCGTAGAGTTTGAAAACGACTTCACCGGGTATCTCTGGGTGTGCGGCTGACTTTGTTTCCCCAGTTGTCGCAAGCGTTTGTATCGCGTCATCTAGTAGTTTCATTCCTTGATCCAAAGTTAATTGGAATTGCTCCTCTTCCTTGAGCAACACCTTCTCAATATGACTCTTGGATTGCTGCAACAAGGGATAGGCATCTCCCATCACTGCATTGACAGTCTCCACAAGTCGGTGAAAAAACGGACCACTTGATTGCAGTTGATGTCCATGACGCAGGGCTCGGCGGATGATCCGCCGAACAACATAGCCCCGCCCTTCATTTGACGGAACAACACCATAGGATATAAGGAAAGTCACCGCCCTGATGTGATCCGCAATCACTTTCAGAGAAGGATTAGACAGATCAGTAGTCTTCAACAACTTTGCCGCTTTCTTTATCAGAGGTTGGAAGAGGTCCGTGTCATAGTTATTGTGGACCTGTTGCACCACGGCGGCGACTCGTTCCAGTCCCATGCCGGTGTCAACGCAGGGTTTTTGGAGCGGGGTCAGTGTGCCATCAGCCGACCGGTCATATTGGGTGAATACCAGATTCCATATTTCAACATATCGGTCCAACTCACCTTCGGGGGTTCCCGGGGGACCACCCGGTATATCGGGACCATGGTCATAGAATATTTCTGAACATGGACCGCAAGGCCCTGTCTCGCCCATAGTCCAGAAATTTTTATCATCTCCCAGACGGGAAAATCTACCGGCGTCAACACCCACTTCTTCTATCCAGATCCGTTCAGCCTCGGCATCGTTTTCATGGACAGTGATCCAGAGTCTTTCCGGCGGTAATGCAATGATTTCTGTCAAGAACTCCCAGGCGAGATGGATGGCTTCTTTCTTAAAGTAATCACCGAAACTAAAGTTACCCAGCATTTCAAAAAAAGTATGGTGCCGAGCAGTGTAGCCCACATTGTCCAGGTCATTGTGCTTACCACCCGCCCTGACACATAGTTGACAGCTTACTGCGCGGGTGTAGCCGGGATTTTCCCGGAATGCCAACGCGTTTTTAAACTGTACCATCCCAGCATTGGTAAACAACAGGGTCGGGTCCTGGTCAGGCACCAACGAAGAGGAATCCACCAGGGTATGGCCCCTGCTAGAAAAGAAATCCAGGAATGTCTTACGGAGTTCCTGACTAAACATGACAATAGACCCTGAAATAAGACCGAATACCATACAGAAAAACAAGCCATAGCTAAACCTCCCTGGCACTATCGCAAGTTTTTATTTGAGGTGAATAACGGAGAGCAAAACTTGATGATGAATGATTTATTGCAGAACAATCCCGGGATGAGATTATTCAGAGGTCTCCGGGGATAAAGCCGCGTTGTCGGAGGAAACGATCCACCCTTGCCTTGTCTTGTAACTGGATTGGACCCTGCTCGCCAAACTCACGACCAAATTTTTTCAAAGTGACAGTTGCTGCAAGTTCACGCCAATTGATCCTGGAGTCATTAAATGCGGCATCAATAACCGCTGTAGCAACTCCCTTCCCCTTTAATTCCGCGCGGATTTTGACGGGACCCTGTCCCTTGTTAGTGCGCGCCCGGATGAAGGCTTCCGCAAGTCTTGCGTCACTTTGCAAACCCTCGGTTTCAAGCCTTGTCAATGCCTGGGCAATGCGCTTCTTAATTTCAAGTTTCTGGCGTTCAATCTTTTCATCTTCAAGCCCCTCATCTTCAAACTCTTTATCCCCAAGCTTTACGCTCTCGTGCATTGTATCTGCAAGAGTTTTCCAACTCCCGAACCGCTGAACAAGTCTGGTCAAAAGTTCCTGACGGGAATATTCACGACGCGCCAGCAAATTCATCGCAGCGCGGCGTATATCAACACAGGATACTTCTTTCACAGGCTCGCTACTTCTCACAGAATCGCGTCACAACAGGTCGGGGCACAGCAGAGCGGGACTGCCATTGATCCCCGAAGTATTCGCCAAGAGTCCCCTCCTATTCAGGGCTGAATCCAACAGAGCAAGCATCTCGGCAGTAGCGATGCTTATCACGCACCACTGATAGCGGTGACATTGCTGGTATCTTCCGTGGCGCTATCTTTTTCCGGGACACTCTCATCACTCAGCAGTTGCGTCCGAACCTGGCCTTCAATGTCGCTTGCCAAGGTGGCGTTTTCAGCAAGAAAATCGCTGGCGTTTTTCTTACCCTGGCCAATCCTGTCTCCCTTGTAACTGTACCAAGCACCGGCCTTGTCAATGATATTAAGTTTCACGGCTAACTCAATGACTTCGCCCAGTCGGTTAATCCCCTTGCCGTACAAAATCTGAAATTCCGCATGCTTGAAAGGAGGAGCAACCTTGTTCTTGATAACTTTGACGCGAGTCTCGTTGCCAATGATCTCGTCACCTTCCTTAACGGCACCGATTCTCCTGATATCAAGCCGTATGGAAGCGTAGAACTTCAGCGCATTGCCACCAGTGGTTGTTTCAGGGCTACCGTACATGACGCCGATTTTCATGCGGATCTGGTTGATAAAGATAACCAGGGTGTTCGAATTTTTGATGTTCGCCGCCATCTTGCGTAGCGCCTGGCTCATCAGGCGAGCCTGCAAGCCAACATGATGATCGCCCATGTCGCCTTCTATTTCGGCTTGTGGAGTCAGTGCCGCAACGGAATCAATAACGACAACCTCAACCGCACCTGACCTGACGATCATGTCACAAATTTCCAGTGCCTGCTCACCGGTATCTGGCTGGGACACCAGCAGATCCTCAATGTTGACGCCGAGGTTCCGCGCATACTGGGGATCAAGTGCATGCTCGGCATCAATAAATGCACAGGTACCGCCAGACTGCTGGCTTTCGGAAAGGGCTTGCAGGGCAAGCGTGGTCTTGCCTGACGATTCGGGCCCGTATATCTCCACGATACGGCCTCTTGGTAAGCCGCCGATACCCAGCGCGATATCCAAGCCAAGCGATCCCGATGATATAGAAGGGATTTTTTCCTGGGGCGTAGCCCCCAAGCGCATCATCGCACCCTTGCCAAATTGACGTTCTATTTGGGAAAGTGCGGCATCCAGTGCCTTGTTTTTATTACTATTATCAAGTTCAGACATAGTGATTCCTCTGTTGTGAATTTGCCTTAAATTGTGTGTGTTATGTAGGTTTGCTCTGGTGTCCTGCTTTAACTAGACCTGCTTTACTGTACATTTAACCAGTATTATGCACAAATAATTCCATTCGCCAAACACTTTTTTCAATTTTTTTCATTTGCCTCAAGATTGTCCAGCATTGTGATGCTTTGCAAACTGGAAAACAGTCGCCGATCTCCATGAAGTATGCAGGACATTGCCTATAAGTGAGTCAGATATAGACCCTACAAACCCCAGGTGTTTTTATGATAAAAAGACTGTACCTTTATACAGTATATTGATAGTATCCGCAACCATGGCTCAGCAGCAATTTCCAGGCGACACAAAAACACCCCTCAAGGGCAGAGGTGCCCTGTCAAATCCTCATAATCGGTACAACCCACAGCGGATTGAGCCTTTTGATGATGGCTGGGGAGCCCAGATAGGCATTCAAACAGATGATATGCAGGATGAATGGGACGAAGGTCAGCAGGGCGGCGATGACCCTTTTGAGGCTCGGCGGATTGAAACCATCATCCTCAAAGAATCTTCCCGGAGCATTATCACCACTAACAAGTCACCGGACATCCCGTTTGACAGATCCATCAACCCCTACCGAGGCTGTGAACACGGCTGCATCTACTGTTATGCCCGGCCCTCTCATGCCTATTGGGATCTCTCGCCCGGGCTTGATTTTGAGACCAAAATTATCATTAAACCCATGGCTGCCAGCCTGTTACGGGAAACTCTGAATAGGCCCGGCTATCAGGTCAAACCCATTTGCATTGGCGCCAACACAGACCCTTATCAGCCACTTGAAGCCAAACTTGAGACAACACGATCAATTATTGAAGTTCTCTCGGAGTTTAATCATCCCTTTTCAATCATCACCAAAAGCGGCCTCATCCTGCGTGATTTGGAGCTTCTGGCATCCCTGGCAGAGCGGCGTCTCTGTAGTGTCGCTGTGAGCGTGACCACGCTTGACAATGATCTCAAAAGAAAACTGGAACCAAGAGCGGCGTCAGGCAAGGTTCGCCTTGATGTTATCAGGCAGCTTAACGAAGCGGGAGTGAGAGTCACCATGATGGCAGCGCCCATGATTCCCTGTATCAATGACCAGGAGCTTGAGACCCTGTTGGCGGCGGGTAAGGAAGCCGGGGCAGCGGCGGCAAGCTATATTCTGCTACGACTACCGCTGGAAATCAGTGAAATGTTCCAGGACTGGCTGGCGGCACACTTCCCCGACCGGGCAGCAAAAGTCATGAATATCATCCGGCAAACCAGAGGTGGCAAGGATTATCAAAGTGCTTTTGGGCAACGCATGCGCGGCAGTGGTGTGTTTGCCCAACTGCTGAAACGCCGGTTTGAAATTGCATACCGCAAACTTGGATTCATCACAGATCAAAGGTTCCAGTTGGATTCATCACAGTTCAAACCTCAACGGGAACAACTTTCACTGCTTTGATGCACCCAGGGTCCCCCGACGCCTGTCGCCAGGCAAACCTTGCCGCCTTCCTCAGGCAAGCTCTTGTTCAAGTCTTATTTGCCTAAGGTCTGTGTCCGGGGACGGTAGCCAGATTATTGCGATCATGCAGGGGAGCAGACTAATGCCAAAAATCCAAAACGCAGGGTTATAAGATTGGGTCATATCAAAGACCCAGCCAGAAAATATTGGCCCGACACTGCTCAGCATCAAAAACAGATTGACATAGCCAAGCACCCGACCAAAGGCAAAGGTACCGAATCTTGCGGAATACATAATACCCATCATCGGCAAAATGCCGCCGGTTGCCATGCCAAGCAAAGCAGAGCCAAGCATCAGGGACTCCAGATCTGGAGAACCTTCATACAGCATGAGTGCTGCCAACATAAAGGACGCCATCAGCCAATAGAGCCAGCGATGGTCAACATGATCTCCCAGTCCACCGAAAATAAACTTGCCGACTATCATTGACAAAGCCGTGATGGAAATGAGTTGAGCGGCAACGCTCTGTTCTAATCCCAGATCAAAAACATAGGCACCAATGTTGAATTGCACCCCACCGAAGGTAGCGCTAATCGGGATCAAGGTAATTACCGGTAGCCAGAAACTGCGGCTAGTGAGGATTTCCCTGGCGGTCCAAGGTTTTGTATCTAGCGACGGCCTTAGCGGGTCTAATGACACGGGAGCCGGCGGTTCATAGCGCAAGATAATGAAATTCAGCGGCATGAGCAGCACAAAGGACATGACAGCAAGCAACAGCAGAGAGGTCTGCCAATCAAACTGGTTGATTAATTCTCCGGTAATCAGTGGGATTATGAAGCCGCCGATTGATGTGCCCATCGCCGAAATACCAATGGCAAGGCTACGTTTTTGAATAAACCATTTACTGACCATGGTTTGCGAGGCGAGGATACCGCACAGGATCATCCCGACGGGCAACAGAGTTGCGTGAATCAGAATGATTTGCCAGAAGGCTGTCGCCACGGACAACAACAAGAGTCCCAGGCTAAGACAAAGGCATCCCAGCATCACCAGCAGGCGCATAGAATGTTGATCCATCAGCCGCCCGAAGAAGGGACTGGCAAGCCCGCCCATTACCTGGAACAGGAAAATCGCCACCATGGCGTGGCCACGCGATATACCAAATTGGTTGAGCCAAGGCACAACAAACAGCGCAAAACTGTAAATAAGAATACCCACCACCACCGCCTGATTGATCAGCGTCAATGCAAGGATGTACCAACGATAGTGTTTTGGTGGGGACAAGTGCATAGCAAAAACAGCGTGGCTTTTGGGTATCCGATCGCGTTTGTTGTATTGGTATTTTAAATTTTCTAACTGCTTAAAATTTGTTGTTTTCGCTGGACTTCAGGCAGATCATTGATACAATAGTTTATGTAGTAAATTGAAAATATAAATGTATAAAATCTATTCATTACCAAATCAATTTTATATTCATTAAGTACATATTCTTGAAGTGATCTCCTTGCTTTGAACGCCCAAACAACATAAAGAACCGCTTCAGCGATAACAAGAATCCGCATTATATTTTCTAATACATCGGCACCTGTATTGCTTAAAGCCCCAGCAATTCCTGTGCAAACAGCAATCCATATAATATATGTATTATTAGCTGTTTGAGTGTTAGTAACTTTATCTATGACTTTATAATTACTGTATAGCCATATAATTGGATATATTCCCGCAGTGGCGATGGTCAGTAATACCAAATTTAAAGTTTTAGTATCAATTTGATCCTTGAGATCAGTAATTGTTGTCATCTTTGTCTCCTGTGGTTAAAAAAGCACAAGGTATATCCGAGCCTCAGAGTCGCTGACTATTTTTTATAATAACTGAATTCGCACCCCTTGTCCTAAGGAGCATCGGGCGAGAGGTAACCATAGCGGGGTTTCTGCTTGTTTGTATCAGACGACTCTAGTGCTGGACCAGATGCGGAGAAAATTTTCACTGTAGAATTTGTCTTTTACCGCTTTGGTATTTTTCTGCAGTGACTTCTCAAATTTGCCAATCGGATTTCGCCCGCCTTCAACATGGGGATAGTCGCTGGAAAAAAGGTATAAATCGGCGTTGGATTGATCGATGAGATTTGCCACATTTTCATGCGGGAAGGGTGTGAAAGCCATCTGCTCAGTCAACTGCTCCGAAGGACTGCGCTTGAACCTAACGGATTCGTCAACTCGCCCGTAGATGCCAGAGACCCAATCAAGCCGTCGTAGCATTTCCGGTACCCAGCCAGCACCAAGTTCCACAGCAGCACCTCGGAGATTTGGATGTCTCTCAAACACACCATCCAGCAACAGCATTGATATAAAAGTCTCCGGCGACTGGTGCATTACCGCCGCATCTTTGGTGCGCACATTTTCACCCCCGCCCATCCAGTCACGGACTGCCGCCCTGCCTGTGTTACTCCAGGCTTTCCGGGATTGCAGTGGTGCCCCACCAACATGTAGCACAAAGGGAGTGCCGGATTCGGCAAGCCTTGAGAAAATTGGGAAGTTCCATGATGTGACTGTCCGCATCATAGAAGACTCGGTCATCGGGGGCATAGGTCATTGCCAACACTCCTAGGCTAGAAAGGCATTAGAAGGGTTGCAGGGTATCGCCAAATTGTTGAAACTTGCAATCTATTTGTAACCTTGTCCAGACTCTCGGTGTATGACAGAGGACTTTTGGTAGGCGGCTTTTGGTAAATAGCCACTAACACGATACGCTGAGAGTAGCTAAGAGCATCTAAGAATACCTGAGAAGACCTATGAATCCTGATAGATCTGAGGCAATTGCCCGGCTCACTGGGCCCGGGCAGGATTATGAAATTGTTCCTGGCGAGGTCTGGGGCAGGCCCTGCCGGTATTTCAAGAATGCGCCTGCCACTCTGGGCGACCTCTATGAGTCTGCCCGTAGCGATGCCACCTTCCTGGTCTATGAGGATGAGCGCTTGTCCTTTGAGGAGACCCACAACACAGTGTCCCGCATCGCACAGCTACTGATATCACGATACGGTATCAGCAAGGGTGACCGGGTCGCCATCTCCATGCGTAATTTCCCCGAATGGGTGATGGCATTCAACGCTGTGACCTCCATCGGGGCTATTGCGGTGGCGATGAACTCGCTATGGCAGACGGAGGAAATGGAATTCGGCATTAAGGATAGCGGGGCGAAGGTGCTGTTTGCCGACCAGGAACGACTTGACCGCCTGGCGCGAATCCGAAAGCAACCTGATATGGAGGTTATTGCGATTCGTCCCCAGACAGTGTTGCCAGAAGGTACCCATGATCTGACTGATATGCTAAGCGATACGCCGCCATGCGAGATGCCCAGGGTTGACCTTGCGCCCGGTGACCCGGCGACGATTTTTTATACTTCTGGCTCAACCGGACATCCCAAAGGGGCTGTGTCATGCCACAGGAATATCATCAGCGCCCTCTTGTCATGGGAACTTGATGCACAGATTGGTTTACTGTTGCAGGGCAAGTCGGCAATGCCCGAACCCAAACATCAAGTAGCGACCCTGCTGGCGGTGCCTCTCTTCCATGCAACCGGCGCCCTTGCAGTCATGCTGGCATCCTACAGAATACAGCGGAAACTGGTGTCCGTGTACAAATGGGATGTCCAGGAAGCTATGAGATTGATGGAGCAGGAACGCATCACAACATTTGTTGCACCGGCGGCTATGACCGGCGACCTGGTGCAAGCGGCATCAAAGACAGACCGCGACCTGAGTAGTTTGTTATCCGTCGGTGGCGGTGGCGCACCCAGGGCACCGGAGCAGGTGAGGAATATCGCGGGCAAGTTTGAGAATGCCATGCCGAGCACGGGTTGGGGGATGACGGAAACCAACGCGATTGGTACCAGCATCGGTGGCGAAGATTATGTTGAGCATCCCGGGAGTTCCGGGCGCTGTTCAGCGGTACTTGACCTGCGTGTGATTGGCGAGAACGGTGCCGAACTTGCGCCAGGTAATCGCGGTGAATTACAGATCCGGGGTGTATCCGTTATTGAGGGTTACTGGAACCATCCAAAGGCGAACGATGAAGCCTTTTCTGATGGCTGGCTCCGCAGCGGCGATGTAGCCTTGATAGACGAAGAAGGTTATCTCTACATTGTTGATCGGATTAAGGACCTGGTCATCCGTGGTGGTGAGAACATTGGCTGTGCTGAGGTTGAAGCAGGCTTACTGGAACATCCCCAGATACTTGAAGCCTCGGTCTATGCCGTGCCAGACGAACGGTTGGATGAAGAAGTTGGCGCGACTGTTTTTACAAAAGGCGAACTGGAGGAAACCGAGTTGCGAGGCTTCCTCCTGGAACACATGGCGAGGTTCAAGATTCCCCGATACATAGAATTCAGTAGCGAGCCCTTGCCGAGAATCGCTTCTGGTAAAATTGATAAACGGCTGATCAGGAAAGATTTTGTGAGTAGCCTGGGTTAAATGTCGTCCCTGTCATCTGTCGCCTATGAGACTGAGGGAACAACTGTGCATACAGCGGTGAAAGTTTTATCGGGAATGTTTGTCATTGTTCTGTTGCTGACTGACACCGCAGCGCTGGCGGCGGAAAACGAAGGTCTTAGTGTTGATTTCACCGGTTCCTGGGAACTTGACTATCAGCAGAGCGAGCAGCCCAACGCGAAGATTCGATGGCTTTATACCCAGGCAAGATTAAAGGCAGAACGGGAACTGCAAAGATCCAGAAACAGTCGTGACTACCATATTGACCCGCGGGTTGGTAATCCACAGACCATCATTGGCCTCGGTCGCCTGGCTGAAAAAATTGCCGCCGCAACAGTGTTCAATATCAAACAGGACCAGAACCACATCGTCATCAAGCGCAATGATGATTTTGCTCTTATTTGTGATTTTAACCTGGGAGAATTGACGGAAAGCTCGTTTGGGAAGGAAAGCTGCCGTTGGCGGAAGAATCGGTTATCTTTTTTGATAGTTTTGCCAGACGGGCTGATAGTGCGGCATCTCTTTTCTATCACGCCCGGTCAGCGACAACTGAATGTTGCGACCACTGTGCGGATATCGGGCGGTGATTATTCCTTTACCCTGAACCGAGCCTATACTCCGTTTGCTCAGAACGAAAGCATGTACGATTGTAAATACACTATTGCTAATCAGACAACCTGCTCCCTGGTCAGGCGCAACAACTAATCAATGCGGATGCCAAGAGCCGGATTGATTCCAGTTTTGTTGCTTCTCGTGAGTTGTGCCGCCGTGTTTCGCCAGGCACCCGTGACGGAGATTGACTCCCCAGAGTTTAACCAGGTTGAACTTGATTATGCGCCTGACTCGCCTTCTGATCTGTCCGGCTTGAATGTCAGCCTAGAAGTCTTCGCCTCAACGCTAGAAGTCAGCAGTCCCATATACAGCTCGGCAACCCGGACCAGGTCAGTCGAAACTCGCTATCTTCCCTATGTATTGAAACGGACCCTTGACCGTTCTCGTTACTGGGGCGCAGTGCGAGTGTTACCCAAACCCGATCCCAGCGCGGAATTACATATCTCCGGCACTATTGCATCCTCAAACGGCGCGGAACTCGGACTGTCAATCAGGGTCGCAGACGCCACCGGTCAGGTGTGGATTGATAAGACCTACCATGAAATTGCGACTGACCTTGACTATGGAGCAGATCCCAACTACCTGGATGATCCCTTCCAGAATTTGTTCAACCAAATAGCCAACGACATCAGTAGCCAATTGCAACTGGTGTCCGCCAAGGAACATAGGCGTATTCTTGATACGGCGATGCTCAGATATGCCGTGGCATTATCACCGGAATCATTTTCTGAATATCTCGCCCATGACAGGACCGGCGCGCTGAATCTACTGTCTCTGCCAGCCAAGGAAGACCCTCTCTTCAACAGGGTGGAGAAAATTCGGCAAAGTGAATATCTATTCGCAGATGCTGTGGATGCTCACTATGAAAACCTGTTCCGCCAGTTGGGACCCACCTACGCTTGGTGGCGTCATTACAGTTATGAATTGATTGTCGGCAACGAAAAGTTGGAACAGATTGACGCTACCCGAGGCGCTACAAGAGGCTCCTGGTACGCGATGGAACGCATCTACAAAACCTACAAAGAATCCAAAATGAACGAAGACGCATTGCGGGAATTGGCTCTTTCCTTCGACAATGAAACTCGCCCCATAGTGACGAATATAGCGGGGAAGGTCATTGAGCTGAGCGGAACGCTTGATATGCAGTATGACGAATGGCGGCGAATAATGCGGGAAATTTACCGAGAGGAGACAGCCTTCTAAGGCCGGGCAAACACCTCCAATGGCTCAGCAGTGCCGACGCTGGCTCAGCAGCGCTGACGGCTGGCTCTCAGCAGCGCTGACGGCTGGCTCAGCAGTGCTGACGGCTGGTTCAGCAGCGCCGGCGGCTGGCTCAGCAGCGCTGACGCTAGCTCAGAAGTGCTACAACTTCGTCGTCATCTCCCGGCCCGTCATTCCGTGCTTGACACGGAATCCAGTAAAATGCCCGGCGGTGACGCACCTTATACGATGGCGGTCACGCGAGGATTCTGGATTCCTGCTTCCGCTGGAATGACGAAAGAGGGGGACAGCATCGGTGATGGTAGGAGGATGCGGCTCTAGGGACAGGTTGTAAGAACAGGTCCTAGTGATAGGTTGTAGTGACAGGTCACGACCTGTCACTACTAGATTTTTTCTAAACAAGAAGGTCAACAGATTGACGGAGACATCAACAGAAGCAGCCACCGGGATCACGCCCGAAGCAGGGAAGTTGTTCCGCCTGGCACTACCCTTGATGGGCGCGCAGGTCGCACAGATGGGGATGGGCGTTGCGGATGCCGTGATGGCAGGTCGCTACAGTTCCATAGACCTTGCCGGGGTGGCGCTGGGGGGCAGTATCTTCTGGCCAACACTGATGCTATTGATGGGGCTAATCAACGCGGTCACACCCACCGTGTCGCAACTTCATGGCGCAAAAAATTATACGGAAATTGGCGACACAGTCCGCCAGGGACTCTGGCTGGCACTGGGCGGTGGTCTGACAGGTGTATGGATCCTGAACAACATTACGCCAATTTATCTCTGGCTAGATGTTGACCCGGTCGCCCTTGCCGTATCCATTCCCTACCTCAGGTTCTGCTCCTTCGGCTTGCCCGCCCTCATGGGTTTTTTCTGCTTGAGATTTCTTGTGGAGGGCATGGGATATACCAAACCAGCACTGTACATTGCCATCAGCGCGCTCCTGCTGAAGATCCCCCTCAACTATATTTTAATTCATGGCAAATTCGGCTTGCCTGAAATGGGCGGGGCTGGTTGCGGCCTTGCCCAGGCAATTGTGATGTGGTTGCAACTTCTGCTAATTCTGATTGTTGTGACGCGGCGGCGGTTTCACATCACTGGCTGGCGGAGTCAATTTTCACTGCCAAGATGGCACCTGATCAAACCCCTACTAATCATTGGCATTCCCATCGGCACCACTATATTTGCCGAGTTAGGGCTCTTCTCCTTCACCACCCTACTCTTGGGACGCTTCGGTACCGAGGTAGTGGCGGCACACAATATCGCCATGAGTATCACCGCCGTCATGTTTATGTTGCCGCTGGCACTCGGCATGGCAGCGACCATTCGCATTGGTCATAGAGTAGGTGCGGGCGAGATTGTTGATGCACGCACCAGTGCCGGCATAGTGATTGGATTTAGTCTGATTGTTGCCGTGATGGGGTCACTTAGCATGTATTTTTTCCGGACCCATTTGGTCGGGCTTTACACCACAGAAACGGCTGTTTATGAACTGGCTATCATTTTGCTGTTGTTTGCGGTTTTCTTTTTCCTCTTTGATGCCATCCAGGCGACAGCAGTCGGTGCCTTGCGCGGCTACAAGGACACCAGGATACCCCTGCTCATTGCCTTGTTTAGTTACTGGCTGGTTGGCTTGCCCATCGGCGCCACCCTGGGATTTGGCTGGCTTGGTGAACCCATGGGGGTGTACGGTTTTTGGGTAGGTCTCGCCTCTGGTGTCTGTAGTGCTGCCCTGCTACTGGGCGAAAGGCTCAGACGACTCAGCGCGAATGTTCATCTGGTGCAGAGACTTTCAAGCACTGGTGAGCATCATCCCCGGAGGAAGATTGCTCAGCGCGAAGGAGACAGAAGGAAACCTTCATAGTCGGCAGCAACCACTTGTCGGCATTTCTCCACATAGGGTGGCACGCCTATATAAGGTAAAAAGACTCGCTTCTTGCCCTCAACATTGGCACCAAGATACCAGGAGTTGCAACGCGGGAAGATGGACAGCTCAGCCAGGTCGTTGACCTGGGCGACCCAGGCGTCCTCGGCATCTTTGGCGACTTCAATCGTCGCATACTGATGCGCCTCCAGATATGCCACACAAGATGCAATCCATTCAACATGCTGTTCAATGGACGGCAGCATATTTGACAGGACCGACGGACTGCCGGGACCAGTCACCATAAACAAATTGGGGAAGCTGGCAGTGGCGATGCCCAGGTAGGTTCGTGGTCCTTCCGCCCACTTCTCCTGTAATGTTTTCCCGCCTATGCCACGGATATCTATGTTCAAGATGGCACCGGTCATGGCGTCAAAACCGGTTGCTAAAATCAGACTGTCCAGAGCAAATTTTTCCTGGTCAGTGTCAAGACCGGATGCCGTGGCTTGTCTGATAGGATTTTCATTCAGGTCCACCAGATGAACATGACCCTGGTTCAGCGTTTCATAATAGTTCGTATCAACACACAAACGTTTGCAGCCGACCGGTGTTGTCGGTGTCACCTTGTCAGCAAGGAGAGGATCCTTTACCAGGTGTCGTATTTTACTTCTGAAAAATTCCCTGGCGGTAGCGTTGGCATCGTCGTCAAACACCAGATCATTAAATGCCCCAAGGAAGGCAAGCCCACCCCGCCGCCAGCGGTCTTCATACTCCCGCTGCCGCTCAGCATCCGAGACCGCAAACACCGAAATATCTTGTGCCCTGAAATCCGCACCGAAGCCTCGTTGCCAATTATCCTGACGATATTCCCGGTAGCGATTTTTTATGTCCTGGATGTAGTCCTGTTCAAGTGGCGCGTTGTGGGCGGGTATTG
The DNA here is from genome assembly GCA_002454165.1 of Gammaproteobacteria bacterium UBA6724. Taxonomy (GTDB): domain Bacteria; phylum Pseudomonadota; class Gammaproteobacteria; order Pseudomonadales; family Azotimanducaceae; genus UBA9659. Next base: position 58,190 of record DKIG01000011.1, read on the forward strand.
AATAGTTAGGGCTGCGTTGAAATATGGTGAGGCGGGATGCCTGCTCCGCTATGAGAGGAATGGTCTGAATGGCCGAGGAGCCGGTGCCGATGATGCCGACCTGCTGACCGGTAAAGTCAACACCCTCATGGGGCCAGTTGCCAGTGTGGTACAAGCCGCCCTTGAAACTGTTGAGTCCGGCAATTTTTGGCTGATTGAGTTTGGACAGACAACCCGTTGCCATGACGACATATCGTGCTTCCAGGGCTTCGCCTTCGCTCTCGGTTTCGCGCTCGGCATGGTTTTGCTCAGCTGTGCGCGGCGCAACCGGCACCGTCCTCAGTCGCCAGACTTGCGTCTGTTCATCAAACTGAGCGGCGCTTAGCCTGGTGTTGAACTGGATGTCATCGGCGAGAGCAAATCGCTCCACCACATGCTCCGCATATTTCAATATCTCCGGCTGGGTAGCGTATCGCTCGGTCCAGTCCCATGCCTGTTGCAAGTCGTCCGAAAACTGATAGGAATATTCCATGCTCGGAATGTCACACCGCGCGCCCGGGTATCGGTTCCAGTACCAGGTGCCGCCGACACCACCGCCCGTCTCAAACACCCGCACCCGAAGACCCTGCTGCTTTAGTCTGTGTAGCATGTAAATACCGGCGAAGCCCGCACCGACTACCACGGCATCGTAGTGCTTCAGCACATTATTCATTTGCTAGCCGCATGTTTTTGCCCGGCGGGGCTCGGTGTTTGTGGTTTGGTGTTTGTGGTTTGGTGTTCATCGTCTAACCTGCTACGCATCGCCCCTGGCAGTTCATCTTGCCTGGTCTCACGAATCCAAGAAAGTAGTATCCCTTTGATAGCCGCTACTGTCGCCATAGGTTCATCAAACATCAAGTGATGATAGGCACCGGGGATCTGGATGATCGGTAGGATCTCGTCCGTGAGCGTCGCCATGTAGGGACCAGATTGCGCGCCTTCATCAGTGCTGTGCTCGCCCAGCAGGAGGGCGGTGCGACATTTAAGTCCAACGAACTTGTCCCGCTGGTGCACGCCCATTTCCAGAAGATCAAACAACCCCGGGTCAAACTTCCAGGTCCAACCGCCCGTTACTTCATGCAGGGATTGTCTGCTCAGATAATCAATCACATCGGGATACCTCATCGGTTGCTCGGGTATGAACCGGAAACGTTTACGGGCAGTGTTGAGATCATCATAGACTCTGGTTGGCCTCGCCTTCTTCCCGCCCTGCTCCTGTAGTTGCAAACCCCATTCAATATAATCTTCAGGCGGGCTGACGGTAAACTCAACAAAGATGATCCCGCCCAGTTCATCCTGATAATAGTGCCCGGTTTCCAGAGCAACGAAACCGCCAAAACTGTGTGCTACAACAAACGGCAGGTCACCGAGGGATGCCGCTTGACAGACTGCCTTCACTTCGCGGGCAAAAACTTCACCGGAATATGCCTGACGCCAGCCGCTGTCTCCGTTGCCTGAGAGGTCAAGGGCGGCAACCCGGAACTGGTCAGCAAGAAAGGGCGCCACGAATCGCCACCATTCCAGGTGGGCACTGCTACCGTGAACCAAGACGATGCCCGGCTTGCCCACTTCACCCCAGGTCGCATAATGAATGTTGCAACCATCAACTTCTACTGACCCCTCCTCAGGCTGGGCGGCAAGCGCTCGGTCAAACCACTCTGGCATAGGTGCCATCAAAAGATTCCTTTGCGGTCAAAAGTAGGTCAATTTATCACAGTTTCCTGCTGGCGGGGGTGGCGCCTTCCACTTCCGACAAGCCCGTCACATTCACGGTCGGGTTGCTGGTGATGTGGTCGGTGGCGTCGCCGGTGTCTTCGGCAAGCCTGAGGGTCGGCACGGCCGCGGGTGCCGGCCGCGGCGTCGCTGACGGTCGGCGTGACCGTGACGCTGGTCACGCTGTTCGTCGCCGGTGTCTTCGGCAAGCGTGAGGGTCGGTACCGCGGCGGCGGCGCTGACGGTCGGCGTGACTGTGACGCTGGTCACGCTGTTCGTCGCGGTGGAGGTATCGGTGGAGGAGTCAAAGGTCGGCGGTGTCAACGCATCGGTGGTGGTGCCGTCCTCGGCGGTGACGACGATGGTGATGTCTTTGGCGATGACGACGGTCAAAGTAACCGCGCCGGTGACGGGCCGGGGACGGCCGGTGATGATAGTCCCGCCCACCTCCTGGGTGACGGCCGCAGCGGCGGCGCTGAACAGCGGCGTGACCGTGACGCTGGTCACGCTGTTCGGCGCGGCCGCGGCGTCGCTGGACAGCGGCGTGACCATGACGCTGGTCACGCTGTTCGTCGCGGTCGCGGCGCGGGGGACGGTCAGGGTGTAGGTTTTCGT
>DKIG01000011.1:60565-60734 GCA_002454165.1 Gammaproteobacteria bacterium UBA6724
GGTGACGACGATGGTGATGTCTTTGGCGATGCCGACGGTCAAAGTAACCGCGCCGGTGACGGTAGTCCCACCCACCTCCTGGGTGCCGGCCGCGTCGGCATGACCGTGACGCTGGCCACACTGTTCGGCACGGTCGCGGCGCGGATGACGGTCAGGGTGTAGGTTTTCG
>DKIG01000011.1:60748-119895 GCA_002454165.1 Gammaproteobacteria bacterium UBA6724
GGTGACGACGATGGTGATGTCTTTAGCGATGCCGACGGTCAAGGTAACCGTGCTATCTCTTTTTTCTGGGTAGTCCTGTTCCGCTGGTATGGCGGACCTGGGGCGAGGATGCGGGTCTAGGGACAGGTCGCGACCTGTCCCTACATTTGTCAAGGAAGTTTTAGTGGCAGACTTGCTTCAAGTTGTGTTTTAGCATCAGGTAGTTGACGGGATAGCCGGCGACAAATCCGGCCGGCACGGCGACCCCCAGGCTAATCCAAAACAGCGGTTCGGATAATGAACTGACTGTCATGCCGCCGATTGAATAATCCACGACATTCATGACCACTTCCATCACGCCGATGGAGATGGTTTCGCCTAACCATATTGCGCGGAAGGTTTCACGCAAACTCAACCCTTGCTTGAAGGTGGGGAAAAGCGTGAGCGCGAAGCCGGAGATGAAAGCCAAGACGGTGGCGACTATCGCCGTTTGCAACGGATGCCAGCCGAGGGAAACGCCCCATACTAAACCGATGACCTCACCGATGACGCAACCGATCAGACAGTGAATGGTGGCTGAGACCGCAAGTCGGTTGGTGCCGACAGGGTTGCTTGCTTCGCTTTCTGGTTGATGATCTGGTTGCATATTGTTGTTTAAGTTTCTCAATGACGCCTAGGGTTTGGCTTAGACCTTCTTGGCTCTTCGGCTCTTTATCTTCCTATCTTGCCATTTCGCTATCTCGTCCTGCTATATGTTAGCGACCAGTTTGCCAGAGATGTGTGCCCAATGGAGAGTGATATGTTAGTTCATCGGTTAATCTTTTCTGACGGCACCTCTGATGACACCTCTGATAACACCTCTGACGGCACCTCTTGATGACACCTCTTGATGACACCTCTTACGACACCTCTTACGACACCTCTTACGACACCTCTTATGACACCACGCGGCGCAACTTATTCTGGTCAGTGTGCTCAAAAGTCTTGCCGTAAATCTGCACCAGTGCGGTTTCCTCATAGTACATCTGATCCCCGTCCACCTGGAGCAGATGGGAAAATGACAAGGTGCGGGCATTATCACGCATAAAGGGCGACTCAGTGATGCCCCAATCAGGATCGTCTGTGGCGGCGCAGACCTGAATCACGACACCTGTATCCGTCGCTTCCCCCCTATCCCCCGCCACGACTGCAATACCGCGAGGAATCGCGAAGGATTGCACCACCTTGCCTGCCGCCGATTCCCAAGTGTAGAAACCCGTCTCATTATGGAACACCTTAGCGTTGGATTTGCGCGACACAACCTGGTTATACCTAAGAATCGCAAGCACCTGCTCATCCGCGTTATCAACATCGCCACAAGCATCAAAAGTGATCGTTTCATAAAAGGAACTCTGTGCCTCGCCATCCGGTTCAAGCACCAGGTCCATACCCGCATCGCCCCGCCATTCCCCGATGAGACAGGCGAGGGGTCCATAATCCACCCCGTCAATGATGCTGTTCATTCTGTTTCTTTTCTGCTCCCGGCAGATGCAGATGCATACGCACCAATAACCAACGCGAACAAAGCATCAGCAGAATACCAAGACTGACGGCAAAGAGCGCAAGTTTCTCAAACACATTGGTATAAACACCAAGCGACTGGACGCCTGCCTGAATGTTCAGCGCATCATCAATCGCCATGGTCCCGGCGATTATCCCAGCCACATAGGCGGCAAAGGAACTGGACAGGAACCAGACGCCCATCATCATGCCCGCAATCTGGGGAACACTCAGCCGCGTCACCATAGACAAGCCCACTGGCGAGAGGCATAACTCCCCCGTTGTGTGTAACAGATACATGAGAGCCAGCCAGAAGACCGCCACCTTGCCATCATCGCCCGCCTGGCTCGCCCCAAATAGCAACACGGCAAAGCCTAAGCCAACCTGAAATATCCCGAGACCAAACTTCATGGGGGTCCCCGGTTCCAGCCGCCGCCGCCCTAACTTGACCCATACCCAGGCAAATACTGGTGCCAGCAGGATGATGAAGAGTGGGTTTAGGGATTGAAACATGCCGGCGGTGAAAAAATCGCCCATGGCAACATTGCGGTCGGTAAACAGGGTCAAGGATGAACCTGCCTGCTCAAACAAAGCCCAGAAAAAGACGGAAAAAACCGTCAAGCCCAGCATCACTAGCATCCGGTCCCGCTCTACCCGGGTACATTTGGTCAAGGAATACCAGATTACCCAGAGCACCACCACCAAGCCGAACAAAATCAGCACCAGACCCAGGTCGGCAGTCCGCTGAACAAGTTGCCAGACCACCAGGACGGCAAGCAAGCCAAGGGTGTAGATTAAAGTTTCCCGACTGAGCCCTGGGAGAATCCGTGCCGCAAGGTAAGACGGATTCGGTGGCGCGCCCAGGCCGCGCAAATGATGACCATTGATAAGGAAGGTTAGGAGACCGAATAACATACCCACGCCTGCCAAGCCGAAGCCATAACGCCAGCCGTAAGTTTCCCCCAGCCAGGCGCAGGCAAGCGTAGCGACCAGGGCACCCAGGTTGATGCCCATGTAGAAGATGGTGAATCCAGCGTCCCGCCGCGGATCATCTTCCGTGTACAGGCAGCCGACGACCGTAGAGATGCTCGCCTTCAAAAAACCCACGCCAATGATGATGAAGGCAAGGGAGAGATAAAATATCTGAGTGTAAAAAGGATCGCGCTCTACTACTCGCTCCCCGCCCTCAAGGCTGACTTGAACCGAGGGACCCTCAAACGCCATGCCGAAGTGACCGCACACCAATAGCACCGCACCAAGCACAATTGCCTTTTTCAAACCCAAATATCGGTCGGCAATCAGTCCGCCCAGAACCGGCATGGCGTACACTAGGGAAGCATAACTGCCAAATATCAGTCCGGCTTCCCGGTCGCCAAACAAAAAGTGCTTCGTCAGATACAGGATCAGCAAGGCGCGCATACCGTAGTAACTGAAACGCTCCCACATCTCAGTCATAAACAGAACATAAAGCCCCTTGGGATGACCAAAAAGCTCCTGGTCATCACCCCGCGTATTCATCACACCCGTGGTTAAGTCAGTCATCAGTCGCCTCGGTAAACCTTCATCGGACAGAGGGATATTATGCCAGCAAAATGTGTAAACCGCATATTTGGAATGGTTGTTTTTGTGGGGGTTGTGGCATACCCGTCATTACAATGCCACGTCTTTGTTCTTCCACCCAACATCATAGATACTGCCCGGTAGCGGTGATAGCAATCAAAATCCGAGATTAGATCGGTTTTTCGTTACAGGGTTTCTGATATTTTTTGTATTTCAATTTGGTTAAAATTTGGTTCTTGTACTTCAATCGCCTTCCATGCGCTTAGATAGGAAACCTTATCAATAATTTTTCCTAGTTTTTTACCGGGAATTTTATTCCCCTGTACTTGATTCAAATACATTAAAAGTCCGCCAAATATGTTTTCAGAACCAATATAACTTCTCCCTGAGTGCATTTTTGCAGAAAATTCTGCATAATATTTTTCATCAAAAGTTTCTAATATCTGATCAAAGTTCAATCCAATATTCTGTTGGGACATCTTATCTGCCCAACGAAAACGCCAATATGCTTTGCCTAAATAAAAATCATTAAAAACAATTCTTTAATAAACCCAATCACAATCAAACCCGTTATTTTTAGCAAGGGTTGAGAGCGGCATAATAAGTTGTTTGTATTGGGTCGTAAAAACATCGGTATTGGGCTTTACTAAGTCGGAAAACTCCATATTAAAATCGGTGGCAAAGTCAGTGATAGTGGCTTGCCATTTGTCTTTGCCTAATTCGCTGTAGGCAATTTCTAAGCCTGTTTTTTGGGCTTGGATAAACTGATCTAAATATTTGTCCATTGAGGGAATGTTATCGCCCTTGCTGGCGTTATCTTTTTGTCGCATGGGAATTAAATTCCATAATTGATCGTGTCCGATAAAACTCCATGGCAGGAAGTGGTCTAATGATAAGTTACTTGGGGTAATTTCATGGTTTGTGAATATACACCGCATTGATTGTTTATTTAAAATGGTTCGCCAGTATTGAGTTTGTTTTCCTAAAGACGGTCGCTCAAATGGTCTTTGTAGTTTGTTGATTAACCCTAATGTGTTTGGGTTTTTCTTTTGCAAGTAGTTTGCCCAATGCCAAAACGCCCAAGCCTCAATAATGGTGAAGTTTGTTTGTAGATATTGCACCCATTCTGGGTAGAGGGTGATAGATTTATCGATGATTTTATAGATTGGGCGGTATTCTGCCTCTTGGGCAGATAATTCTGCAATTCTGTTGTTAGCAGTGGGGCTAACTAAGCCCTTGGTTAGGCGTTGGTCAAGAAAAGGAATAATGAGACGATACGGCACATATTTCATCAAATTGATTTTTTCATAAGGATTGTGTAGTTTTTTAGCGATACTATCGTCTTTACCAAAATATAGTTTGTAAAGCATAACTGGGTTCTTTGCGAGTTCCAGCATTTTGTTTTCTAACAACTCAAAACTGTAAATTGTTTTCTTAAAATGGGTTTCGTCTAAAAACGACAATATCGCCTGAAAAAATAAATATTTATAAGAGGTGTGCGTACTGGTAAATATATTACTCAAAGCCCTTATATTAATATTCTTTTGATGTGAAAATATATCCATAATGCCCTAACCTTTCAATACCAGATTTTTGTGCTAACCAATCAGTAAGAAACGAATTAGTGATAAAAATTTTCAATGATAGCGTGCAACTTCTAGTTAGCATGTTCGGCAAAAAACCACTTAAAGAAACCATCTCTTCATACACTTCACCTTTATAACAATAGCCATTTTTATTATTATCGCTATATGGATTTTCATTAATCAATCTATAACTGGGATTTCTTCGCCAACCGTGTTTGCTTGAATCTTCATAAGTCTGATATTCAATCCAGAAAAACGGAATGTTATATTTCTTCTCTGCTAACGCTTTCATTTTTCGGGAAAATTCATAGGTCGCAGGGTGTTCAGCAGATGTATTGTTAAACACAATCACATCTCCTCTTTCAGGCTTTAAAGTTTTCTTTCTTAGCAATTCCATGAGCATCATCCCCGAAGAACGGCCGCCTGAAAACTTAACTATGTGTGGTTTGTTCATAATCGATAGTCCCTCCCGGTGCCTTTCATTATACCGTAAAATTTACTGTCCTTGAGATTTATCATAGTACGATAAGGGCGAGCCGCCTCCGGTATCCAAGTAACGGCTTACTCAATGAAATAAACTGGGATCTTGTCTCAGTCGGTGCTTTATGCGCTCCATTCGCTCCATCATAAACTGTCTAATCCTTTATACTCACACAAGAAAACAATCGGGGGACAAAGATGGAAGACACTAGATTCAATTCCGGCTTTGGGTTTCTTATGGCTGCCACCGGGTTCGCGGTGGGCTTGGGTAATATCTGGCGCTTCCCCTTTGTAGCGGGTGAAAACGGCGGCGGCGCATTTGTTTTGGTCTATCTCGTCTGTGTCATCGCCATCGGCATCCCCACGGTGTTAGCGGAATTGATTATCGGGCGGCGAGGTCGTAGCACGCCGCCTGTCGCCATCGGCAACCTCGCCCGGGCGGAAGGCAAATCCAACCACTGGCTACACCTCGGCAACCTGAATCTGGCAACCGCGTTCGCCATCGGCACCACCTACTGCATCGTCACCGGCTGGGTCTTCTGGTATCTCTACAAGGCGCTGGTAACGGGCTTTGACGGCGTGGACAGCGACATCGCCCATGCCACCTTCACGGCAGTCACTACAGACATGGGCGGCATGATGTTCTGGACCCTTGTGAGCTTGACGATTACCTCAATCATCGTCTATTCCGGCGTCAACGCTGGCATTGAGCGCACGGTGAGAATCCTCATGCCCACCCTGCTCGGCTTGATAGTCGCCTTCGTCATTTACAATAGCTTTCAACCGGGTTTTGCCGAGGCGTTTGTCTATCTCTTTCAGCCTGATTTTTCCACGATAAACGGCAAGGTATTCCTCGTGGCAGTGGGACATGCGTTCTTTTCCATCGGCGTGGCAATGGGCGGGCTGATGGTATTCGGTTCCTACCTGCCCAAGTCGGTATCAATTGTCAAATGCGGGCTCCTGGTCGTCTTGATTGATACCCTGACCGCCCTCTTTGCAGGACTGATGCTCTTCCCCATGGTGTTCAGGTTTGGTCTTGACCCCACAGAAGGGGCGGGGCTGATATTCCAAACGCTACCGGTAGCCTTCGCCCGGATACCCGGCGGGCAATTCGTCGCCATTCTCTTCTTCTTTCTGCTGGCGCTGGCAGCACTGACTTCAATGGTCGGCTTTATGGAGCCACTGGTCGCCCGGCTGGAGGAGCGCTACAAAGTAGGCAGGCACCAAGCGACGCTACTCGTCCTGGGCGCGCTCAGTCTGGCGGCGGGACTCTGCGTCCTGTCCTACGATCTGCTGGCGGACTGGACTATCGCCTCTCTCAATATCAACGACCTGTTTGAATTCGTTGCCAATCAAATCATGTTACCGGTGGGCGGCTTGCTCATCGCGTTCTTTGCCGGCTGGCAGATCAGCAAAGTCTCACTGCATGACGAACTGGGGATAAGAGCAAGCCAGGTATTTGACGCCTGGTATGTTTTGATCCGATATATCGTACCGCCCGCTATTGTGATTATTTTGATTAGTGGGTTGGGGTAAGGGGTTGGATGCCTCATCAGAGGAATAGCGAATGGCTAGAAGGAATAAAAATTTACTGTATGTTTTGATGAAGCGGCACTGGTGGGTCAGCGTTATCATTGCTGGAGTTGTTTACCTTCTCCTGGGTTTTGTCGTCCCGTACTTGGTCAGTGACAGCATTATTCTTCAAAGTATCGGGATGATGTTCCAATCAATTGCCCCCATTGCCGCTCTTATTTTTCTCCTTCCAGCTCCGATAGCCGCATGGCATTCTTATCAAAAACGTAAACGCTTAGATAATCAAAACAGTGTTGAGTCTATTCGTGCTTTGAGTTGGAAGGAATTTGAAGAACTCGTTGCCGAGGCATATCGCAGACAAGGGTATCAGGTCATTGAAAATGATACCGCCGGGGCAGATGGTGGTATAGATATTCGTTTGAAGAAAAACGGACATATTCATATCGTTCAGTGCAAAAACTGGAGGTCTCAAAAAGTAGGGGTTTCCATAATTCGGGAAATGTATGGCGTCATGGTGGATGAGGAAGCCTCTAGCGCAATAGTGGTTTGCTCTGGCATATTTACCCAAGAGGCGAAGAATTTCTCTGCAAATAAACCGCTTTATCTTGTCGATGGTGCCCAATTAATGGAGCTGGTGGGTCAGGTGAAAAAATCCAAAGAAAAAATTACGCCTGAAAAAACAGAGAGCCATCCAAAGTGCCCGCTCTGTGGAAATACTTTGGTACCAAGAACGGCAATGAAGGGAGCAAATGCAGGAAATAAATTTTATGGGTGTTCTTCATATCCGAAATGTCACTACATCCAAAGTTATAATGGCTAACAAGATGCTAACGACTAACACCCCATCCGCAACAATCCCGGTGATGCCCATTGTTGCCGAGGGTTTTATTGGGTTTCGCTGTGTCAGAGAACCCAATTTCCAAAAGTTTTGGCAGCTTTACCGTAAGCGGTGACATCTGATGAGTAGGCTTTGTGCTGTTTGAAAATGGTCGTAGAATATGCACCTAGCAGGTCCATGAAGACAGGTATATTCACATTGAAGCGAACTTCTCCATAGTGTTGTTCGCTATCATTACGCATTTCCAGTTCACCCACATTATGCCCATCGTACTTGAATATAACCTTTTGTTCTGGCAAACCCTTCCGACTAGCGGATTTCGAATTTTCCACCGTAAGAGCATCCCCCAATGCACGAACAATATCTTCATTGCGATAGACTTTAAACGCATTATTGTGATGAATTGTTAAGTAGTTGACCTCTCCGCCATTGAAAAATGATTTCATCATAAAAGCTCTAAGCAACGCTTTACGCTGAAAGCGGTCTTTCAATTCTCGCATAGGTGTTCGCAATCGTTCTTTGGCTTCTTCTTTACTTGCTTCATAGTCTTTGAAGCGAGGGGGAAACGCATCAATGCAATGGATCAACAATGAACCGATGCCATTCAAAGCCTGGAAGCCATCATCAGTTTCAAAGCGTGACCGTCGATAAAGAAAGATTTGCCATTTCTTTTCACCGGATTTAATCGAATGCGCATCACCAGAAGGATCAATCACATCCTTCTTTGCATGTGGATCATTCTGATAATCGTTATCAAGACCAATAGATAAGGCAAACATCAACGCAATATCGTGCCCCTTTTGTCGGTACGCTCTTGCTTGATCTGCTGATCCTCCGCGTCAACCTACCACCATTATGGCAATTTCCAAATAAGCAACTCGTGCGATTTCTTCACATGGGAACCGCCATTAAGTCGTTTTCTATTTTTGCCGATGCGCGTATCCCCTTGTCCAAAGGTGTATTGCCATTCCGGAGTTGAGATACTGCAATCGGCATACCAATCCCTAATAACATCACAATCATTGTATGACAAAATAAACCCGCTCTTATGTGCTAACAGATAATCACGCAATAAATCGTGTCGAAACCCTTTATGGTGTATTGGAAAGTTTCTGTGTGGATACATGCCGACAAACATCCTGCCTTCTTCAAGATAATAAGGAGGATCGCAATATAGGAAGTCTTGTTTGTGCAGAGGTATGGCTTCTTCAAACCCCATACAATGAACCGCCAATGATGGTGCAGAGAAATTTTCCGATTTGACAACCATCTTTTCATAACGCACGGGGTTCAAATAAACATCGGAAGGCCAACCAAGAAAATGTGGGCCATAAGAAGTGTTGGAATTGAAATAATAATGCGCTGCCTGGTCGTAACGGTTCAAACACTCGTTACCTATCCAATGAGCTTTGAGCCGTGTTTTAACCTTTTTGAAAGTATTCCTGTCAGGGGTAAATTTTCGCATCCGCTTAGCTAATTCGGCGGGGTTGTTCAATTGTACTTGCCAGTAATTGCAAAGCACATCAAACACATCATACGCAATCACCTCCAAGTCCAATTCTTTGGCACAAGCAACTTCAACGGAACCGCCGCCCATGAATGGAGATATAATTCGTTCTATATTGTCAGGAAACAATTCAATAACGAAACCGACCGCCAAACTTTTTCCACCGGCATAGCGCAATGGCGAAGCGAGATAGCGCTTGTATTCCAACTTGCCATTGCTACGAAGACTATTCAAAAAATTGTCTTTACGCGAAGCTAATGATGTTTGGCGGAATAGACCTGGCTGAAAATCCAAAAACTGTTTGGCCGAATCTTCCACAGTATTGTTCATCGGTATAGTAAAAGTATTCATGCAGTACTCTTTTGGTCAATCAAATCTGCACAACTCTAGTTGTACGGCGATGGTGGGGTTTACGAACCAAAAGAACAACCGGGCGGAGTATTTATTCGGCGGCGGCGTAGATAGTGGTCACACTAAGATTCTGGATTCCAGCTTTCGCTGGAATGACGGGGAGGGGTACGGAATCCAGTGAAATACCCGGTGGTGACGCAAATGATAGGTGAGTCTCTACCGGCGCGTAGAGTCAACGGCACCAGCCGTTTCTACATACTTCTCCGATACTGACCACCGACTTCAAAAAACGCATCGGTAATCTGCCCGAGTGAGCAGTAGCGCACCGCATCCATCAGCGCATCAAACCCATTACCCCCTTCATTGACGGTCGTCTTCAGTTGTTCAAGCGCATCTTGGGCAGCATCGGCGTGTTGCATCTGGAAGTCATGCAGGCGTTGGATCTGATTTTGTTTTTCCTCTTCCGTGGAACGGGAAAGCGCAATCGTCGTCTTCTGAGGGGGGGACTCAGCCTGGAAGGTATTCACGCCAATCAGGGGCAAGGTGCCATCATGTTTTAAGGTTTCATAGAGCATGGACTCTTCCTGAATCTTGCCTCTTTGGTAGCCTGTTTCCATCGCACCCAGCACTCCCCCCCGGTCCGATATGCGCTCAAATTCCACCAGTACGGCTTCTTCCACCAGGTCGGTCATTTCATTAAGGATGAAAGAGCCCTGCCAGGGATTCTCCGTCTTAGCCTGGCCAAATTCCTGATTGATAATCAACTGGATCGCCAGCGCACGGCGCACGGATTCTTCGCTCGGCGTCGTGACTGCCTCGTCGTAGGCATTCGTATGCAAACTATTACAGTTGTCGTTAATCGCCAGCAAGGCTTGCAGGGTGGTACGGATGTCGTTGAACTGCATTTCCTGGGCGTGTAGGGATCTGCCAGAAGTCTGGATGTGGTACTTCAATCTCTGGCTGCGTTCGTTGGCACCATACTTCTCCCGCATTGCCAGTGCCCAAATTCTTCTCGCCACCCTGCCGATGACTGTGTATTCCGGGTCCATACCGTTGGAAAAAAAGAAAGACAGACTGGGCGCAAAGTCATCAATGTGCATACCACGAGCCAGATATACCTCAACAAAAGTGAAACCATTGGCGAGTGTAAAAGCCAACTGGGAGATGGGGTTGGCGCCTGCCTCGGCGATGTGATAGCCGGAGATGGAAACGGAATAAAAGTTCTTTATGTCATGGTCAATAAAATACTGCTGGATATCGCCCATCATTCTAAGACTGAACTCCGTTGAGAAGATGCAAGTGTTTTGCCCCTGATCTTCTTTCAATATATCTGCCTGTACCGTGCCGCGGACATTGGAGAGGGCGTAGGCACGTATCTGCCGTCGCTCAGCCTCGTCCGGCTCCTTTCCCTCACGGCTTACAAAAGCATCTATCTGCTGAGCAATCGCAGTATTCAGAAACATAGCGAGGATGGTCGGTGCGGGACCATTGATCGTCATGGATACCGAGGTGCGCGGGTCACACAGGTCAAACCCGTTGTACAGCACCTTCATATCATCCAGGGTGGCGATGGACACACCAGAATTCCCCACCTTGCCGTAGATATCCGGGCGGATTGCCGGGTCAAAACCGTAGAGGGTCACACTGTCATAGGCGGTGGAAAGCCGTTTCGCTTCCGAGTGCGCCGAGAGTTTCTTGAACCGGCGATTGGTTCTTGCGGCGTCACCTTCACCGGCAAACATCCGCGCCGGGTCCTCGCTTTCCCGCCTGAAGGGGAAGACACCCGCAGTAAACGGAAAATATCCGGGCAGGTTTTCCCGCAGGAGAAATTTGAGTAGCTCCCCGTCATCCTCGTATCCAGGCAAGGCGACTCGCGGCACCCAGGTCCCGGACAGACTCTTGGAACCCAGCTGTCTGCTGACTTCCTTGCCCGATTTGGTCGTCTCAAACCGCTCTTCACGCCTGTAGTCTTCTTTGGTTGCCGCCCAGGTCTCCAGCAGTTTTCTGTTGCCTGGGGTCAGGCGGCTGGTACGTTTCTCAATCGCTGGCGACAAGCGTCTACTGAGGTTGTCATCCTCCTCTCCAAGCATCCGCAGGGTGCCGAGCAATTGTTGTTTCTCCCGCGCTATCTGGCATTGCTGGCTTGATTCTTCATGATAACCACGGACAAGGTCCGATATTTCGGCAAGATAACGTTGCTTGGCAGGGGGTATGATTGCCGAGCTCGCCGAGGGTAAACGCCCATCAACACCAGGCAGCCTTGACTCCCAACTGCGAAGTCCTCGCTCTCTCAACATGCTGAGCAGACCATGATAGGCGGCGGTGACGCCATCATCGCCGAAGCGAGAGGCAATGGTGCCATACACCGGCATGTCTTCTGGCGACTTGTCCCACGCCTCGCGATTCCGTTGCACCTGTTTGGAAACATCCCGCCAAGCATCTTCCGCGCCCTTGCGATCAAACTTGTTAATCACCACCATGTCAGCGAAGTCCAGCATGTCAATTTTTTCCAGTTGACTCTGGGCGCCGAATTCTGGCGTCATCACATAGATTGAAGCATCCACATAAGGCACTATGCCGGCATCGCCTTGCCCAATGCCGGGGGTTTCCACAATAATCAGGTCAAACGCAAACTGCTGTGTGGCGGCGATCACCTCCTTGAGACAGGCGGGGATTTCACCCCCGGTTTGACCAGCAAATTGCCGCGTGGCGATGGAGCGCATAAAGATGTTCGGCGCATAAATTGAATTCATACGAATCCTGTCACCCAGCAAAGCACCGCCGGTCTTCCGTCTGGTGGGATCAATCGCAAGCACTGCAATTTTCACTGAGTCGGCACTGTCAATTCTGAAGCGGCGAATAACCTCATCGGTTAATGATGACTTGCCTGCACCGCCGGTGCCGGTAATGCCAAGCACCGGTATGCTGCGGCTCGGTTCCTGTTGCCGCTCTACTCGGGTCGCGCTGTCCGCAACACGGGGTTCATTTTGACTAGACTCTATAGATGTAATCAGTGCTGCCAGGGTGAGATAGTCGGTCGGCAACCCTGACGACAAGAGGGCGTCAAAGTCTCTTGTCGGGGGTGGCGTCTTGATCGCCAGTTCAATCATCCCCTGCACCATGCCGACCAATCCTAACTTCATACCGTCTTCCGGTGAGTAGATACCGGCAACGCCATAGTCGTGCAGTTCTTTGATCTCTTCCGGGACAATGACGCCACCACCGCCGCCGAATACCTTGATATGTCCAGCGTTATTTTCCCGCAACATATCAACCATGTATTTGAAATATTCAACATGCCCGCCCTGATAGGAGGAAACGGCAATACCCTGGACATCTTCTTGCAACGCCGCCTGCACCACCTCCGCCACCGACCGGTTATGGGCAAGGTGGACGACTTCAGCACCCGCCGATTGCAAGATGCGGCGCATGATGTTGATAGCCGCATCATGGCCATCAAACAGGCTTGCCGCCGTCACAAATCTCGGCGGCGTCGGTCGCTGTGCCTGTCGCTCGGCGGCAGATGGTGCTTTCTTTCCTGACAGGGTGGCTGACATGCTTAGCCTCTTCGCTCAGACGGTCTGTTCAGAGTATACCGTGAAATGTTAAGGGCTGAAGGCGTTAACATTCGTGAAAATGGTGGGATTGTATCATTGGCAGGTCCCTCTCTCGCCACATTGTGCTGTTATTCCAACCAGAGGAGCACTTCTTGCATCCGGTCTATCAACGCTGCCATTGATTTGATTGTATGATTACAGGGAATTATGATTCTGGAATTTGGAGGAAATATGTTAGGAAAAATTATAGTTGGCATCATTATTGGATTTGCAAGTGGATGGTATCTTGTAAAAAGCGATGCCGAAAATGGTTTGTCAGGTGTGGCTTTGATCGTCATAGCTGTTATTTCAATAGCGTTCATTGGCTCTTCTTTTGGATATGGTGTCGCGTATGGATTAATGGCTATTGTTGAAATTGCAACAGGATTTTTCATAGCCTCTCGTGTGTTCAAAAAAGATTAGGTACCTATAAAATGAGTGCCGAATATTTTAACGCACAGCAATTATTTGATTCTTTACCGGAACAGAAACGTAATGAAATCAACTCTGTATTACTCAATGAAAAATCGAAACGAGAACGAGCAAGACGCGAAAAATCTAATGTATTACTCAGATATGATGGATTTTCAGATATTGAATTTAATCCGAAAAAATCTATCAACTGTCAGGCAGCCGCCGCCGCATTATATAAAGCATTAGTACGAGAAAAACAGTTAGATAGCGCCCTAACATCACCTGCAAAGTTTATAAAAATTCACAATAGGTACAAGGCAGAACCTTTACAGACAAGATTATTATGATTCAAACATTGACCAAATTCTGCACAACCACCATACCTCTGGACGCAACGGGCATCCGCTTCCTTCTTGTATTTTCATGAGCAAGGCAAAAATTATGAACTCCTTGAGATGCTTGATATCAATGGCAGACTAAAACAAGCGACAACCATAAGCCATCGTCAAACTTAAACGCTCGGTGACTTCGGGTCTAGTTCTGAGTTTCATCTGGGATGCACTTCGTAATGCTTGACCATTCCCGTAATTTTACATCAAACGAAAAACGCGCCATTGCCGGGCTTGTTGAGGGAAGCGTAGAATACTTGATGGCTTTTGTTGCAATGGATAGTTTTGGTAATACCCTTTTGCAATATTCTTTTTCGGCTTTGCCGCCATTAAAAAACACATGCCTTATATTTGGATGGTTGCGATAAAATGAGGCGAAGTCATTTTCTACTATCGTGTTATCAATGATCGCTGAATCAAGACTTCCTTGCCGTTCACAACTTAGCATCACATCCCATAACGCAATTTTATTATTTTTTAGTATTAGCGCTCTTTGTTCGTAGATGGTAGCGTGATTGAACTCCAATAGTTTCGCCATTATTTTCCAAAATGCGTTGCGCGAATTTCCGTAGTATTCTTTTTTGCGCAACGACTCTTCGCTCGGCATTGAACCCAAAACCAGCACCCTTGCTCGTGCATCAGAAATCGGAGGGAATCCTTGCTTCACGAGATTGGTTTTTCAACATCCAGATACAGCGGGCATGGACACTACGCCTTTTTTATCTGCCTTAGTTGATGATTTTGTTAGATTCTTTTTCAATGCGTTTGCTATTTGTAACGAAGGAGATTGAAGGATTACTAATCCATCACGAGGAGCAACATCATCAAACAAATTACTTTCCTGCGTCTGTCGTTCGGCGACAGATGGTGCTTTCTTTCCTGACAGGGTGACTGACATGTTTACCTTCTTCGCTCAGATGATCTGTTCATAGTATACCGTGAAATGTTAAGGGCTGGCGGCGTTGATATTGGTGGAAATGGTG
The DNA here is from genome assembly GCA_002454165.1 of Gammaproteobacteria bacterium UBA6724. Classification (GTDB taxonomy): domain Bacteria; phylum Pseudomonadota; class Gammaproteobacteria; order Pseudomonadales; family Azotimanducaceae; genus UBA9659. The sequence goes on from DKIG01000011.1 coordinate 75,504, forward strand.
GGATTGTATCATTGGCAGGCTTTGCGGATGTCAGTGATAGTACCTTTCGTTCCTTCTGGATTCCAACCCCTGTTCAAGCCGGGGCATGCCTTTCTTTGGAATGAGGGGGCAAATGAGTGCTGGTGGTGATAACGGTAATGCTGGAGTCTACAGTGGCGCGTTTCGACTGGTGGAATTGAGCATTCTGACAGTTGGATGATATTCGACAACCGATTTTACCCTCTCGGACAATATTGTTGCCATTGAGGAAAAAATACCGCTAAAAAGAACAGCTATACTGGAAGATGTAGGCAATTTGTGTTTATTACTCTCAACGCGGCTAGCAAATTATGCAACAGGTAGCAACATTATATTAGACGGTGGTGGTAAGACGCTGACATTTTCAAACTTAGCGACAACAAGTTAGCTCGAAGGAATTCACTCTTGATTGATAAATGTGGGGATACCGGGATTCGTCTTTTCAACAATGTCTTTTAGAACTTTTTTGGTAATTGACAAATCGCCAGCATTAAACCCTATCAAAGTGTCTTCTTCCTGAGTTTGCGCAACACTCAGCAAACTGGAAAATACTCTTCGACCGTAATCTGATATTGTGACCATCTGAGCATCGCCAGCGTGAGTAATAATGATCAGTCCACGTTCAGCCATGGTATTGAAATCTTTCTGTGTTGGTATTTTCCCTGTGTGTTCCAATATGTGTCTCAATTGTTGGGTAGTTAGGCTATTCCCCATACACAATACTGACATAGAAAAAAATGCAGGCTCATTTATATGTGCTTTTTCCATTGCCTGCACTATCGGATGATACATCTGATAATAGGCCCGACCTAACAAATACAGAAAGAAGTCACCTCGATATATCCCATAATCTACATTCACGGTACTGGATAGATCCTCTGAGTTTACAATACCCCTGTCTTTCGTATCAACATATTGCCCACTATGAAATACCAATGGAGGTTTATTAGTTTGATCGAAATCAATTACTTCACCGACAAAAATAACATGATCTCCTCCTTCATATTGCAACGATGTTTTACATTGAAAACAGACCGCATATTCATTTAGTATCGGCATCCCTGTTATACCCTTGCGATATTCCACACCAGTAAATTTATCTATACCAGAACGGGCAAATCTATTGGATAAACTATCTTGTTCCGATGTTAGCACATGTACGTTGAAATGCCCGGCGTGGTTGAAAGAACTAAAACTCAATGCCGTTTTTGCTAATGACCATAGTACCAGGGGTGGCTCAAGTGATACCGCACTAAAACTATTGACCGTAATACCGACAGGCTTATCGTCCTTCCCCATCGTTGTAATAATGGTGACGCCCGTTGCAAATTGCCCTAGTGCATTACGAAACTTTTTAGAGTCTGATTGAGAATCCATATTATAAAGATATGGTGTTCTGACTATGGATGGTCATGGGGACGACGCGCGTCTACTAATAATTCCAATAATTGCTCAAATAGTTATGTTTTCTTTGTGTGAGAAAAACGGAATTAGGTGGCTAATTCAAAAATTCACCTGTATGTCTACGCCAAGTTGGCGACCCTGATTAATGGTGTAGTTATCAGCACCGATAGTGCCCATGATGACTGGTGAAAAGGTACGAGAAAATCCGCCTACCGCCCAACGCTCATCCGTCAGGTTTTTCCCCCAAAAAGCGAACTCCCAATTACGGTATTCAAAACTTAGACGCAAATCTAAGAAGTCATAGCCAGGGGTGAATAGGACGTTGTCTTCTTGCCAGAAAAAATCTCCAACACTTTTCCACTCAACACGACCCTGTGCAGTTACATCGTCCGTCAATTGTCGCTCATATTGTACGCCAATATTCAATGTATATTCAGGCGTGTTGGGGGTTGTATTGTCATCAAAAAGACCCGAGCCATCAAAGTCATCAATTGCCGTGTGAGTATAACCGAAACTGAAATCAAGTGTTAGCCCTTTACTGAGTGAGGTTACAATTTCAGTCTCAAATCCGTATATTGTAACGGCATTCAGATTGATCGTAACTTGCTGCGCAAAAGGATCAAACTGAAATAACTGTAGGCCCTTGTAATCAGTGTAAAATCCTGCGACATTGAATCGTAATAAGCCATCCCACCATGTGGATTTGAAACCTGCTTCGAAACTCTCGGTTTCTTCTTTGTCAATGACCAGATTAAAATTGACTTGTGCCATCGGAAAATTTTCTGGCGGCGGATTAAATCCACCACTTTTAAATCCCTGCGAATAAATTCCGTATGCCATAAAGTCATCCGATACATCATAGGTCAAAGTAAACTTGGGCTGTAAGGATTCAAATGTGACTTTATCTTTCCTTGTAGTGGGAAGATCAAGTTGAGTGCGCGTTTCAGTATCAAAACGCAAAGCGAAACTTAACTCAAACTCCGGGGTAATATCGTAATTCAACTGTCCAAATCCGGCCCACTGTTCAAAATCACTATTAGTGCCTAATGCCGGAAACGACACCAGCATGCCAGTCGGCACACCAACGGGGAATGCAGGACCCAAAAAGCCAAAAAAACCAATATCAAAGCCATTGATTGCTTGAGAAAAATCACGTTCCGTTTTCTGATAAAACACGCCGATGATATAACGCAAGCGCTGATCATCCGGTGAAGTGAAGCGTATTTCCTGTGTCCATGCATTCAGATCAAGTTGCTGGTTTGCTGGCTGTATTAGCGGTAATGGAGTATTGTCTAAATCACCTTCAAAGAATTTTTCTATTTCGTTATACGCTGTCAGTGAAGACAATGTTCCCCAATCGGCGGAATAGTCTATTTTCGCAGCGTAATCTCGTAGTGTCCTTTGATGTGTGCCCAAAAAATCCGCATCAGGTAACTCCAGTATACTTTCAGTGACTTTACCGTTATTGGACAGACCGATTAAATCAGTGGATGAAAACCAGGTGGCACCACTGTCTTCATTCATATAGGCTGCGCGTAAATCTACTGACCATTGCGCATTTGGCGTCCAGGCAAGGTGCCCACGAAAGTCCTTATTTTCAGAAAAATCAATATCCCTACCCAGAGTAGGATTATTAATATAACCATCTAAATCTTTGTAGGATGCGGCAAAACGGTAAAACAATTAATCTTTTATCAATGCACCGCTGGTTACTCCTTGAATTTTCCTCAAATCTCCGTCACCGAAAATCCCCTTAATCAACGTCTCATATTCATTATTTGGTTTTTTGGTAATAATATTAATCACTCCGCCAATCGCATTCTTACCATAAAGCGCGCCTTGAGGACCTTTTAATACTTCTATTCGCTCTATATCAAAATACTCTCGAGTGAAGCCATCAGTATCGGGTTGAGTTATCCCATCAATTACAAAAGCAACTGATCCAGGCTGATTGCGATTGGTGGTGATCCCCCTAATGGTAATGACATTCGTCCCTGGATCTTGATCGTTAATCATAAATAAATTTGATGTCTGATCGACAATATCATCCAATTTACTGATGCCACGATCATTAATCATCTCTGTCGTCAAAACGCTGACAGAATCCGGGATGTCTTGTAATGACTCAACACGGCGTCGAGCGGTGACTACAATTTCTTCAAGCACTGTCTTGTTGGCGTCAGACTGGTCATTATCAATGTTTGTCTGCGCGACAACATCATCCGAGAACCCAAAAGAAAAAATAGAGACAAACAGTATGGGAAAACTCGGCTGGATTACTCTTTTATGGCAGTTTGATATTAAATTTAACCGACGTGAAGTAGGTTTTCTCATGGCCTAGACCTCTGTAATTTTCAGATAAAGCAGTATGTTACAAATCATCCCAGTGGAGAAATATAATTTAGTTATATTTTTCAACCACTTGCTCGATTTATGCCAAAAATACACCATAAATGTACCATTTTCAATAGTTTTTTACATTATTTTTTACGATTATTGCCATCTGCTAATCATATTTGGGATTATCGGCCTCATAATCTCTACAATATTTTGCGAATGTTGGAACAAAGTCCAAAACTTATAAGTAATGTATGATGCTGGTTTAGTAGTTAACGAAGGCATTTCAGATAACGACATGATCACCTCTTTTCAGAAAATAGATGAAACTGATGCAAAACTAATCGATCTATTAGAACAAAATGGCCGAACATCAAATAGAGAACTCGCACACCAATTAGACATTTCTGAGAAATCTGTTGCTACCCGATTAAAATCATTAGTTGATAGTCATAAAATTAAGATCTCCGCAATTGTTGATATCCATGCGGCGGGATACGATCTCATCTTAACGATTGGAGTTCGTACAAATAGTCGATATACAAGGAAAGTCGCAGAAGAACTCGCAAAAATAGATGAAGTGATTTCAATTGTATTGATGGCGGGTGAATACAATATTGAAATGATGTTGATCTCTCCGGATCATCTTGTTTTACACAATTTTGTAACAAAAAAATTGAGCAAACTAAAAGGAATTGAATCTTTGTCTGTCGGTCTAGCACTACAAGTAGAGAAGTTTCAGACCAATTGGGCTCCACATTTTTCTTATACAGATTTAAAAATATTTGATAAGTCTTTATCGGAATTTGATAACGTCAACAAGAATATTATTAAGGAATTATGGAATGATGCTCGTACCTCATTTCAATCTATTGCCAACAAATTAAGTTTGTCCGAAGCTACCGTGAGAATGCGCGTAAGAAAAATGTGTGCGAATAAAAATATAAAAATTACTGCAATGACAAACATGAGTTTTCATCAAGCAGGGTTGGTTGCATTTCTTAGTATTAATATTTTCGACAATGTACAAGAACGCATATTGGACCGACTACAAAAATTCGTATTCGTACGCTTTCTCGCAGTTGTGCTTGGACGTTGTGATATTTTAGCAGTGGTACTTGTTAAAGACCCTTTGGAACTATCGAGAATCATTGAGAAAATCAATAATGTGCCTGGTATAAACAACATCACAGTTGCACAGGGACTCGAAAGTATCAAGTATGATCCACGATGGACAAGAATTGTTTAAAAGCGAATCAATATTCGGTCCATAAACGAAAGTTATATCAAATTTTGTACTTCGCTTTTACGCAAATTGGGGCAACATCTTCAATCAATTCTTCTTGACCACAGATAGTGTTGCGAAATGTTTAATAATTGTAGTCTCTGCACTGAGGCTCAGAAAGAGTAACCATACATCTGGCGGAGAGGGAGGGATTCGAACCCTCGATGGGCTTTTAACCCATACTCCCTTAGCAGGGGAGCGCTTTCGACCACTCAGCCACCTCTCCATGATTGTAGCCCTGAAGCATCGCATTACATGGCGCGCTGGGAGGGATTTGAACCCCCGACCACCTGGTTCGTAGCCAGGTACTCTATCCAACTGAGCTACCAGCGCATGTACTTCTTAACAACAGCACTTCTTAAACAGCACTTCTTAACTAGCGGGGTGCATTATAGGGACAAGGAGTCAAAATTCCATAACAGCACTCTGATGCGGCAGCACCCTGAGGCTGTGGCTCTTCGGTGGCGGAAGATTATCCCCTTCATGGTTTCTTACCAGTCACTTCTTGCCAGCCACTTCTTGCCAGAAGGCACCCGGCTTGGCAATCTTGGCATTCAACTATTGACTGTGGTATCTAGTGAACATGATCAGCAGACTGGAAACGACTCCCTCAGTGCATCTCGCTTGGAGTCAACAAGGCTACCGACAATGAAGCGTCCCGTTGGTATCACCGATGTTGTGTTGCGCGATGCTCATCAATCATTGTTCGCCACCCGGTTGCGCATTGATGACATGCTGCCCATTGCAGAGCAACTTGATGATATTGGCTTCTGGTCTCTGGAAAGTTGGGGTGGCGCCACTTTTGATGCTTGTATCCGGTTTCTCGGTGAAGATCCATGGGAGCGCATTCGGGAACTGAAGAAGGCGATGCCGAAAACGCCCCAGCAGATGTTATTGCGTGGGCAGAATATTCTTGGTTATCGGCATTACGCCGATGACATTGTTGACAAGTTTGTTGAACGCGCTGCTATCAATGGTGTGGATATTTTTCGTATTTTTGACGCAATGAACGACCCGAGAAATCTTGAACGGGCGGTCACGGCAGTGCAAAAGCAGGGCAAACATGCACAGGGGACCCTGTCCTATACGGTGAGTCCCGTCCACAATATAGACACTTGGGTATCAATGGCGATTCGGCTTGCCAAGATGGGCGTAGATTCCATCGCCATCAAGGATATGGCTGGTCTGCTCAGGCCCTATGTTGCTTATGATCTTGTGAGTCGGTTGAAGCAAGTAGTGGAGGTCCCAATTCACATGCAGTGTCATGCGACATCGGGACTTTCCACGGCGACCTGTCTCAAAGCGATAGAAGCGGGCATAGACAATGTTGACACTGCCATTGCCTCCATGAGCATGACCTATGGCCATTCCCCGACAGAATCCGTCGTGGCAATACTGCAAGGCACTGAACGTGATACCGGTCTTGATATTGGAAAGTTGGAAGAAATATCTACTTACTTTCGGAAGGTCCGTAAAAAATACGCCAGATTTGAAGGGACGCTGAAAGGTGTTGACTCGCGCATTCTGGTCGCGCAGGTGCCAGGGGGTATGCTCACCAATCTTGAGCAGCAGCTGCGGGAGCAAAATGCCGCCGACCGGATAGATGAGGTACTGGCAGAAATACCGCAGGTGCGTGAAGACTTAGGTTTCATCCCTTTGGTGACGCCAACATCGCAAATTGTCGGCACTCAGGCTGTTCTCAATGTGCTTTTGGGTGAGCGATACAAGAGCATTGCGCGGGAAGTTGAGGGTCTGCTCAAAGGTGAATATGGCGCCACGCCCGCGCCGGTGAATGCTGAACTGCAAGCCCGGGTGCTTAGTGGCGGCAAGCCCATCACCTGTCGCCCGGCGGATAATCTTGCGCCTGAATTTGAAAAGTTAAAAACAGAACTGCTCGGTCTGGAAAACGAGAAGAAACTGATTTTTGGTGAGCATTTTGATGATGATGTGCTGACCTATGCGTTGTTTCCGCAAATTGCGCTGAAATTTTTTAGGAACAGAAACAACCCCGAAGCATTTGAACCTGCCCCGGATGCAGCTCTGAATCCGACAACTCTTGAGAAGGAACCCCAGACGGGTGCATCTGTGTACAGGGTGGAAGTGGCGGGTGAAGAGTTTGTGGTTAAGGTATCCGAGAGCGGTGCTATCCAATCTCTGATGCCCAGCATGGCGCCTAATGCACTTCCCGGTGCTCATGCCGACGCTTCTTCTGAGATGGCGCCTGCTGAGAAGATACCTTCTGAGATACCTTCTGAACCAGCACTGCCCGCCGATGCCGTAGCGATTAAAGCACCGCTCGCGGGCAATATATTCAAATTGCATGTCCATCCCGGGGATGCCGTCGTCAGCGGCGACCTGCTACTGACCCTTGAAGTCATGAAGATGGAAACCGACATACGGGCGGTGAGCGATGGCATTGTGACACAGGTGCTGGTTGGTGAAGGCGGCACCGTGAATGTCGGCGACACGCTGGTTTGGATAACTTGATGGAGCAATTAGTCGCACTCTGGCAAGCCACCGGCATTTACCAATTTGATCTGGGGCAGGCGGTGATGGTGGTGGTTGGACTGCTACTACTCTACCTCGCTATAGCCAAGAGATTTGAACCCTTGCTGCTGGTGCCGATTGGTTTTGGCGGTCTGCTCAGCAACATTCCGGGTGTGGACATAGCCGTCGGTGATGGCATCTTGCATCAGTTATATGTGATGGGTATTGAGACTAGCGTTTTCCCGCTGGTGATATTTATGGGCGTTGGTGCCCTCACAGATTTTGCTCCTTTGCTTGCCAATCCCAGGACGCTTTTTCTAGGTGCCGCCGCCCAGTTTGGTATTTTTGCAACGCTACTAGGCGCATTGGCACTCTCGTCATGGGGTGTGTTTGATTTTGACATTGCCGAGGCCTCAGCCATCGGCATCATCGGTGGTGCGGATGGACCAACCGCCATCTATGTTGCGGGGCAACTCGCGCCCCATCTGCTGGGCGCCATAGCGGTGGCAGCATACTCCTATATGGCACTGGTACCGATTATCCAGCCACCCATCATGCGGCTGCTGACGACTGAACAGGAGCGTCAAATTGAAATGCCGCAACTCCGCCTTGTGTCCCGCCGCGAGAAGATTCTCTTCCCCCTGGTGTTGCTGATGCTGGTCGCCTTGCTGGTGCCGAGTGCTACTCCTTTGCTGGGCATGTTCTGCTTCGGTAATCTTATGCGGGAGTGTGGCGTGGTAGATCGTTTGAGTGAGACGACCCAGAATGCGCTGATCAACATCGTCACTATTTTTCTTGGACTGGCTGTAGGTTCAAAACTCAAGGCTGAGCAGTTTCTTGTGCCAGAGACGCTTGGCATTTTGTTGCTGGGCGTCCTGGCATTTTGTATTGGCACCGCCGCCGGCGTATTGATGGCAAGGCTGATGAATCTTTTGTCTTTTCGGAAGATATCCCCCCACAAAATCAATCCTCTGATTGGTGCTGCCGGTGTGTCTGCGGTACCCATGGCGGCGCGGGTTGTTAACCGGGTCGGTCTTGAATCCAACCCGAACAATTTTCTTTTGATGCATGCCATGGGACCCAATGTTGCGGGTGTGATTGGTTCGGCAATTGCCGCTGGTTTGTTGATCCGGTTTGCCTCCTGACGCCTGAGTCTGCAAGCACGCCAAATCTTGTCAATATCAGGCGACCTCGTCAATGCTAGGAAAACTCATATCAAAGTATCATTATTCGTTTGACAAGCACTAGCGATGGATTTACAGCAGAGTCACATATCGGAGATAGAGATGACGCGGAAAGCATCGGGGAAGAACCATCGCAAGAGTTTGACATTCATTGAATTGATGAAGATATTTCCCGATGACACAAGTGCCGAAAAGTGGTTTACAGAACAGCGTTGGCCAAAGGGACCCCATTGTCCGCATTGTGGTTCATTCAATGTTCAGTTCGGCGTGTCGCACAGGTCCATGACGCACAGGTGTCGAGATTGCAAAGACAAAAAAATGTTTTCTCTCAAAATCGGGACGCTGATGGAGGGCTCAAAATTGAACTATCAGGTCTGGGCAATCGCAATTCATCTGCTTTCAACAAACTTAAAAAGCGTTTCCAGCATGAAATTGCACCGTGATCTCGGTATTACACAAAAGTCTGCTTGGCATCTGGCACATCGGCTTCGCAAGTCTTTTGATATCAATGGTAAGGTCAGCCATAGCAACATCGTCAAGGCATCTGTCATCACTGACACAGACGAGAAGACACTGAAAGAAGTCGCTCCATCCAAAGCGGTACCTAGTGCCGCTATCTACACGGATGGCAACCGCACCCATTACGAACTAAATGATTATAAAACTGTTCAACATGATGTAGCTACCTGCGTACATGAACAGATTCACATGCAACCGTATACAACAGTAGAACAGAAAATTAAAATCAGGGCCCTGGTAAACAAATGGATATCAGATAATTTCCCTATTCAGAGAAAATATATTACCCATACTAAACCGGAATACAGCGGTGCCGGATTGTGGGTTGTTGATTTGCTAGCCAAGAAGTGTAATAGCGAAATATTGGGGAGCTTACAGATAAACAAGGACTTATCCGTAATAAAGAGTCAGGATGTAATAACAATATCCAAAAAACTGGATAAGTTACTGAAAAATAACTACTCAAGCATGCCTGCCCTACCTGGCAAGACCGTTGGGAAATACCATGAATTTATACATGGAGACGGAATTACAGCAGCAGAAATGATGTGTAACAGGTCAATAGATTTGTTGCTTACGGATCCCCCTTATGGAATCAGTAATCCATACACTTGTGAAAAACAAGTTTCCAGGAGGATCAGAAAAGATGGATCTGATTTTATTATGCCAAAAGGTCATTTTGGCGATTGGGATTATAACTTCAGTCCAGATAAATGGACCAAAATTGTTTTACCAAAAGTATCTGGTTGGGCTGTGATATTTTGTGCTCAGGCGCAAATTGGTGAATATTCCGACCTACTCAAATCACATAATTTCAATGCGGTAGGTACTTTCGTATGGCAGAAGACGAATCCGGTCCCGTTTAATCACACATTCAAACCAATCAACGCATGGGAAAGTGTCGTGTTGGGGAAGAGGCCAGGGACAAAATTCAATGGACGGGTCGTGCATAACATTTTTAAATGCAAATCTCCCTCCCCGCAGGAAAGGATTCACCCTACACAAAAACCAGTCTTGCTCATTGAAAGATTTATAGAGTTGTTCAGCAACGAAGATGACTTGATTTTTGATCCTTTTGCTGGAAGTGCAACCACTGTTGTTACTGCGAATCGGATGAAAAGAAAAATTATAGCTTACGAGAAAGATAGGGATTTCTATCAGGCGGCTTTTAGTAGGCTTAAAGAATCTATAAAAGATGAATAATAAAAATTATGATGATTTATTTGACAAGAAAACCAAAACCTACATGGTCTATTGTGTTTTGAAGGACAAGCAATAGCACTGTCGAGAATGTAAATATGCCCAGATACGATTGTATAGGTTGCGGGTGGTATGATTTTGATAAATGGAGAGCCGAGATTAACAAAAAATTCAAGAAGGGAAATGAAAGTGACTGAGAAAAGAGACAAAGCCAGTGCCATAGTAAAAGTAAAGCCTTATAGCTACCAACCGTCTAAGGCAGAGCTTGAAGCGGATGTCAGCATACCTGCCAGTCCAGAGAATTTGGCTCGGAAAATTCTGCGTCAGGTTACTGCGGTAAAAGTGAAAAATGCCTGATGTTCAACAAATACAATTTTGGTATCAATAAAAACTTTATCAAGAAATAGTCCGGGCTATCGCCGATACCCACTCAATCACCGGCGCAGGATATACGCCCAAACCAATCAGAATTAAAGTCACGGCGACGAGGCTCCAGCCGCCAGCCTTGGGTATGGCGATGCCTTCCGTTACCGATGACCGTTTCGTCATCGTAAAAATAACCCTAAGGTAGTAAAAGAGACCGATAGCACTACCGATGATGACGGCAACGAGTAGTGCCCAAAGTTCGGAGTCAACAGCCACCGCAAAAATATAAAATTTGCCGATAAAGCCAAGCGTAAGCGGGATGCCGGCAAGAGACAGCAGCATCGCGGCAAAAAAGGCGGCAAGCAGGGGACGATTCCAGAACAAGCCTTCATAGTCGGGCAATTGATCGGTATCCCTTGCCGCCAATTTCCTGGACATGATGCAGACCACACCGAAGGCACCGACCGTCGTGGTGAAGTAGGCAATCAGGAAGACCAGGCTGGCTTCAATAGCGAGTTGCCGCCCGCCAATTTCCGCCGCCGCCAGGAAAGCCACCATCAAATATCCCAGATGGGCTATGGATGAATAGGCGAGGAGCCGTTTGATATTACTCTGCATCACAGCAAGAAGATTGCCAAGGAAGATGGAAAGCAAGGCAACCCAGAACAATCCGTCAAGAATGGTTTGGTACTGATAGCCATCAACGGAAACAAAAAACCGGAGCAGGACGGCAAAGATCCCGCCCTTGGAGACGGTCGCCAGGAAGGCCGTCGTCGGCGCGGGTGCACCTTCGTACACATCAGGCGTCCACATGTGGAAGGGCACCAGCGATAGTTTGAATCCCACGCCCGCCAGAATCATGCTGCCGCCAATGAGCATGTAAAGTCGTAGCGACTCGCTTCCCTGAACGCTTCCCTGAACACCTCCCTGAACACCTCCCTGAACAGCAGTCGGGTTAATGTTTGCATCCGCCATCTCGGCGAATGACAGGGTGCCTGTGGTCGCAAAAAGAAAGGCAATGCCAAAGAGTATAAAAGCCGAAGACACACCGGACAGTATCAGATATTTAAGTGCCGCCTCCAGGCTGAGCAGACCCTGTGTGGGATAGGAAATCATGGCATAAAGCGAAATGCCGAGCAGTTCCAGCCCGAGGATGAAACTGCCAAAGTGGGCGCTGTGGGCAAGCGTCACGCCGCCCAGGGTCGCCAGCAACAGCAGGAGAGTAAACTCTTCCTGGTGTCCGCCCCGCTGCTGGTGATAGTTGTACGCCAGCAGGCAGATAAAGAAACTGGCGATCACAATAAGCCCGGAAAACAACAGGGCGTAAGGGTCAACGATAATCAATGGCGTCACAAGTTGGGGGTCAACAAAGATGGCGACCCAGAGGATGTTAGCCAGCGTCACCAAGAGGCCAAGGGCGGCAATTAGGCAGGTCAAACCGAGATGACGAGCAAAGGCAATAGCCATCATCAGCACGAGGATGACACCAGTTAAGGTGATGAAGGGCGATAGGGCGAGGAGGTCCGTTCCGGTTAAGCCTGTCGTCATGGGTCACTCCCAACCCAGTTTGTCTGGTTCGTCGTGAGTTCATACAGGCTTGCCAGGACCGGGTCCACCAGATCAAAAACAGGTTGCGGATAAACCCCAAGCCAGAGGAGGCCGAGCATCAGGGGAATCATCGCCAGCAACTCTTTCATACCAAAGTCTGGCAAGTCCTGTCGTTTAGCATTGAGCAGGTCGCCTGGCTCCCCCTGAAATACCCGCTGCATAGCGATCAGCGCGTAAACAGCACCAGCCACAAGCCCTAGCGTTGCGGCGATGGTCATCAACTTATTGACCTGGAAGGCACCCAGCAGCACCAAAAATTCACCCACGAAGTTACCCAGTCCCGGCATACCCAGGGAAGCAATGATGAAAAACATGGTGATGGCACCCATTCTGGGCATGGCTTGCCAGAGACCTCCCATTGCCGTCATGTCCCTGGTATGCAGTCTGTGTTGTAGCGCCCCCGCTATCATAAAGAGGGCAGCAGTGGATAATCCGTGAGCAACCATCTGCATGACGGCACCCTGGATGCTGAGTTCCGTCCAGGCATAAATACCCAGGAGCACAAAACCCATGTGGCTGACACTGCTATAGGCAACCAGCCGTTTGAAATCTGCCTGAGCAAAGGCGAGCAGCGCGCCATAAAGAATGCCGAGTACGCCAAGCAACATTGCAAAGTCGGCTATTCTTACAGCCGCCTCAGGGAAGAGGGGCACCGTAAAACGGATTAGCCCGTAGGCACCGGTCTTGAGGAGTATGCCCGCCAGCAACACACTCGCCGCGGTGGGTGCCTGGGTGTGTGCGTCTGGTAACCAGGGGTGAAAAGGAAAGCCTGGCAATTTGACCACGAAGGCGAGGAAAAATCCCCACATCAGAAGATAGGCAAGGTCGCTATCAAGCGCATGACCCAGGAGCATAAAGTAATTGAAAGTGTAGATGCCGGTCTCCTCAGCATTGGCCAGCACCAGTGCCAAAATCGCTACCAGCAGAAGCATGCCGCTGGCTTGCGTGAAGAGGAAAAACTTCATAGACGCATAAGATTTGTTCTCATGTCCCCAGATTGCGATCAGGAGATACATGGGTATCAGCATGATTTCCCAGAAGAAGAAGAAGAGGAAGAGATCCAGGCTGATGAATACACCGACGACGCCCGCCAGGGTCCACATCAAATTAAATTGAAAAAATCCGGTGCGGAAGGTGATCTCGTCCCAGGATGAAATAACCGCCACAAACCCGAGGAAGATAGTGAGGGCGACCATCAGCAAACCCAGCCCATCCATGGCGAAGATAAACGCAATCCCGAAGCGCGGGATCCACTGATAGTTCACATATTCAAGCCAGGTAGAAGAGACACCGTCCAACAGCAACATCTGCTCTGGCTGAACAAATAACATAGGTGTCAGGACGACACCCGCCAGCAGGCAGGACAATAGCGACACCCAGCGCGGCAAATCCTGGTGCCACCTGTCACTCAGCCAGGCGGCTATGCCACCGAGAAACAGGATAGCCATGATCGTTATCATCGTCATGGCTGGATGACCCCCAGTGCTATCACGCCGACGAGGACAAGCCCAACCACCATGATGACGGCATAGGTACGCAGTTGCCCCGTTTGGCTCTGGGTACTGAAGTCATGCAAAAACCAGGTAACATTGGCGATGCCGTTATAGATTCGGTCAATAATGTCCTTGCGGTTCCAGGCGGCGATGGTCTTGTATGGCGTGACCAGGAGCCGGTCGTATAGCCAGTCCATCGCCCAGTGGCTGAACCAGAATTGAAAGAGTGATTTGCCGAGTCCCCGACTGGTCAGCCATGACAGATCCGCTCGGGGCCAAAGATACAGCAGCCCGGCGATGAGCAGTCCTGCAATGGGTAGGCCCAGGGTGAGCATCGGCACCATGCCCGCATGAGCAACCGGCGCCGATGCAGGGAAGACCCATTGCAACGGCGGGGTAAGAAGGCCTCCCCCCAGAGCAAGTCCACAAAGTATGACCAGGGGCACCGCCATCAACCAGCCAGCAGGCGCCTCTGGCTGGGTTTTGACTTCACCAAAGAAGACAATAAACACCAACCTGAAACTGTAGATAGAAGTCAGGAAGGCGCCAAGCAGCCCCGCCGCCCATAATTCCTGCCCGTGCCAGGCTGAGTCAAAGGCGGTCAGCAGGATGGCGTCCTTTGAATAGAAACCCGAGGTCAGCGGCAATGCCGCCAAAGCCGCGCTACCAATGATGAAACTCCAGAAAGCAATCGGCAGATGTTTACGCAAGCCGCCCATCTTAAAAATATCGTGTTCATGATGCAGGCTGAAAATGACCGCACCCGCCCCGAGGAAGAGTAGTGCCTTGAAGAAGGCATGGGTCATCAGATGGAAGATCCCGGACGACCAGGCACCCACACCCAGGGCAAGAAACATATAACCTATTTGGCTAATGGTGGAATAGGCAAGAATGCGTTTGATGTCATGCTGGGTCAGGGCGGTAAATGCCGCCATCAACAGGGTGGCCGCACCAATCACGGCCACAGTATTAAGCGCAATCGGCGACAGGAGGAAGAGTTCATGGGTCCGGGCGATTAGATAGACGCCGGCGGTCACCATAGTCGCAGCATGTATTAGGGCGCTGACTGGTGTGGGACCTGCCATGGCATCCGGCAGCCAGGTCTGTAACGGCAACTGGGCGGACTTACCCACCGCCCCACCGAGAAGCAACAGACAGGCGATGGTCACCGTAGCGTCACCGACCTGCCAGGTGACCTTTGCCTGCTGCATGAGCGCCTGAATATCCAGCGTGCCCAGATGTAAAAACAACAGAAACAGCCCCAACGCCATGGCGGTATCGCCCACCCGGGTCACCACAAAAGCCTTTCTTGCCGCAGCACCGTTCGCGGCGTCATGGTGCCAGAAGCCGACCAGGAGATAACTGCAAAGCCCTACCCCTTCCCAGCCGACAAACAAGAGCAGCAGGTTATCCGCCAGCACCAGCAGCAGCATAGCGGCAACGAAGAGGTTCATATAACTGAAGAATCGGCTGTAATCCGCGTCGTCCAGCATGAACAGTGCTGAGTAGATATGAATAAGCAGCCCAACACCGGTAATGACAAACATCATCGTCAGGCTCAAGCCATCAATGCGAAAGCTGACCCCAGGCGTAAAGCCGGCGACATTCATCCAGGTGTAAAAAGTGGCAGTAACGGGGATGGGGTTGGTCTGGGCGAGGAACTCAACGCCGATGAATAGCACCAGCATGGCGGCAATCGCCACACTGCCCACGCCAACCAGAGCAACTGCCTGCTTTGGCAAATTGCCGAGGCTACAAAAGAGTATGAAAAAGCCGAGTAGCGGGACGAGGGGGACAAGAAAAACGAACTCATACATGCTGGTCATCCCTGCATCCTTCCCGCCTGATCAATATCAAGCGACCCAAGCCGCCGATGCGC
The DNA here is from genome assembly GCA_002454165.1 of Gammaproteobacteria bacterium UBA6724. Classification (GTDB taxonomy): domain Bacteria; phylum Pseudomonadota; class Gammaproteobacteria; order Pseudomonadales; family Azotimanducaceae; genus UBA9659. The sequence continues at coordinate 91,284 of DKIG01000011.1, forward strand.
CTGCAACAAAAGCCCGAGACCAACGGCAACCTCTGCCGCCGCTATGCTCAAGATCAACATAAACATTACCTGGCCATCAGCAATAGCCCAGTGAGCACCGACGGTGATGAAAGCCAGACCACAGGCATTGAGCATGATCTCAAGCGACATGAGGATCACCAGGATATTCCTGCGTACCAGGACGCCAGCCAGCCCGATTAGAAACAGCATGGCTGCCAGTAGCAAACCCTGTTCCATGGGGATGATGACAGCAATCATGGCGCCGCTTCTGGTGAACTGGTAGCCCCTTCCCTGCTATCTTTCAAATAGCGACGGCCAAGATGATAGGCACCTACCAGCCCTGCCAGCAGTAGCATTGAAGCGATTTCAACCGCCAGAACCCAGGGACCAAACAGGGCAATGCCAACTGTCTTGGGAGTAACAACCATGCCGCTGAGTAGCCGCTCCGAACTGAGCAGGACATAGACAATTTCCGCAAACAACACCAGACACAGGAGGGCTGGGAAGAGCCACATCCGGGGGCGTAACAGAAGATGCGCCTGAACATCACCGGTAGCACCCAGATTCAACATCATGATGACGAACACAAACAACACCATGATGGCGCCAGCATAGATAAGCACTTCAAGCGCGGCGGCGAAGGGTGCGCCCAGCACATAGAAGATAACCGCCGAGGCAAGCAATGAAACAATGAGATATATCAGGGCATGGGACACGTTATATCTCGTGATAGCGAGCAGTGACGAAATGAGCGCAACAGTTGCCGCTATGTAAAACAGCCCGTATTCGAGCATGGGTATCTCCTATGGCAGCAGACTTCTGATGTCTACCGGTTCTTCCTCGTTCAGTGCTTCGCCCTTTGCTTTACCTTTAATCGTCTTGCCCGCCACACCGTAGAAGCTGTAACCGGGATACTTGCCCTGACCACTGATTAGCAGGTGTTCTTTTTCGTACACCATCTTCTGTCGGTCATACTCACACATCTCAAAGTCGGGAGTCAGTTGGATGGCATAGGTAGGGCAGGCTTCCTCGCACATGCCGCACATGATGCATCGGGAAAAGTTGATACGGAAAAATTCTGGATACCATCTGCCGTCCTGGTCTTCGGTTTTCTGTAACGCAATACAATCCACCGGGCAAACCACCGCACAAAGGTTACAGGCAACACACCGTTCCTCACCGTCCGGGTCTCTGGTCAATACGATGCGACCACGATAACGGGGTGCCAGATAGGGCATTTCCTCCGGGTACTGCACTGTGTCCGCTGGGGTAAAGGTATGCAGTAACACTCTGTATAGGGTCACCAACTGACTCCAGATAGTATTTATCATCGCATCACCTTCTTATGCCTGTAACCATAAAACTATTGCTCCTGTTGCCAGCAGGTTAATCAGCGTCAAGGGCAACATATACTTCCATCCGAATGACATGAGTTGGTCATAGCGGGGTCTTGGTATGGCAGCGCGTAACAGAATAAAGAAGCAGATAAAAATAAATGTTTTGATGGCGAACCAGATAATCGGTGGCAAGAAGTCGGGACCAAGCCAGCCGCCAAAGAAGATAACGGCGATGATTGCCGAGATGAGGATGACACCCAGATACTCGCCGACCATAAACATGCCGAATTTCATACCCGAATATTCGGTATGGAAACCGGCAACCAGTTCATGTTCCGCCTCGGGCAAATCAAATGGTAGCCTATGGCTCTCCGCGATACCGGCAATCATAAACACGACAAAACCGACAAATTGCGGGATGATGAACCAAGTGTGTTCCTGCTGATAGTTGACAATCTCCACCAGGCTAAATGATCCCGTCAGCATGACCACACCCATCAGAGACAATCCCATAAACACTTCGTAACTGACCATCTGGGCGGCGGCTCTTAGTCCACCCAGGAGCGCATACTTATTATTTGATGACAAACCACCCAGTAGCACGCTGTAAACCGCCAGGGAGGTCATGCCGAGAAAGAAGAGGAGCCCAATGTTCAGGTCTGCCACATGGATGCCTGGTGCGTATGGCAGGATGGCAAATCCCATGAGCATCGCAATCATGACCGCCATAGGCGCCAGCACAAACATCAAACGATCTGCAAAGGGCGGTATCCAGTCTTCCTTGGCGAAGAGTTTAATGACATCCGCCAGTGCTAGCCCTATACCCAGGGGACCCACCCGGTTGGGACCTAGCCGGTCCTGCCAGATCCCCAGTAGTCGGCGTTCAAACCAGATAAGGATAGCCGCGCCGGTCAGAGAGCCGAGTAGCACCCCATAGATAATGAGGATGGATATGAGCTCTACCATCATCCGGTCCTGTCCGTCAGTATCAGGTTGGGTTTCAGCGGGTCTTTTGGCCCCTGCCAGCCTGCTATGCGCTGGAGATCACCAGGTGCCACATCGGCTAAGCCGATGGTCTGCACAAGTTTTGGATAGACCAGGCAATGGGCAGCCACATCATCATCAAGGATGACACTGAGTTCGATTCTTTTGTGCGGTAGTTGACAGGCAAGCCCATCGCCCCCTGAGACTCCCAGGGTGGTTGCCGTCTCGGTGTTCATGCGCACATAGGGTGTTGGAATGCGGGTTGATAATTCCTGCGCCTGGCTGCTCACCGGGTCACTGCCGAATATATGGTGCTGGGCAACAAATCTGGGACCTGTACTGATCTGTGCAGCGGTAGTCGGTGCGATGGTAAAAGGCGCGGGCATGGCATCACCCTGAAGCAAGCGGACGCCGGGATTGCCCATGGTGTCTGCGCCACCCACCTCAGTCTGGAATTTGTAGATGGATTGATTGGAGTTCCAGCCCGGAGACCAGACATAGGACCTCAGGCTGGCAGGTGCCTGTTGCTGATTGCCTTCCATGGTGAAGGCAAGGGCGGACTCTGTGTCCACCGGCTGTTTGGGTTCGTGCACCGATACCTCAGCCTGCATCGCGGTTCTGCCACTTGCCCGGTGGGTCATTCTAGGAATCTTGCTACCTAGCACCAGGAAGTCAGCATCAGGGGCACATTCGTCAATGCGTTTGAGTGGCGAGAATTCATCTCTTATTGATTCTATGATTGTCTGGACTCTTGCCTGATGGCTAGATGACACTGATTCAGTGCTGTTGTTAAGACTATCGTTAAAACTATCGTTAAGACAATCGTCATTGAGTGTGCTGAGAAGGTAATAGCTGGGCGCTATGCTACCCTGGGGAAGGAAGACTGCCAGGTTACGCTGTGCCCTGCCCTCAAAATTGATGAAGGTGCCTTCAGCCTCGGCAAATGAAGCAGCAGGTAACAGGATATTCGCCACTGAGACAGTGGCGTTATCAAGATAGTCCAGCACCACCAGATGTCTGACCGCTGACATTTTTTTGGCAAACTCAGCACCAAGTCGAGATTCCAGGTCATTTTCAAGCACAATCATGGTCTCTGGCGTCCGATCAACCAACTCCTCAACGGAAAGCCGATTATCCAGCATCGCCATGCCGACGCTGTTGCACTCGTCTGCCGCTAGCAGGATCCCCGCCTCCGGATTAACAGCCTGCAATGCCAGAGAGAGGTTGACCGTCGCCCGCATAATATTAATATCACCGAGACTGGTGCCGGATACGATGAGGGGCCGCCGCGCATCTCGCAACAGCTCAGCAAGACCCTGGGCGACGCTGCTCGCCTGGGAGGCTGTTGATTCAGACCCGGCAGACAGATACATGGATACCTCTGTAGAGAGCGCAACAATCTCTTCTGGTGCCAGGCGTAGTGATTGGCTTGCCACATCATCTAGTCGGTCAGGCATGGGGGTGGCGATGACCAGCGGGCTAAGCGCATCTTGTGCCAGTTCCCGCACCGCCGCGTCATGCCACTCGGCAATATCGGTGTCCCCTGCCATTTCTTTGGAACGGTTACGAACCGCCTGCCGGATACTGAGTGCGAGCAGGGGGGCATGATTGGTTGCGTCTTCACCCAGAACCAGGATGGCGTCGAATTCTGCCACCTCGGCAAGCGTCGGCGTCTTCATACCGCTTGCCAAGACATCAAGGATAATCTGATGCATTACCTGCTCGTTCCGGCTCATGCCGTTGCTGTAGTTCCCGGCACCGACAAGTTGCCGTAGCGCCTGATTAGCCTCAAGGCTTGCCCGAGGCGATCCTATGCCGATCGTTCTGCTTGAATGCTGTATGAAGTCACGCACCTTGGCTTTAGCATCGTCAAGGGACAGAGGATCGTATTTGCCCTCTTCGTTGCGTATGCCTGGCTGGGGGATGCGCGCCGGTGAATTAACATGCTGGGCGCCGAAGCGGCCACGGTCGCACAGGAAATAACCATTGATGTCCTGGTGATAACGATTATGGACACGGCACAGTTGCCCATAGCGTTCCGAGGTGTAGGTATTGCATCCGATGGAGCAGCCCTGGCAAATTGTCGGCGAGGACTGGAGGTCCCATTTTCTGGTGTAGTTCTTGGCTAACGTCTTGTCTGTAAATACCCCGGTCGGGCAGACCTCCACCAGATTGCCTGCAAATTCATTTTCCAGCACCCCTGACTCTGCCCGACCAAAAAATATCCTGTCGCGGGAGCCGAAGGCATTCAGATCATTGCCGCCGGCATAATCCTGATAAAACCTGACGCAGCGATAACAGGTGATACAGCGGTTCATTTCATGCCCGATGAAGGGCCCAAGATATTGATTCTTAAAGGTGGTCTTCCTGCCCTGGTAGCGGCGGTCCCGGTGCCCCACCATCACTGTCATATCCTGGAGGTGACATTCACCACCCTCTTCACAGACCGGGCAGTCATGGGGATGATTCAACATCAGATTCTCAATAACGGCACGGCGGAAACCGGACGCCCGGTCCGCCGAGACGGAAAAGCGCGCGCCGTCCGTTACCGGTGTCATACAAGACATGACAATTTTGCCGTGACTGTCCTCATCGTTGGCGTATTGGAGCAGGGCACACTGTCGGCAAGCACCGACGCTTCCCATGGCGGGATGCCAGCAGAAATAAGGCATGTCCACCCCAGCGCTGAGCAGGGCTTCCAGCACATTAGTGCCGGCTTTACCGGGCAATTCCTTGCCGTCAACGATGAGCACAGGCATTAGTTTGCTCCCTGCTTGTACGGGCAGCCCTTGCCATCAATATGGGCTTTGAAATCGTCCGCGAAATATTTGAGACCACTGGCAAGTGGCTCAATAGCTCCCGGCGCATGGGCACAGTGAGTGTTGCCGATGGCGCCAATAAACTCGGCTTGATCTTCAAGTAGCCTGAGGTCTTCCGGTCGGCCTGCCCCGGCTTCCATACTATCCAAAATTTGTTGCACCCATGCCAAGCCTTCCCTGCATGGCGTACAGAAGCCACAGGATTCCCTGGCGAAAAACTTTTCCAGGTTGGCGATCATGCCCAGGGGACAGGACCGGTCATCAAGGATAATCATGGTACCAGTGCCCATTCGGCTACCAGCCTGCATTACCGGTTCATAGTCCATGGGCAGGTCAAGATGTTCTGGCAACAGGAAGTCTGTGGATGCGCCGCCGGGTAAAAAGCCCTTCAGTTGGTAGCCCGCCGCCATACCGCCGGCCTGCTCTTCTAGGATTTCCCGGATCGGCGTGCCCATGGGTAACTCCCAGCAACCAGGGCGTGCCACCCTGCCACTCGCTCCAAAGAGTTTTGTACCACTGTCCTTGCCTCGTCCTAGAGACCTGAACCAGTCCGCGCCATGGGCGACAATGTGGGGGATGTTACACAGGGTCTCGACATTATTGACGATGGTGGGTCGGCCCCAAAGACCGCTCACCTGGGGGAAGGGTGGCTTTGCTCTGGGGATAGCTCGTTTGCCTTCCAGGGCGTTCAGCAGGGCAGTTTCCTCACCGCAGATGTATCGCCCTGCGCTAACATGGACATGCAGACGGAAAGAAAAATCCGAACCGCAGATATGCGCCCCGAGGTAGTTGCTTGCCTCGGCAGCGGCCAGGGCTTCCCTGAGTCTGGCGATGGCGACATGGTATTCGTGCCGGATGAAGATATAGCCTATATCGGCGGAGATGGTGTAGGCGGCGAGGATCATGCCTTCAATCAGTTGATGGGGATCCTGTTCCATCAGCAGTCGGTCCTTGAAGGTGCCCGGCTCCATTTCATCTGCGTTAGCCACCAGATAGCGGTGCCCTTCCCCGGCGGCACGGCTACCAGGTTTTGGCACGAAGCTCCATTTCATGCCTGTAGGGAAACCGGCACCCCCCCTGCCTCGCAGGTTGGAGTCCTTGATGATCTCCAGCAACGCATCGGGGTCCATGGCACCAACCGCCTGCCTGGTAGCCACATAGCCGCCCGTGGCTTCGTACTGAGTCAGGTCGGTCGGGGTCTTGCCATTGATGTTCTTGGTCAGTGGCAAATCGCTCATTTCAGAATCTCTTCTACGCTCTCAGGTGTCAGGTCGTGGTGGAGTTCATCACCCACCATCATGGCTGGTGCATGGTCACAATCACCCAAACAGGTTACCGGCAATAGGGTGTATTTGCCGTCGGCGGTGGTCTCACCATAGGCGACGCCCAGGGTTGCCTGGACGCGTTTACAAACATCATCGCCACCCATCAGCCAGCAACTTACGCTGTCACAGAACAACACCACCTTCTCACCAACCGGCTTGCGATAAATCAAATTGTAGAAGGTGGCTATGCCGTCCAGTTCTTCACTGGACATATTGAGCAAAGTAGCAACAGCGACCAGACTTTCATCAGACACCCAGCCTCGGTGTTCCTGGACAATCTTCAAGGCATCAATAGCCGCAGACCGACGATCTGGAAGTAGCAATATCTCCGCTTCTATCTGGCTGACTTCGGCATCTGACAGGAGAGTGACGAACTTGTCTGTGACGATCGTATTTGTGGGTGAGTGAGTCTGGCTCATTTATCGGTCCACATCCGCCATGACAAAATCAATACTGGCGAGAATAGCAATGAGGTCCGGGATCAGTAGCCCCCGGCTGAGTAAGGGTATCTGTTGCAGGTGGGGGAAGGACGGGGTTCTGATACGGGTGCGATAGGAACTCGTGCCGCCGTCGCTGGTCAGGTAATACATGTTATTACCCTTGGTGGCTTCTATCGTAACGCTACATTCCCCGGCGGGAATCACTGGACCCCAACTGACATTTAAGAAGTGATGTATCAGGGTTTCTATATCGTACATGGTTCTTTCTTTGGGCGGCGGTGTGGTTTGTGGATGATCTGCCTTGTAAGGACCGGCAGGCATGTTATTCAAGCATTGTTCAATGATGTGCAGGCTTTGATGTAGTTCGTCCACCCGCACCCGCGCTCGGTCGTAGCAGTCGCCCTTCTGATAGACGGGCACCTCAAAATCAAACTGGTCATAACCACCATAGGGCCGGTCACGCCGCATATCAAAGTCTATGCCGGTCGCCCGCAGATTGGGACCCGTGATACCCCAATCCAGTGCTTCTTGCTGGGTGCATATACCTATGCCCTGGGTGCGTTGCTTCAGGATGCTGTTGCGCATCGTCATCTTGTCATAGTGCTTGAGCCGCGATGGCATCCAGTCGAGGTAGTCCCGAACCATCTGCTCCCAGCCGTCTGGTAGGTCCTGAGCGACGCCACCAATGCGGAACCAAGCGGGATGCATTCTGCCACCGGTCACGGCTTCAATAATTCTGAATAACTTCTCTCGGTCAGAGAACATATAGAAGACGGGGGATAGTTGACCAACATCCTGGGCAAAGGTGCCGTAGAAGACCAGATGGCTAGAGATACGGAAAAATTCCGCCAGCATAATTCTGATTACCCTTGCTCGGTCCGGGACTTCTATTCCGGCGAACTTTTCCACCGCCATGACATAGGGCAGGTTGTTCATCACACCGCCCAGATAATCAATCCGGTCTGTGTAAGGAATGTAAGTGTGCCAGGATTGCCGCTCGCCCATCTTCTCCGCGCCGCGATGGTGGTAACCAATTTCTGGAACCGCATCAACAATCACTTCCCCGTCCAGTTGCAGGACAATCCTGAAAACACCGTGTACCGAGGGGTGATTCGGGCCCAGATTCAGGAACATGAATTCCGTGTTTTCCGTCTTGCGACTGAGACCCCACTCTTCGGGTTTGAACCTGAGCGCTTCCTGCTCCTTGTCCTGGCGCGCGTCATCCAGACTGAAGGGTGCCATCTCTGTCGCTCTTGCGGGGTGGTCCTTTCTCAGGGCATGCCCTTTCCAGGTGGGGGGCAGGAGGATTCGATAAAGGTTGGGATGGTTGCTAAAAACGATGCCGAACATGTCCCAGGTTTCGCGTTCATACCAGTTGGCGTTGGGATAGATCTGGTAAATGCTGGGGAGGTTCAAGTCATCCTCGTTAAGCGCTGTTTTGATTCTGACATCGGTGAGTAGGGAAAAGGACATCAGGTGATAGATCACGGTGAAGTCACCTGCTGGCATCCCGGCGCGATGATTTCTCAGTCTTTCGTCCGTACCGCAGAGGTCAAACAGCATTTCATAATCCCGTTTCAGGTAACTGATGACATCAACCAGGTGTGCTCTGTCCACCCAAAAGGTAGGAATCTCATCAATCGTCTGCTGGCGGGAAAAGGAAACCTGCGGAAACTCCTTAGCAAGTTTCTGCGCAACTTCTATTTTTCCTACCTGTTCAGCAATGGCTGACAATTGCTTTTCCCCTTTCTTTCAGGTTTTTGTTTGCCGCTACTTGTGTGATTGTATGACCCTCGGAGTCAAGGTGCGCTACACCTCGTCTGGCTCTCTCAAATCCGTCGCTGCCATTCGCTCCCTGTTGCGGAGGTCTCGCTGGCTGACTTTGTCTGCCTTGAATACCCGCTGGTCTTCCACCACCCAGCTGAGGGGGCGTCGCTCCTTACCTATGGCGTCCTGCAGTAGCATCAACCCTTGCAGGAAGGCATCCGGACGCGGCGGACATCCCGGCACATAAACATCTACCGGCAGGAACTTATCAACCCCCTGAACCACACTGTAGATATCGTACATCCCGCCAGAATTAGCGCAGGAGCCCATGGAGATCACCCACTTAGGTTCCAGAAGTTGTTCATACAAGCGTTGCACTATTGGTGCCATTTTCAAAAAACAAGTACCAGAAATCACGATCATGTCTGCCTGCCGAGGCGTTGCCCTGATGACCTCGGAGCCGAACCGCGCCACATCAAAGCGGCTGGTCAAGGAAGTTGCCATCTCGACATAACAGCAGGACAACCCGAAGTTAAATGGCCAGACGGAATGCTTTCGTCCCCAGGCGAGCATGTTTTCCAGTGAGGTCATAACGAGGTTGCGCTTCAGGTGTTCATCCAGCGCGGTATCCAGGTCATGCAGTTCAATATTCGGCTCAATTTTGGTGAGACTCCATTCCATGGCTAATCCTCAACCCGTTGCAGGGCGTAGTTTTTTGGCAAGCCTGTTCTAACCTTCACACCCCATTCAAGTGCACCCGACTTCCATTCGTAAACAAGCGCGACAATCAAAATCAGAATAAACACTGAAACCGCCAGATAGCCGAACAGCCCCAGTTCATAGAATGCGATAGCCCAGGCGAAGATAAATACCGTTTCAAGATCAAAAATCACGAAGAAGATCGCGACTAGGAAAAATTCAGCCGACACGGGAATCTGCGTTGACCCTATGTGCACCACGCCAGATTCAAAAGGCTCGCCGGTGGCGCGGGTCATTTTGGATTTTTGTCCCAGCAAGGCGGAGAGCACTAGAATGACGCCAAGGATAACCAATACGGAAAGAAAGTAGATAACCAGAGGCCAGAGCGATGAGTCAGCCATAATGCTTCTTGTCTAGGTGCTTACGCATCTTCTGCTTGATTTTATTCGGTATCCGATATGGTGATATTGCATGGCTCTCCTTCTGGATCGGAGTGCCAAAGGTATCTGAGCTTATACATACGTTACCCCGATGTGATAAACCATGTCCATATTGATATCACGGATGTTAATACGGATGCTAACAAGGATGATACGGAGAACCGAGTCGATCCCGCCCCACTGATTCATGATTGCGAGTCAGACTGACGGCTGGCGTGGGCAGGTTCAATAACCAGGAGAAAGTAATGTTGCAAAGGCATCACATGAGACCGCTCATCATCGCAATATTGTCACTGCTGCTGGCCAACAGCACCGCCCTCGCTCAGCCGGATAATCCTGACCATGAGCCAAAGTGCGAGGAAGTGTCCTTTGCCGAAGCCTGCTGGATAGCTGCCACTGACAAGCCTGATTGCCGGGTTTGGCATCAAGGCTGGATGCTGTACAACACCTGGTCCTGGTTGGGCAGTTGCGAGCAGGGCGTGCCGCACGGCAAGGGCGTGGAGCAATTGTATGTTCAGGGGCAATTGTACCGCGCGGAAGGCGAAGGTGTTTATGTACACGGCCTTAAAGAAGGCCGCTGGATGGAACATTGGCAAGATGCGGGCTACTCCACTGGCAGCTATGTGAACGGCAAAAGAAGCGGCATCTGGGGACACTACGGCGGGAAGTTGGGAAGTTCTGACACGGGCCCCTATGTGGACGGCAAACGACATGGCAAATGGACGCTTGTCAGCGAAGGCGGGGATAGAGGGGATACTGAAAAAGGCTCTTATGTGAACGATGTAAGACAGGGCCGCTGGGTAGCGCTCGCTAGCTCAGGAAATATTTACGAAGGTCCCATGGTGGACGGCAAACGACATGGCGACTGGGAGATTCGCTATACGGATGGACGAAAAGTCGAAGGCTCCTATGTGAATGGCAAAAGAAGCGGCATCTGGACGACTCGCTATCAAGACGGGCGTGTTGAAACGGTCCGTTACGTTAATGGCCGCCGCGAGAAGCAATAACACGACCCAGACAACGAAACTGACGAACTACTATTCCGAGAAGCCGCAATAAAATCCCTGACCTGGCGTGGGCAGGTTCAATAACCAGGAGAAAGTAATGTTGCAAAGGCATCACATGAGACCGCTCATCATCGCAATATTGTCACTGCTGCTGGCCAACAGCACCGCCCTCGCTCAGCCGGATAATCCTGACCATGAGCCAAAGTGCGAGGAAGTGTCCTTTGCCGAAGCCTGCTGGATAGCTGCCACTGACAAGCCTGATTGCCGGGTTTGGCATCAAGGCTGGATGCTGTACAAGACCTGGTCCTGGTTGGGCAGTTGCGAGCAGGGCGTGCCGCACGGCAAGGGCATGGAGCAATTGGATGTTCCGATGCGATCGTACCGCACGATCAAAGGCAAAGGTGTTTATGTACACGGCCTTAAAGAAGGCCACTGGTTTTTAAGCCGGTCGGCTTGGAATAGGAACTCCTCCTCCTCTGGCAGCTATGTGAACGGCAAAAGAAGCGGCATTTGGTGGATAGTCTACGACGGGCATGGAGGCTTTGCCTATGGCCCCTATGTGGACGGCAAACGACATGGCAAATGGATGCTTGTCAACGGCGACGGGAATTCAGGGGATACTGAAAAAGGCTCTTATGTGAACGGTGTAAGACAGGGCCGCTGGGTAATGCTCGCTAACTCAGGAGATATTCACGAAGGTCCCATGGTGGACGACAAACGACATGGCGACTGGGAGTTTCGCTATATGGATGGGCGAAAAGTCGAAGGCTCCTACGTGAATGGCAAAAGCCACGGCATCTGGGTGACTCGCTATCAAGACGGGCGTGTTGAAACGGTCCGTTATGTTAATGGCCGCCTCGAGGAGCAATAACACCCCATGACCGACCCAGACAGCGAAACTGACGAACTACTATTTCGGGAAGCCGCAATAAAATCCCTGACCTGGCGTGGGCAGGTTCAATAACCAGGAGAAAGTAATGTTGCAAAGGCATCACATGAGACTGCCCATCATCGCAATATTGGCAACGCTACTCATCGGCAATGCCGCCATTGCACAACAAGACAATCCCGACTTTGAGCCAAAATGCCAGGATGTACCCGGCATGACGGATTGCTGGCTTGCCGTTGATGACCGACCGGGCTGCTGGGTATGGAATACATACCGTCTGAATAGCGGCGAACGCGATTCGCGCATCCGTTATTCCTGGTCAGGTGCCTGCGATGAGGGTCAGCCGCATGGTTGGGGTGTGGAGCAGTGGGGAATACTGGAAAGACCCGAGAGCGGCCCCTGCGGTGTTGGAACTTACTCACACGGCAAACGACAGGGCCACTGGCTCCTCCGCCTTATACACGGCAACTTCATAGTAATGGATGGACCCCATCCAGTGTTCGCTAAAGAGGGCACATGCACGACGGCGTCCGACAACGTGGAAACGGGTATGTTTCTAGACGACGAAAGGCACGGCATCTGGGTGGAATGCTTTTATGGCGGCTGCGCTACGGGGCCCTATAGCAATGGCAAGGAACACGGTCACTGGATAGCGCGCAGTCTTTCCTCAACGACAACAATTTCGTACAAGGATGGCAAACGACATGGCGAATGGACGAGACTCTATAAAAGCGGGAAGGTTAGTACTACCCTTTATGTTAATGGCCGCCCCAAAAAGCAATAACGACATGACCGCTCCATGACCGACCCAGACAACGAAACTGACGAACTACTATTTCGGGAAGCCGCGATAAAATCCTTGACCTGGCGTGACCAGGGCAAGGTTATTGCCTACCTGCCACCGGCCTGGTGGTGGTTATGTTCGTTCTTGCTGGCAGCCGTGATTGTCGTCGCAGTTTTTATTTCCATTGGCACCTATGCCCGCAAAGAATCTGTCTATGGCATTTTACGCAACAGTGCCGGGGAGATGCGGGTGCGTCCTACGCAGACCGGCATTATTGATGCCATACTGGTACAGCCTGGCCAGCAGGTGCGCAAAGGGCAGCCGCTGGCCTGACGCAGTGTCTGTTGCCAGCGATACAGGGTTCTGCGACTGAGGTCGAAGGCATCACAGGTCGCGGCTACGCCATGGTCTGCGAAGAAAGTGAGGGTTTTGAGGCGTGCTTGAGCATTTTTGGAAGTCATTGCCCAAAGCATGCCCTCGTGAAAACGGGGGATGCCCTAAAGCGGCTACCCGATAGAAGCCTTTTATTCGGTATCCAATGTGCTGGAATTGCATGGCACTCCTTCTGGACCGGAGTGCCAAAGGTATCTAAACCTATACAGACTTCATCATGTCCCATCATGTCCAGCATGGGGAGCCCACTAGAATGGTACCCTATGCTCTGACGACATATGCCTAAACTCAAGCGGGTTTAGTATTGTGCACAGGTTTGCCAGGACCAGTGCGTACCAGGACCTAGGTGGTTTATTCCGCCTATACCTTTTATTCTTTTATGGCTAGATTTTTGGTAGTAAATTTTTATAATTCTTACTAGTCTATTATGAATGGATTGATTATCTTTCTATGGAAGAGAGGGAAGCAGAGAAAATGAAAATACTTTGTATCTTGTATGATGACCCGAAGACAGGCATGCCAGAGAAGTATGCCAGGGATGATTTACCTAAACTAGATAAGTATCCAGATGGAATGACGCTACCATCACCAAAAGCAATTGACTTTACTCCAGGTGAGTTATTAGGTTGTGTTTCTGGAGAACTAGGATTAAGAAAATTTTTAGAAGATTCAGGACACACTTTGATAGTTACATCAGATAAAGATGGAGAGGGGTGCGCAGCAGATAGAGAATTAGTTGATGCTGATGTTGTTATATCCCAGCCATTTTTTCCGTATTACTTGACAAGAAAAAAAATGGAATCAGCACCTGATTTGAAAATGGCAATAACGGCAGGCATAGGCTCTGATCATGTTGACCTTCATGCAGCAATGGACCATAAGATTGATGTAGTTGAAGTAACTTATTGTAATTCAAGGTCAGTTGCTGAGCATATTGTGATGATGATTTTATCTTTAGTCAGGGATTACCATAATCAACATAGAATAGTTAACGAGGGTGGCTGGAATATAGCAGACGCGGTTCAAAGATCTTACGATGTTGAGGGTATGCATGTTGGCACAGTGGCAGCCGGACGTATTGGTTTGGATGTATTAAGAAAAATGAAACCATTTGATGTGCATCTACATTATTTTGATAGGCATAGATTGCCTGAAGAGGTTGAAAGTGAATTAAATTTAACTTTCCATGATTCAGTAGAGTCATTAGTTTCTGTTTGTGATGTGATTACAATTAATTGTCCACTACACCCGGAAACAGAAAATTTATTTGATGATGAATTAATTGGAAAAATGAAAAAAGGTGCCTATCTAGTTAATACTGCCAGAGGAAAAATTTGCAATAAGGAAGCAATAGTAAGAGCGCTTGAGTCGGGTCAATTAAGTGGCTATGCGGGAGATGTTTGGTTTCCACAACCAGCACCTAATGATCACGTTTGGAGGACCATGCCAAATCATGGTATGACTCCACATACATCAGGAACATCTGTATCTGCGCAAGCAAGATATGCCGCTGGTGTTAGGGAAATATTAGAATGTCTATTTGATGGTAATCCAATAAGAGAGCCATATTTAATTGTTCAAGATGGAAAACTTGCCGGTATGGGAGCTCATTCTTACAGTAAAGGTACCACAACAGGCGGCTCTGAAGAGGCCGCAGAATATAAAAATAAGACTATCTTTGGTTGATGGCATGGGCTTTTCGCCAAAACCCTGAGTCTTTAAACACCGAATATCATTAGTTATTAGATAACCAATATCAAACCAGAATTTACTTTTAAACGACGCATTGACGGTGCCGCCACACCGCCCTTAGCGTCTTGGGGTATGAACTCCGAATATGGTGTGCTACGCGATGTATTGATAGGTCCAATAGACAACTATAGCTGGCAAACCGGCAATGCGATGTCTAGACGGTCAATGCGTTTGGGACGGAAATTTGATAAGCGCCTGGCACGCCAGCAATACAATGAAATGCTGGATATCTATCGCGCCGCTGGTGTGACGCCACACCTGCTACCACAAGATGAAAATTTACCCTATCAGTTATACGCCCGCGATTCGTCCGTCATGACTCCTTGGGGACCTATCGTTACACAGATGTACAGCCCTTGGCGTCGCGGGGAGTGGGTTGAAGTCGTAAAGTTTTACCAGGCGATGGACATACCTATCTACGATATCATCACGGCCGGTAGTCTGGAGGGCGGTGATTTCATGGTGCTGGAGCCAGGCCTGGTGTTATGTGGTTACACCGGTGAGCGCACCAGCCTGGCCGGTTTGCAGCAAATGCGTGAGTGGATTGAAACCGAGGGCTGGGAATTCAAAGCCTATGAGTTTGACCCCTACTTTTTGCATCTGGATGTGAAGCTAGCCATGCTCTCACAGAAGTTAGCCGCGGTGTGCTACGAGGCGGTAGAAGATGATCTTATTTGTTGGCTCAAATCGAAAAACATCAAACTCATCAATATCTCCTATCGCTCGGCATTGGAGTTGGGCGTGAACGTGGTGGCACTGGGTGATGACCGGGTGTTGATCCCTGCGTCTAGCAAAGAGTTGATCGACAAGAGTCGAGCCCATGGCCTGGAAGTCTTTGCGCCAGACATGTCAATGTTTACCTCCGGTGGCGGTGGCGTGCACTGTATGTGTCAGCCATTGAAACGCGATGATGTGTGATAGCCTTGAGGCAAGAATAGAGACATGAATACAGATAAGGGTAGAGGCAAGGCTATGTTAAGGGTGAATGGCGAACGTTTGTGGCAGTCCTTGATGGACATGGCCACTATTGGGGCAACCGAAAAGGGCGGCTGTAATCGTCAAGCCCTGACCGATGAAGACGGTCGTGGAAGAGCCCTCTTTATCCAATGGTGTAAAGAGGCTGGTTGTCAGGTCAGAGTTGATCAGATGGGAAATATTTTTGTCCGTAGGCCGGGTACCGATGCCACAGCACCGGCGGTGATCACGGGCAGTCATTTGGATACTCAGCCTACCGGTGGGCGTTTTGATGGTGTCTATGGGGTCTTGGCGGGCTTGGAAGTGATTCGTAGCCTTAATGATCAGCAGATTGAAACGCGGCACTCACTTGAGGTGGTGGTCTGGACCAATGAAGAGGGCGTACGTTTTTCACCGGCGATGATTGGTTCTGGGGTTTGGTGTGGTGAGTTTGATCTGGATTACGGTTGGTCTCGCACCGACAAGCAGGGCGTGAACATTAAGCAAGCACTAGCGCAACAGGGTTATCTGGGTGAGCACCCATGCCAGCCTTCGTCGGTGAAGGCAGCGTTTGAATTGCATATTGAACAAGGACCAATCCTGGAGCGGGAGCAGCAACAAATTGGTGTGGTTAAAGGCGTACAAGGCATGCGCTGGTACGACCTGACTATCACCGGTGTACCGATTCACGCCGGACCCACGCCAATGGAACAGCGGCAAGACCCCTTTATGGGCTTGGCGGACATAATTCGTCAGCTATATCAGTTGGCTAAATCTCTAGCACCATTAGCGCGGGTAACTTTCGGCGACATCAAGGCACTACCTGGCTCGCGCAATACTGTGCCGGAGCAACTGGTGCTGGCAATTGATCTGCGACACCCGGACCAGGCAAGGCTGACAAAAATGGATGCAGAGCTCCGAAAAATATCCGCAGACGTGTGTCAAAGTTATGGCTTAAGTGCCGACATTCACGATGAGTGGAATTCGCCAGCGGTAGCCTTTGATGAGCACTGTGTTGAGGCGGTGCGTGCCGCTGTTACCGAGCATGGTTATAGCCACCTGGAAATGTTCAGCGGTGCGGGGCATGACTCTGTGTATGTGTCGCGTGTTGTGCCCACTTCCATGATTTTTATTCCCTGTGAGAAAGGCATCAGTCATAACGAAGCCGAGAACATCACAGTTGAAGATGCAATCGCCGGCTGTAATGTACTGTTGGGTGCCATGTTGAATTCTGCCAGCCGTGTTGATTCATAACAGATCTCATTCACACCACTCACCACAGCGAGTCACCATGAGAATAAACCTCTACTTAATTACTTACTGCATCTTCAAATGACTTCCGTTTGTATCCTCAGTGTATCCCAAGGCTTTATTTGGAATCTTGAGTCGTAAATAATCCGTTGGGTTTAAAAAGGAAAAGAAGATGGTACCGGAGGCCGGACTTGAACCGGCACGCTATTGCTAGCATCGGATTTTGAATCCGACGTGTCTACCAATTCCACCACTCCGGCAGGGAGAACCGGGGCGAGTATAACAAAGGGAGATTGGTATCCGAAAGTGACCTCATCCAGATAGTGATGTCATCGGTGTAGCCGTTCACTGGGTCCGGCACTGGATTACAATCTCTCAGCCAGATTTTCAGGTACTGCCTTGCAACCATACCGTCAGACAATTACATTAAAGACCTTCCCAAAGCATCAACAGGACCTCAGATGAGCAATGAGCCTTATTTATTAATCACCGCCGATACACATGCTGGCGGCAGTCATGAGCAGTATCGGGAGTATCTTGATCCCCAATACCGCGAAACCTTTGACGATTGGCGCGGTGGCTACAAGAACCCGTCCCAGGGGCACTACGGCAACAAGAAGAAACGCAACTGGGACCTTGATATCAGAACCAGTGATCAGAACAGTCAGGGGGTCGTGGGGGAAGTGATTTTCCCCAATACCGTGCCGCCCTTCTTCCGCAAGAGTATTGTCACAGCGCAACCACCCAAGCCAGAAGATTATGCACTGACCCTGGCAGGTATCCGCGCGCACAATCGCTGGCTAAAGGATTTTTGTGCCGAGGACCCATACCGCCGTGCCGGCATTGGCATAATCCTGCCCAATGATATGGATGAGGCAATCAAGGATATTGAATTTATTGCCGAGGCAGGTTTGCGAGGTGGGGTTCTCCTGCCTTTGATACCGCCTGATTGTACCTGGCTCAAACCCCTGT
This sequence comes from Gammaproteobacteria bacterium UBA6724, assembly GCA_002454165.1. GTDB lineage: Bacteria > Pseudomonadota > Gammaproteobacteria > Pseudomonadales > Azotimanducaceae > UBA9659. The sequence continues at coordinate 109,097 of DKIG01000011.1, forward strand.
ACGACCCGTCCTGGGACAGGCTCTATGCCGCCATCCAGGACCATGATCTTGTGATGAATCAACACTCTGGCCAAGGCTCACCGAATTACGGGGAAGGTATGGTTGCGGAAGCAATCTGGATGACGGAGGTGATCTACTATTGCCAGGCAGGATACCGACACCTGATTATGAGCGGCGTGTTTGAGAAGTTCCCTAAACTCAAGTATGTGTTGACGGAGTCAGGATGTGCCTGGGCACCAGCATTGCTTGCACAACTAGACGGCATCCACATGGGCATGATGCGTGGCGCGATTGGCGAGATGAACTATGAGGGCATGGAGTGGGTACTGAAGGAAAAACCGAGCTATTACGCCCAACAAAACTGCTGGTATGGGGCAAGTTTTCCGAGCAAGAAGGACCTCGCAGGCATTGAACAAATCGGCGTGAACAAGGTGCTGTGGGGCAATGACTACCCGCACTATGAGGGTACCTTCCCGTACAATCTTGAATCCTTGCGTTTGACATTTGACGATGTGCCGGAGGCGCACCGTCGGCAACTGCTCGGCTTGAATGCGGCGGCGGTGTATCACTTTGATGTGGATAAACTCGCGCCGCTGGTGAAACAGTTTGGGCCCACGCCAGAGGAGGTGAATTGTCCCCTGCCCCGGGCGGAAATCCCCCGGGATTCAATGTGCTATCTGTTTCAGAATAGCCTGCAAGATCCTGTGCAGTAAGGTATCCAGCCAAAAGATCAGGAGAAGGCTATGCCGTTACCCGCCGACATTGGCATTGTTGACACGATGATCGGCTTCCCCGCCGAAGACTTTGCCATGTACGATTTTATCCGTGAACAGTTGAAGGACGACTCTGCCAAATTCGACTTCCCCGTTGAATATATGTTCAAGCAGGTGCCGAAGGAGTTGTACGGTAGCAGTAGCGACCCGGTCTCACTGACGCTGAATGAAATGGACAAGTACGGTATTGAAGTCGGCGTCATAGGTGTGATGGGTGAGGTTTCCCGCAAGGCATTAAAAAATCATCCAGACCGTTTTGTCGCCCAGGGGTCAGTTGATCCCAACATGGGCATGGCAGGGGTCAGGGACATGGTGCGCCAGTATGAAGAATATGGCGTGCGCTCCTTCGGTGCCTTTAACGCGGGCTATAATCCCCAGGTCGGGATCAATGACGCCAAAATGTATCCCATCTATGCCAAGTGCGTGGAGCTAGACCTACCTATCTTTTCCTGCGCTGGTGTACCGGGGCCACGGCTCCCTGTCTGGCCTCAAAAGGTTGAACTGATTGACCAGGTGATGTATGACTTCCCCGAGTTGGTGTTCGTCACTCGGCATGGCTGTGAACCCTGGGAAGATCTTGCAGTTAAACTTATGTTGAAGTGGCCCAATCTTTACTATTCAACCACTGCCTTTACGCCAAAATACTATCCTGAGGCGATCATCAAATACGCCAACACCCGGGGAGCAGATAAGATCATCTACGGCGGATACTTCCCTATGGGTCTGTCGCTGGAGCGCATCATGACGGATATGCGTGACCTGCCGCTCAAGGATGAGGTCTGGCCAAAGTTTCTACGGAATAATGCTCGCAAACTGCTCAGGCTGAATGCAGAATCAGACTGAGCGGCATAGCAAGATGAATAGTCCTCTCAAGGTTTATATTGACTACAAAAGCCCCTATTCATTCATTGCCAAGGACCCGACCTATCAACTTGAGGATGAGTTTAGTATTGAAATTGACTGGTATCCGCTGACGCTCAATATCGGGAGTTATCTTGGTACTGCAAGGAAGGATGATACCGGCAAGTTGATTGAGAATAATCGCACCCCCAAGCAGTGGCTTGATGTCAGGTATTCCTACAAGGATGCCCGTCGCTACGCGCAATTACGGGGCTTGACCTTGAAAGGCACGCAAAAAATATGGGACAGCTCCCTGGCTGGAATCGGGCTCTTATGGGCAAAGCAGCAAGGCAGAAAAATCCTCAAAAATTACACCGACAAGGTTTACGATGCCTTCTGGAAACATGAACTGGATATTGAAGACCCGGAAGCCCTGGTCGGCGTCCTGGCGGCATCAGGCGCAACCACAGCCGATTTTATCGATTATCTGAATGGGGAAGGACGCAAAACACATGATGCGTTGCAGGATGAAATACTAGACCTCGGCTATTTCGGTGTGCCGACCTATGTCATTGATGGGGAAATCTACTTCGGGCGTGAACATCTGCCGCGCATTCGCTGGCATCTGTCTGGCAAGCAAGGCAGTCTGCCAGATGTCGCCTATGATACTCGGCTTGAAATAAGACCTGAGACCCTTGGATGATGCGGGTCTGTATCAGTTTCAATTCACTCCCCTCCTGGCTGATCTTGGACCCGCTTCAGAGGATGCTGGAGCAGATGGACCTTAGGCTTGATTGGCAACCTCTGCTGGATGCTCCCATACATCTGGCAGAAACTGCTCCCAGTCCTGACAAAACCCCCAGGGTTGATAAGGATGCTTACGACAAGCATGGTAGCGAGAGTGATCCTCTTGCTACATACAAGGCGCGCCGTGCCCGAGCGAGGGCAGACTTCCTAAGCCGCGAGCATGAACGGATCTGTGACCGACTTGGCATTGATTACGAGGCAGGACGACGCCGTATCAACCCCCTCCATCTATCCCTGGGTTTATTGTGGATGAAGACCGTCAACCCAGCACAACAAACCTATTTTGACTACTGTCGCGCGGCATGGCAGCAACTTTTTGTTGAGGATATAGCTTCTGTAAACAGCCCTGAGCCGGGTGTTATAAACAGCCCTGAGCGGCTTATTATAAACAGCCCTGAGCGGTTTGTTATAAACAGCCCTGAGCCTGCTTTTATAAACAGCCTGGAAACAAACAAAGGCGTGGAGATTTTACTCAGGGACCTCGGTGTGCCCACAACGGGATTCGCCGCCTTCGCCAAGAGTGAAGCCAGGGGGCTTGAAGTCAATCAGAGCAGGCTACTTGAAAGCGGCGTGCTGCGAGCTCCTGCGTTCATTGTTGGTGATGAAGTTTTCAATGGTCGGCAACATCTGCCGCTAATCACCTGGATGTTACAAGGCAAGATTGGCTTGCCGCCCGTCTAGTGCGCCCTGCCCCAGAGTTTGTATCTGGAGAGATGCACGCTCACCACACCCGTGCTTTGCCTCAGGCTGAATCATCCTCCGACACCAGGCGCATCGCGTCACCGTTGACCAACCGCTATCTCGCCCAAGACGTAAGGGGCAAGGGGCGCCGTCAAGGCAGGCGATATTGATGCCGTATTCGTTCGAGTTGTTACGCCGCGCGTAATGCGTGTAGATGCCACAGGTTTTGCAGAAGTAATGTTTGGCGATTTTGGTGTTCCACTGATACATGGCGAGGTTGTCAGTGCCGCGAGTGACCTGCAAGGCGCCGCAAGTGGTACACCGGTCATAATCACGCCCCTGCGGCGGCACAGCGAGCAGTTGCATCATCTGAGATTTATTATGTCGTCTTTTATATTGCCCTCCAGCACGACGGCAAACTCCACCGCGCCGCAGTGGTGGTGCCGGTTTTGATTTCAGTCATGGTCGGTGAAGCGTTGCTGAAATAGTGCGAAGTGGAGAGTTCATCATTATAGCGTCGGTGCCACAATGTTTTTACTGCCTGGTGCATTCGGTGATTGCTAACTTAAGGGTCGTCACCATCTTGTCTATTTCTTCATCGCCAATAATAAAAGGCGCGCCGATGCAGATAATGTCCCTGATGTCGCCCGTACCCCCCGGGTAAAAAGAAACACCATTGCCCAGGGCATGACCGACTATTTTGTTGGTCATATTGTCCTGCTCCGGGAAGGGTTCAAGTGTTTCCCGGTCTCGCACCACTTCAATGCCTATCAACAAGCCTTCACCCCGTATCTCTGCCACATGAGGGGATTGACCCAAGGCATCATTCAGCCTGTCCATTAACTGCTTGCCAACACTTTTAACCCGGCTCAGCATTTGCTCCTCTCTGATAATCTGCAACACTTTCGTTGCCGCTGCACATGATTGGGGCAGAGCCGCCAGGGTGTGAAACATCACATCGTAGGATGATTCGGTGATCAATTCTGCAATGGCATCCGTGCTGTAAACCCCGCCGAGAGCAGCATAACCGCCCGCCAGTCCCTTACCGCCCACCAGCAGGTCCGGCATCACGCCATAGAGTTCATAGCCAAATTTTTCGCCCGTCCTACCGAAACCGGTCATCACCTCATCCATGATTAGCAGTATGTCGTTGTCCCAAAGAACCTGCTGTGCCCGGGACCAGTAGTCAGGCGGCGGGGTAATGCCGCCGCCGCTAGAACCATTCAGGGGTTCTGCGATCAGTGCGGCGATATTTTCCGCACCAACTCTGGCAATCGTCTGTTCAAGATCTTCAATGTAATAATCAGTAGCACCCGAATGATTTGGTCCTAAGGGACATCTTAGTGGGTAGGGCGTTTCAATAGTCGGGTAGGTGTTCAAAATTGGTTCCAAACCACGTTTGCGTACTGCATGTCCAGAAATAGCAGTAGTGGTAATGGTTGCGCCGTGATAGGAAAGATTTCGAGAAATGATTTGATGCTTCTCTGGCTTGCCGCGCGCGACCTGATATTGAACCGCAATTTTTATTGCCGCTTCATTGGCATCCGAACCGCCAGATGTCAGGTGAACTCTGTTCAGATTCTTCGGTAGCCAGTGTTGTTGAAGCTCTTCCGCCAGGGCTTCCCGTTCTGGTGTCAGCCAGGGAGGCAGGGCATAGGTGCAGTTCAGCGTTGCATCGTAAATTGCCTGGGCAACTTCTTGCCTACCGTGACCGATGTTAACGATAATCGCGCCGCCGCCTGCATCCAGCATCCGGTGCCCATTTTTGCTGCCATCCTGCATATAAAGATAGGCGCCCTCGGCGTGCATTACCCGTTGTAGTCTGCCGCTATGCAGGAAGGGCCAGGTATCAGGTCTGGTTGATGTTTTGTTGTCGGTCATAGCCAAGTCGTCGGACACAAATGTACCCATAATCCCCCGGGAAATCTGCCCTAGGTTAATAATCAATTGACGGATTGTCACCGGGATAGATCACCCCGACGACCAGCATACCATCAGGTGCCGTGCACTGAAGGGAATGGATTAGTTTTCTGGGAAGGAATATCACATCCCCGGGGGAGACCTTCGCCTTGTATGTTTCCGTCCAGATGTATCCATCGCCGCTTAATATGACGAGGGACTCCTCATAAAGATGCCTGTGTGGAAATGCTTTGGAAAAAAGAATCTCGCCGATAAACTGCGTCACAGATTGTGTCCCCATCCGCTTGTTCACCAAAATCTGGAAAAATCTATTGGCAGTCTGTTGCCGCTTGGCGGTATCTATCACTGCTATCCGGTCGGCATAAGCGTCATCAAAATTAACAGGCATCTGTGGCAAGAACTCCGGTCGCTCAGCCACTGGACACACAGAAATATACAGTGTAATCGGTGTTGACCCGGGATTGGTAATAGACACCGCCTCTTGCGGACGGATGTAGATACCGGTTTGGATTTCAAGAGGAAAGTCACGCCCGGAAATGGTAATGGTGCCCTTCCCTTGCGTACTTATGATGACAAGATCCCGGTTGCCAAAAGAGATGATCGGCGACTCTCCCTGACAAATTTCCGCATAAAACAGGGATTGATATCTTGCTCCCGTCTGAGACGAAATAACAGCACCGATTTTCAGATTGGTGTGTTCCTGCAAAATTAACTGCTCAACACGCGAAACATAACAGCCGCCACCAAGCATAGCCTTCCCATTTTCATCATGGTCTATCAGCGGAATGTTGCGGTTGATTTGATTATTCGGATCATCATTCTCATAGACATCACGCAGTTTGTTATGGGTACCATCACAAAAAGGACTATCGGATGTTTGCTTGCATGTGCAGAAAAGCACCTCTTCTCCGTCTTGCTTGGCAAGATAACGGACCGGCTTCATATCGGTTCCTAGATGGGACTTATCGCAAAAGGGTTGGGTCTTGCTTAAACCACAACTGCACCACAGATACGACTTCCCCGCTTCCAGTTTTCGATAACAGGGTTTGTATCCGGCGATATGTGGAAGCTGTGCTTTTTTTTCAATCATCGTCTTCACTCATTGATTAAAGTTTCCGGATGGGTTGGCACGGTTCCCTGTTTATATCAAGCAGGGGCATGTCAAGAATTATATCGGGAATCATAGATTTGATGCATCTTATGTTTTAGGGATACAACCCTAATCGGCTATGTGCTACTTGTGTAAACTCACTTGTGTAAATTCGTTTATATTCGTTTATAAAAGCGAGATGGAGAAAATCAGATGGCTTCCAAAGAGACACAATCCAGAATTATCAGCAGGTCTATTGAATTGTATAACCAGCATGGGACGAGAAACATTTCCACAAATCGTATCGCTGATGAATGCGCAATCAGCCGGGGAAATCTGCACTATCACTTCCGTACCAAAGAGGAAATTATTCAAGCCATTTTCTCCCAGATTGACAAGGAAATGGAGGAAGGTTGGCACGACGATTATTTGCATCCCACTATAGAGCATATGCACCTGATGTTCTCAAGAAGCATGAAAATGATCTGGGATTATCGCTTCTTTTACAGGAAGTTAACCACCCTCTTGCACAACGACCCCCACTTAAAAATACGTTTCATGGATAACCGAAGAAAACGCGTCAAGGAAATTGCTGCCTTTTTTGAGGCAATGTTAGACGCAGGCATGATAGAAGTGAAGAAGGGTCAAGTTGAGTTTGATTCCTTTATTTTAATTTCATGGCTTATCAGTGACCAGTGGCTTCCCTATCTCGACATGAATGATATTGAACTCAACGAAGAAAGCGTGAAGAAAGGTTTTGATCTGATTTTTCAGATATTGGAACTCTATTTCACTGTCAAGGCAGAACAAGTGAATGCAACTACTGCTACGGGACAATCGTGACAATGTGATTGCTTGGTGTGTCTAGGGTGGAAGCCCTAAAATGTCTCTTGATATATCAACATCAGAGTGCTTTCATCCGTTCCTTTTACAATGTCAAAATCAGGTTTGTATTCAAAGAGTTAAATAAAGATTTGACCGGCCGTACCAATCAAGATTAGGAGAATACAAATGTATTTGAACAGGCATACTGATATTAAGAAGGTGCTACTACTGACTGCTGTCCTTGGTATTTTCTCCAGCAGTAGCCCGGCAGTCTGGGCAGCAGAGGCTGAAGAATCATTCATTATAGAGGAAATAGTTGTTACCGCCACCAAGCGTGGTAGTGCCAGTGCACAGGATGTGCCTATCGCAATCAGTGCTTTTGATGCTTCCCGGTTGGAAAATCTGGGAGCCTCTCAATTTGATCAGTGGGCAGGGCAGGTCCCTGGTTTAAACTTTGAAGACTGGGGTCCCGGCGATAAGGATTTTGTTATTCGCGGCATTAACTCCCCCACTGGTGCCACGGTGGGTGTTTATTTTGATGAGGCGGTCATTACTGGTCGTTTTTTGGAGAATAGTGGCGGCAAGCAAGTTGATTTCAAACTCCATGATATTGAGCGCGTTGAAGTACTGAAAGGTCCGCAAGGAACCTTGTATGGCGCTAATTCCATGGCCGGCACTATCAGAATTATTCCTGAGCAACCAGATCTGGAAAATATGGACGCCTACATAGAGACAGAGGTGAGCAAAACCGTTGGTAGTGGTAGCAATAATTTGACTGTTAACGGCATGGTGAACCTGCCGTTGATGAAAAATGTTGCCGGCTTAAGACTGGTTGGCTGGAAACACAATGATTCTGGTTATATTGATAATATTAGATATAACGAACAGAACATAAATGATGCTGATATCCAAGGCGGGCGAGCGATATTAAACCTTCAAGCGGCGGACAACCTTACATTCACCGGGATGATTCAGACGCAGGATGTCAAACTGGACAACAACAACCGTATTACCCCACCTGGCGTTGTCAGTATTGGCTCGGATGGTCCTTTGTTTGTCCTGCCAGAATTGATGGGTGGAGACAATATCAGTACAGAATATGTGCGTACCCCCTGGGATGAAGAGGCGCGCATCTATGGTCTAAAGGCTGAGTGGGAATTAGAGAAAGGCGAGGTGACGGCCGCCACCAATGTGTTTAGCCGTGATATTGATTATATTTTTGATTCCACACCGATATTAATTTTCTTTGGGGTACCAGTTGTAGGCATCACCCGGCAGATTCAGGAGCGTGAAGTCAATACAACCGAAATACGCTACGCCTCAGCTCTTAACGGTGCCTTCAATTTTGTTGCTGGCGTACTGTACCAGAAGGACGAGATTGATTTTGAGATCCAGGTGATAACTGCGGATGAGAATGGTAATCCCATCGGCACATTTAGCCGCTTGGATGAGGATGATGCCTTTAATGGTGGCAACACCTTTTTTGGTCGGGTTCTTTCAGTTGAGTCCAAAAGTAAAGCGGTATTCGGCGAAATAAACTATATCTTCAGTGCAGCCTTTTCTGGGACTATCGGTGTCCGTTATTTTGACTTTGAGACTCAGACAATATCAGCCAATACCCACCCATTCGGTGGTTTCCAGGGTCTACCTATTGACTTTCAGAACAGAAGCGTTGACGAAAGCAAGACAACCTATAAGGTCAATTTTACATACCAACCCGATGACGATATGTTGTTTTATGTGAATATTGCGCAAGGATTCAGACCCGGCGGCACCAATGCAGTGATACTGCCCGTTAATGTCGCCTTGCCGGAAGGTTTCGACTCGGACGAACTGACCAGTTACGAAATAGGTACAAAAGTCAGTTGGTTAAGCAACAGAGTATTATTCAACGCGGCACTCTATTCTACGGACTGGAAGGATATTCAATCAGGTAATAATGTGGAGGCTTTTTCCTTTACTGATAACCTGGGTGAAGCGACAGTGCGGGGATTGGAACTTGATCTCCGCTATCGCCCCAACGAGCATTGGGATGTTTCTGTCGGCGGTAGTTGGATTGATACAGAACTAAAAAGCGATGAACCGAGTACTGTTGGTGACTATCCCGGGCAGAAGGGGGATGAGTTTCCGAATGTTCCAGGTTTCACTGGGTTTTTTGCAACGTCTTATAGATGGGATGTTGCTTCTGGCATAGAAGGACGAGCTAATCTTGACTATACCTACAGGGGTTCCAGTGCCACTGAATACAATGATGCAGGTCCCTACCATAACGAGTTGGACAGTTATGGCATGGTAAATTTTAACCTGAGCTTTGCTGTGGATCATTGGAGCGCTACCTTTTTTCTGAGGAATCTCTTCAACGAAGATGAGGAGATTGATATCCTGGAAGATGACCAGGAGCAAAGGGCTTCAATTATATTGAGGCCCCGTACGCTAGGCTTAAAATTAAAATATCGGATGTGAAATCCCACAAAACCTGTTCGGGTTTGTGGTGTTCAGATTCACTCTTGACTCACATAACGATCATATCTGCCCATACAGGCAAACATGACGGCAGTCACCAGCATCAGCAAAATCATTGCCTTCAGTGACGGATCGTAACTGTTCAATATCTCCTGCGACCTGGCGTACATATAGGGACCACCACTCGTGCCAAGAAGGAAGCCCACGAATACGCAACCGTAAATTGTGCCAAAGCGCCGCATCCCGAAATAACGGCTTACCATATAGCCTATCAATTCAATTTCCGCACCAAGCCCCACCCCAAAAAGGGCTGCGGCGGCAAATGCCGCCCATGTTGCAGGGATGTAAACCAAAATCGCAAAACCTGTAGCCGTCAGAGCAAAGATAACCCCGCCGACAATGGGTGCAAAAACCCTATCCAAAAGGTAGCCGATAATAAGTCGTGACGCGGCCATGGAAAGCCCCAGAGATACGGCTACTAAAGCTGCCGTTGCTGGAGTAAAACCTCGGTCAATAAGCACCAATCCCATCTGATTGGTAATTCCCCAGAGTGCAAAGGAAGCAAATAAAATACCAAAAAACAGCAGCCAGAAGCTCAGTGTCTTCATCGCTTCGCCGAGGGTCAATCCAGAGTTGTCTGTTGGCATAGGCTCTGCTTCTCCTGCGTCATCTGCCCGAAGACCAACAGATTCGGGCCTATCCCTGACCAGGAAAAACATGGTGGGTACTGTTACAAAAAGGATAAAACAACCATAGAAAACAAACCCTCCCTGCCAGGCATACACAGAAACCACCTGCTCGGTAATTTTGGGAAGAAAAGCCAGCCCGAGACCGGTGCCAGATGCCACCACACCGATCATCAAGCCACGACGTTTATTAAACCAGGTAGCGACCAACCTGATGAAAGGCAGGTTATTATTGGCTACGCCGAAAATAGCAACCAATATAAATGCCAACCACAAATGCCATATTTCATCTAAATAAAGAGGAAGAGTAGTCAGTATGACTGCCATCATTAGCAATGAAGGAAGCAGTGTACGGCGTACGCCAAATCGATCTACAAGCCTGCCAAAAGCAGGATGGACAGCCGCACTGACCAGAGTCAGCAGAGAAATCGACAGGGTCATGTTTGAGCGACTCCAACCGAAATCCAACTCCAGATCCCGCATAACAAATGCAAAACTCGCGTACACCAGTGGACCTATGTTGCCGGACATGCCGACAAAGCAGGCAAGAATGATTGGCAAACCAAAGACAGGCTTTTGGTACCAAGCAGGATTACTATATTTGTGGTATGGATTATTCATGCTGTATAAGCTCAGATACCTTTGGCGCTCCCCCAGCTCCGTCCTGCCCCTGGCTCCGTCATTCCGTGCTTGACACGGAATCCAGACTGGCTG
>DKIG01000011.1:119985-160700 GCA_002454165.1 Gammaproteobacteria bacterium UBA6724
TCAACCAGAGTGCCAAAGCATGCCATCGCGAAAGCGGGGGGTGGTGGACCTATACACATGCTTGATTTTCAAGAATGTGGTAAGTTAAAATCCGTTATGCTCTGTTCAACATGTTATGCTCTGTTCAACATGTTATGCTCTGTTCAACATGTTATGCTTCGTTCAACATGTTACGCTCCGTTCAACATATAGTCGGAGTCAAGTCTGTATTCAATCAGGCTTGTATATGACCTGTATATAGCCTGTATATAAATAGGGTTGAATATAAAAGTTGAATATAAAAGTTGAATAAGAGTTTGACTGACGGTATCAATCAAAACCAGGAGAACACAAATGTATTTGAACTTGCACACTGATATTAAGAAGGCGCTACTACTGGCTACTGTCCTCGGCATCTTCTCCATCAATAGTCCGATAACCTGGGGAGGCGAACAGGAAGCCTCAGAAATTGAAGAAATCATCGTAACATCACGCCGCCGTGAGGAACGCCTGCTTGATACGCCTATGTCGGTAAACGTTTTCAGCGGCGATTTGTTGCGCGAGTTGAATGTAGCGCGCATTGACGAGATATCTCATTACACACCAGGCTTGGTCTTTGATACTACTACCTCCATTTCCGGTTCCGCTTCGTCGGCGTCGGTATTCATTCGGGGCATTGGCCAGACTGACTTTACCTTGGTAACCGAACCCGGCGTTGGCATCTATATTGACGACGTCTACCTTACACATTCTATCGGCAACGTTGTTGATGCTTTGGATATTGAGCGTGTTGAAGTACTGAAAGGTCCTCAGGGTACCCTGTTCGGTCGCAACACCATTGGGGGCGCCATTCGGGTAGTGACTAAAAAACCTCATGACGAATGGGATGGTGACGTTGAGGTTGTGTTGGGTGATTACGACCGTGTGGATTTGAAGGGTCATATTAACGTCCCCGTTTCTGAAAATCTGGCGTTTCGCTTTTCAGCCTTGACGCAAAACTGGGACGGCTTCGTAGATCGCCCGCTCCTCGGCGACACTACAGGAGACAAAGATACGGGAATTTTTGTTGTCCAGAGCCGCTATAACACGGATCGCTTTACCGCTGACCTGATGGTGAGTGTTTTGCGTGACCGCTCCAATGGAGCACCCAATGTATTGTTGGCTGCGGGTGACGGCGCAGGTAACCAGAATACAGAAATTGCTGTAGGATTGGCTGAGGCACTTGGTGGAGACGCGTCTGATTATATGTGGGACGCGGGCCGAGTTCCTACTGGTTGTAATGCCAAGAACGCCGATAAATGTTTGGTAGATAACACTGACCTGAAACTCAATTACGATTTGGACATTTCGTCCTGGAGTTTGACTATGGACTGGGACCTGGGTGGCTCTATGAGTCTCAAATCCATCAGTGGCTTCCGCAATTTAGAGACCAATTTTGGACGGGATGGTGATCACTCGGCGATACCTGTCATCTCGGTGGATAGTTTTATAGATGTGAGATCCTATAGCCAGGAGTTGCAATTGTCCGGGGCGCTGGATGCTAACCAAAGTATGCAATGGCTTGTCGGGTTTTACTTCTTCGACGAAGACGGTTTCATGGACGACGATGTTCGCTTTAACAACTTCTCACTCCTCAGCGGCGGTGATATTGAGACGGAAAGTACATCTGCCTTTGGTCAGGTAACCTGGGAAGCATCAGAGCAGATTGATCTTACGGTGGGTATTCGTTACACCGATGAAAGCAAGACTTTCACCATGGACGGCATACATCAGGTAGCTGCGTTTAGTTCTACTGGTGGACACGCTATCGGTTGGCTTAACCCCAACAATGCCCCGACTTACGGCTTTCTACTTTCATTCCGTGATCCGAATAAGAATGTGGATGAAGCCACGGGCATGGTCAATCCTTCTGCTTGTAGCAATGTTTCCGCTACAGTTTTCAAATGCGTAGCCGAGGAAGATCAGGTTGACTACCACGCCAACGTCGCCTGGAGTTTTCGCCCCAATCAGTTGGCTTATATCAGCTACTCCACGGGTTTTAAGGGCGGTGGTTTCCAGCAGCGCAACGCCAACCTGCCTGATTTGCCTCTCTTTGGTCCAGAAGAAGCCAGGGTCACTGAAATTGGCTATAAAGCCGATTTGTTCCAGCGCCGCTTGCGTCTTGCCACAGCATACTTCTGGACTGATTACACGAATCTTCAGGTCACTGTAACAGAGGGCGCAGGCCAGGGTGTTTCCGTCACTAGAAACGCTGGAGATGCCACAATCTCCGGTTTTGAGGCTGAAGCGGTCACCAGGTTCGCCAATGGTGTAGGACTGAGTTTTTCCCTTGCCACGCTAGATGGCAGGTACGATAAATTATCCCCTACCGCGATAGTGGCTGGGGTAACCAAAAATAAGGATTTACCACGTGTGCCAGAGTTACAGACGGCTTTCTCCATATACTATGAAGCCCAGTTAGGTGATGCCAAAACATTGACGCCTCGCTTTGACTGGTCACACAGTGACGAAATGTATAACGACGCTGGTAATTCTCAAGAACTCAAACGCAAGTCTTACGATCTTATTAATTTGACACTCACTTATTACGACCAGGCGCAGGATTTTTCCGTGTCATTCTTCATTAAGAATGCTACGGACGAACAATTTGTCACCAGCGGTTTCTATGGCACTCCTGCGCCAGGCGCGGCTTTGGAATATGTGGACGGTTCCGTTTCTAGCCCGAGTGTGTACGGTTTGAGTATTCGTAAAGGATTGTAGTCCATGAAAATGTCACTGGTACTTGCCCAGAGTAATTTGGCAAGGGGCGTCATTCTGGGCTTGTGTTGCTTGTTGTTGCTGTTCCACGCTGACTACCTGGTAGCAGAGCCCACTAAAAATCCTTCAATAAAAGCAGGGGTGCCGTTTTTCTACTATCACAACCTGGAAGAAGCGGCTGCCTGGTATGAACATAAATTGGGGTTGAAAAAACATGCTGACGAAGGTTGGGTCATCATTTTTGAATTAAACCCTGCATCACACATAGGCCTGGTTAACGCTAGCGGTGGCTCTTTACGGCCGATAGAAGAAAAGGGAGCACTATTATCCATTGAAACTGAGGATCTAGAAGCCTGGTACAAGAAACTTCAGTCCATAGAAGGCATTAATATGATCCACGGGATAGAAGTGGGTGGGCAAGGGTTAATTGAAGAATTCAGAATGCAAGATCCTGGTGGCTATATTGTCGAATTTTTCCGCTGGCGCGTAGATCCGCAAAGATTTCTACAAAGAGAGCGCCAAGAATGATTCTCGTTTGAGCACTAGAGATGGAGCGCATTTTTCAAATAGCCAGGCTATTCAAGCCGTTCTGATATATACCTGTTCCCGGACGGGAAAAAGAAGATAAGTTTATTATTCTCAATCTTGTAGGGTATTTCTTCCACAACTTCTTGCGCCAGAAAATGCTCTCCCGGCTTACCTGGACGCCAGTGCAACTGCATCCACTGATTCAAAACGATTTTGCCATCAGCCAAATGATAGGGTCCAGCATTGGCGTTGGCATTTACCTCTGCATCTTGTTCAAGTTTGAACAGAGTATTGGAGGAGAAGTATTTCGGCGTGATGATCATCAGCCCCGACATAGGATATGCGTCGCCCTGGATGACATAGGTAACCGGTTGCCAGGCACCATATAGAGATGGGGGCTCGGCGGCCTGGAGTGGTTGGACTACCAAGGATATGACTGTAATAGCCAAGTATCGGAATGTTGTTTTCATGGATGAATACTACCACTTAAAACACCCTTGCAAGACTATCTATATTTTCTCTTGAGCACAAGACTATGTATTATGCTGCAAGCCCAGGTTGCAATTTAGGGAAAGCACCTTAATTAGTTTAGAACCCGGACCAGTTTTGTACATTCAGGTAATGTGGATTTCTCAGGATAAATAATTCAATCACTAGATTGGTCAATCAAAACATGCAGTAAAGGAACACGATTGTGAAATGGCCCGCTGACAGGATAACCAAAAGTTCGCCCAAAAGTTTTGGCATGTATGAAAAAGCCGTAGCCCTCATTGCCCAGGGAAAAGATCTTATTCATCTAGAAGTTGGGCGACCCTGTTTTGACACGCCATTACACATAAAGGAAGCAACCAAGCAGGCGCTTGATGATGGCATCGTCCACTATGGAGAATTCCCGGGAGAACTGAAACTCCGCGAGGCATTGGCTGAGAAATTGAAACGCTACAATAAAGTCGATTTTTCCCCGGATGAAATCATCGTGACGAACGGGCTAACCCACGCAGGCTACAGTGTTTGCATGGCTAGTCTCGACGAGGGTGATGAGGTTATATTGCTTGACCCCTACTATCCCCAGCATGTCAACAAAATTGAACTGGCGGGTGGCAGAGTCGTTTTGGCTCCCCTGGACAAGGAAAAGGGTTTTCGGATAGATGCTGAATCAATCCAGGAGAAGATCACCAACAAGACCCGCATGATTGCACTGGTCAACCCATCCAATCCGACGGGTCGCGTCTTCAGTGCCGAGGAACTGACATCGCTTGCCAATCTGGTTATTAAAAACGATCTACTCGTGATGGCAGACGAAGTCTATGAGCAGATACTCTTTGATGGCAAGAAACACATCAGCATTGCCTCTCTGCCCGGCATGGCGGAACGAACTTTCAGCATGTACGCATTTACCAAAGGCTACGCTATGGATGGATGGCGGCTCGGTTATATTGCGGCGAGGCAACAATACATTGAGGCTCTGCTCAAAATCACAATGAACGACGTCGCCCATGTTAATGTCTTCGCGCAGGAGGGTGCTTATGCCGCTATCACCGGATCACAGCAGGTGGTTGCCGACATGGTTGCCGAAGATTGCCGCAAGCGGGATCTGGTGCATCGGTATCTGAACGCCATGAAAGGGGTACGTTGTCCGCTTGCTGAGGGCACCATCTATGCCTTTCCAGAGATCAGAGGGACGGGCAAGTCCTCGGCATGTCTGGCGAATGAAATATTGGAGGAAACTGGCGTCGTGGTTGAAGCCGGTTCTTTTTATGGCAAGGTTGGTGAAGGCCATCTGCGAATTTGTTTCGGTGCCGAATCCTATGCAAAAATCGAAACCGCTATGCAACGCATGACGGATTACTTCAACACCAAGATATAAGGCAGGGCACACAATCAAGATACAACACGAAAAATGGTCTTCCACCAGTGCCTTTCTGCTAGCAACTATCGGTGCCGCAGTCGGCTTGGGAAATCTATGGCGTTTCCCGTTTATGGTTGGCGAAAATGGTGGTGCGGCATTTGTGGCAGTGTATATCTGCTTCATCCTGCTTCTGGCGGTCCCCATTATGGCGGCGGAATTGCTGATAGGTCGGCGCGGCAAGTCCAGCCCAGTCAACACCATGCGCGATTTGGCGAGGCGCGAGGGCCTCAGTCCGAAGTGGCAATTCATCGGTTGGCTCAGCCTGGGGGTGCCATTACTCGGTCTCAGTTTTTACAGCATTGTCGCAGGCTGGTCGATTGATTATGTGATCAAAGCAGCGCTGGGTGTTTTCCAAGGCATGGACAGGGCCGGCTCGGAACAAAGTTTCGCTCAGCTCCTTGCCTCACCTGCTCGGTTGCTAGTCATGCATTCTGTGTTTATTGGCGTGACGGTCATTGTGGTCGGGCGTGGACTGCACAGGGGTATAGAGTTGATTGCCAGGTATATGATGCCGCTCTTGTTCGTCATCCTGGCTTTGCTGGTTGTTAATTCCATCGTCTCTGCCGACATAGAGGCAGGGCTCAGGTTTCTGTTCACGCCCGATTTCAGCAAGCTGTCCCCCCAAGTGGTTTTCATGGCACTCGGTCAGGCTTTCTTTTCGGTCGCCATAGGTGTCGGCATGCTGATGACCTACGGCGCCTATCTTCCTGATCATGTGTCGTTGCCCAGGTCGGCAATCTTCATCGCCGCCGCCGATACCTTCGTTGCGCTACTTGCTGGGATAGCGATATTTCCACTTGTATTTACCTATGGTCTTGATCCTGGCGAGGGTCCTGGCCTGATCTTCGTCACCCTACCGGTCGCTTTCGGGCAGATGCCGGCTGGCTGGGTGCTCGGCTTTACATTTTTTGTCTTGTTGTTCGCCGCCGCCTTCACAACGGCGATAGGTATGCTAGAGCCGGTGGTATCCTTTCTTGAAGAGCACAAGGGCGTTTCGCGTCCTTTGATGGCAGTCCTGGCGGGCTTGGTCGCCTGGTTTCTCGGTATCGGCGCGGCTCTGTCGTTTAACCTCTGGGAGGGCTTCACACCCCTTGATTTTATTCCGCTGCTACAAGGCAAGGGGGTGTTTGACCTGCTGGATTTCATCGTTTCAAACATCATGTTGCCGTTAAATGGCTTGCTCATTGCCGTGTTTGCCGGGTGGTTCATGTCCAGGAATTCTAGCCTTGAGGAATTGGGCATGGTCAATGGCGTTTTATATTCTACCTGGCGATTCATTTTGCGTTATGTTGCGCCGACTGCAATTCTGTTGATTTTTTACACCAGCCTTAGCTGATCCTGGGGCTGGCATGCTGGAAACCCGCACTGGCACAGTTCAGCATCAAACAAAACCAATATGAAGGAAACGCGATGAATCAAGAAGAGCAGCAGGTCGCGTCGCATCATTATCTATTTCTAGGGTTTTTAACGCTGCTGAATGTTATGAATTTTGTGGATCGGCAGTTGCTAGCGAGTTTTGCAAATTTCATCAAACCGGCCCTGGCGCTCAGCGACACCGAGTTCGGACTGCTCACCGGCTTCGCCTTCATCGTCTTCTATGCCTTCATGGGTTTGTTTATGGGTGCCCTGGCGGATAGGTTGCACAGGCCGCGTCTGGTTGCCATGGGACTTGCCCTGTGGAGCCTCCTCACCGCCGCCTCCGGTGCCGCCAAGGGCTTCGCTAGTCTGGCACTGCCGCGGATGTTTATTGGTGTCGGGGAGTCAGTGCTCACGCCCACTGCCATGTCCATGTTGTCAGACCGTTTCCCGACAGAGCGTATGGGATTCGTCTCTGGTTTTTACTATATGGGCGTACCCATTGGCGTGGGGGTCAGCCTGCTTATTGCTGGTTATCTGGGTCCCGCCATAGGTTGGCGCAACTGCTTCTACATCCTGGGGGCTTTGGGTCTGGTGTTTGCCCTGGTCATGCTGTGCGTGAAGGAAACCCCGAGGAAGCACCTGCAGGCGGACGCTGCACAGGACGACAGTGCTCAAGCCAGTGCCAATGTGCGGCAACCGATTGATTTCAAGCAGACCTTCAGCACCCTGGTCAGAGCACTCAAATCATCGCCAGCCCTGTGCCTGACCATGGCAGGCGGCGTAGCCCTGCACTTTATTCTGGGTGCCGCCGCCTTCGATCAACTCTGGTATGTTGAGGAGCGCGGGTTTGACCGCGCCTACATAGCTCAGACCACCGGCTGGATCGGCATGTTTGCTGGCATCCTGGGCAATCTCTTCGGCGGTATCGGTAGTGATTGGTTCATGCGCCGTACCGGGGTTGGGCGGGCGATGTTTTTGTTCTGGATTATGTTGATCTTCCTGCCAGTCAATATTGCTTACCGACTGGTGCCGCCAGATAGCCTATGGTTCTGGACGGGAATATTCGCCGGTTTCTTTCAACTGGGCTGTTTCTTCGGACCTACTTTTTCTACAGTTCAGGAGTTAGTACCGCCCCAAATTCGTGCCACTGTGGTAGCCTTCTATATTCTTTCATTGAATCTCATCGGGCTTGGCATGGGTATTACTTTTGGTGGTATCAGCATAGATTTGATGCGGGCGGCGGGTGTCGCTGAGCCCTATACCTGGATGCTACTCATCTTTACACTACTTTCAGCCACGGCGATTCCACTCTTCTGGTTAGCAGGACGACGCTACCAGCAGGACCGGACGGCGCTTCTTGCACACTCTCAAAGGGTGCAGCATCTTCCTGACCACATAACGAGGTGAAAATCTATGCTTTACAGAATATGGCTACTCATGGTAGGCGTTATGTTGGCTATCCTCGGGGTGGTGGCCTTGATTATGGTTGACAGGCAGCGAAGTATAGATGCCCTCAAAGCCTTTGACCCTTGGCATTCTACCTATCAGCCTCAGACGACGGGTGCCATCTTCATCTCAAATGCCCGGGCATATATGGGTGACGGGACGGCGTTGGATGACGCCGACCTTCTCATTCGCTCGGGCAAAATAGATGCCGTGGGTAGTGACTTGACGCCACCGCCCGATGCCCGGGTGATAGATGCCGAGGGGCGTTGGTTGACCCCCGGAATCATTGATATCCACTCACACCTTGGTGTGTATCCCACTCCGGCATTTAGTTCAAATTCCGATGGGAATGAAGCAACTGATCCAGCAACGCCTCAGGTCTGGGCAGAGCATTCTGTTTGGCCACAGGATCTTGGCTTCCCCAAGGCATTGAGAGGCGGGGTGACTTCACTCCATATTCTGCCCGGGTCAGCAAATCTCTTCGGCGGGCGTGGCGTTACCCTGCGGAATGTCGTCAACCCCACCGTCCAAAGTATGAAGTTCCCCGACGCCCCGCCATCATTAAAAATGGCTTGTGGAGAAAATCCCAAAAGAGTTTACGGGCACCGAAATACAGCGCCTAGCACTCGCATGGGTAACATGGCTTTGTATCGCAAACATTGGATAGATGCACATGCCTATCTCGACAAAAAAAATCAGGCAGAGGATGAAATCATCCCACGCCATGAGCGGGACCTGGCTATGGAAACCCTCTCAGGCGTTATTGAAGGCAATATACGGGTGCAAATGCATTGCTATCGGGCAGAAGAAATGGCAGCAATGTTGCGCGTGGCAGAAGAATTTGACTACAAAATATCAGCCTTCCATCATGCTATTGAAGCCTACAAGATAGCCGATTTGCTCGCTGAACATGGTGTCTGTGCTGCCGTATGGGCGGATTGGTGGGGATTCAAGCACGAAGCCTATGACATGGTCTATGCGAATGCCGCGATGGTTGATAGAGGTGGAGATGGCAAGGGCTGCGCTGTTATCCATTCCGATTCGGCAAGGGATATTCAGCACCTGAATCTTGAAGTGGCAAAGGCCTGGGCGGCGGGAGTGAGAGCGGGGCTCAATATCTCAAAGGCAAGAGCTTTTTCATGGATTACTCTCAATCCAGCACGGGCACTGGGCATTGATGACGAGACCGGGTCCCTGACACCCGGCAAGCGGGCTGATCTTGTCCTATGGTCTATGGACCCTTTTGATACCTTTGCGAGAGTTGAGCAGGTTTTCATTGACGGTGTTGAGATGTACAACTGGGAGGATGCAGGATTGCAGCCTGTGACCGACGCGGGTCTGGGTGCCATTCGACCAGAAGGGAGTATCAAATGACCAAGCATCTGAATAGACCTATTGTGAATAAACAAGGTAGAAGAATGATCATGCCACTATTGAATCTGAAGAAGACGACTCTGAAAAAAATAGTCGGGCTTGCCCGCATTTTGGTCTTGGCATTGATGACGACTGCTGCGACCGCTGAATCCTTTTTGTTGCTGAATGCCCGCGTTTACACCATGACGGACAAGGATGCGCCTGGGTTGTCCGATATTTTATTGAGAGATGGGCGGATAGTGGCTATTGCGCCCGCGCCGGCACTCAGAAATACCGCCAAATCTGCAGGTGCAGAACGCATTGATCTGCAGGACAAAATTGTGACGCCCGGATTCATTGCACCGCGCAGTAGCCTTGGCATTATTGAAATAGAACTGCTGGAAGAAACGCGGGATGATAGCACCACCCGATACCAGGCTGGATTTTCCCCGCTCGGCGGGTTTAATCCAGACTCAACGCTCATTCCGCACGCTCGGGCGGGGGGCATCACTCTTGCCCAGATCCTCCCAAGAATGACCGATCATTCGGTCTTTGCGGGCCTCGGCTCAATAGTGGCTCTTGATACGGACGGCAAGAGCCTTGTCAAGGAAGAGAATCTGCTACTCGCCAGATTTGGTGGAGAGAGTGATGATTCGCGGGGCAGCACCCTAGACTTTTTCAGAGATTCATTTACGGAAGCGAAGGAGTGGGCAAAGGACCCCAATGCCTGGAACCGGTCCGGGCGCGTCTCTGAATTTGGGTTAAAGGTGCGCGATCTCTCTGCTCTTGAAGCCGTTCGACTTGGGCGCAAGTTGTTTATGGTTGAGGTTCACAAGAAGTCTGACATTCTGGCGTTGCTGGATTTTGTCCAGGGCACATCTATTCGGCTAGTGTTGTCTGGCGCGTCTGAAGCACATCTGGCGTCCGAACAGATAGCCGCTGCCAATGTGCCAGTAATACTGGATGCCACCGATAACATAGCGGACAATTTTGATGAATTGACGGCTTCTCTTGATGCGCCCCGGATACTTTACGAAGCAGGGGTTACTTTTGCCTTTGGTCGCCCTGCATTTGATAGTGCCCTCGCTTTGCGCAATAGGCAGTCGGCAGGCGTTGCAGTAGCCTATGGGCTCCCTCAGGAGGCAGCACTCGCCGCACTGACGAGTAATGTGGCGGATATTTTCGGACTCAAGGATGCTGGCAGAATAGCTCCGGGTCACAGGGGTGATCTAGTCGTGTGGAATGCCGACCCCCTCCAGGTGACGACTTGGCCAGAACTGGTGTTTATCAATGGCAAGCCTCAACCCATTACCACCAGATCGGACAGATTACGCAAGCGATACCTTGAAAAGAGCGAGCGTCCCTATTCCTATGTTGGGCTGGATGCTCCATAAGGCGGAAGTACCACAAAAGCACAGGCAGATTATTTATTGTATTCCTTCATAATGCGTGATTGTTGACGGCTCCAGTCCCTGTCCTTGGCGGCGGCGCGTTTATCCTGTTCTTTTTTGCCTGTTGCCAGGGCGATTTCACACTTCACCTTGTTCGCTTTCCAATACAGGGCAAGTGGTACGCAGGTTTGTCCTTTCTTTTGGGTAGCACCGATCAGCCGTGCGATTTCTTTCTTGTGGAGCAGCAGTTTTCTGGTGCGTTGCGGGTCTGTTCCCGTATGCTTTGACGCTGACGCCAAGGGTGCGATGTTACTCCCCAGCAAGAATGCCTCGCCATTTTTTAACAGCACATAAGTATCCGTGAGCTGCCCCTTGCCAGCCCTGAGAGATTTTACCTCCCATCCCTCCAAAGCAAGACCCGCTTCAAACCTCTCATGGAGGAGATAGTGAAATCTGGCTTTCTTGTTCAGGGCAATAGTCTTCGCCGCCGTCTTTGGTTGTTTTTTATTCATAATCCCACCTGTGGGGGCGGTATTATAAACTTGCAATCTCTTATATCCAGATAAGACTGAGGGTGTTGAACCCGAGGCTTAAATCCCTGACAATCAGGAACTTCCTTATCTGATACGGTCATTCTTATGTCTCAATCTATTCATGGTATGTGGTCTTCCCGCCTCATTTTTATTTTTGCGGCATCGGGTTCTGCTATAGGACTAGGGAATATTTGGCGATTCCCCTACATAGCCGGTGAAAATGGTGGCGGTTTTTTCGTATTGGTGTATCTCGCTTGCATTCTGCTGATAGGAGTGCCGATCATGGCATCCGAAATTCTACTGGGTAGAGCAGGACGGAAAAGCCCAATCAACACCATGCAAGATCTCACCCAGGCATCTGGCGTAACTGCCAGTTGGCAAGCGATTGGCTGGGTGGGTGCTATAGCAGGATTTACAATCTTGTCCTACTACGGGGTTGTTGCTGGATGGGTTCTGTTTTATCTCCTTGAAATGAGCACTGGCGGGCTTGTCAATGCTAACGCCCAATCTACCCAGGAGATATTTACTACCTTGACTGCCAATCCCTGGGCTCTTGTTGGCTGGCAAACCCTGTTTATGGTGATGGCGACATACATTGCCGCCCTGGGGGTCGTAAAAGGTCTGCAGACGGCAGTGAAATATATGATGCCTGCCCTCTATATTTTGCTGGTGATGCTGGTCGTCTGGGCGGCAACCGAATCTGGGCATTTTCAGGAAAGCCTGACATTCCTCTTCTCCTTCAGAGTTGAAGCCTTTTCTGTTGATGCGCTCTTGGCGGCTATGGGTCACGCCTTCTTTACCCTGAGTATCGGGATGGGCGCTATCATGGCTTACGGGGCATATCTTCCCAAAGGCGTGTCCATTATCGGCGCATCGGTCACTATCGCCATGCTGGATACTATTGTTGCCCTCCTCTCGGCATTGATCATCTTCCCCATTGTTTTTGCCAATGGTCTGGAAGGCACCGAGGGACCGTCTCTGATGTTCCTGACTCTGCCCATCGCTTTTGCCAATATGCCGGGCGGGCAGTTTTTCGGCACCCTCTTCTTCCTGCTTGTCAGTTTTGCTGCGATAACCTCGGCAATATCTTTGCTAGAACCGGTAACAGCCTGGTTGGTGGAGAGGTTACGGACTACCAGGGCAGTTAGCGCCATGATCGTTGGTTTCATGGCTTGGCTCCTGGGTCTGGGTAGTGCCTTTTCTTTCAATATCATGTCGGACGTTCACTTCTTTCCCGGTATGACATTTTTCAACCTGGTGGACTTTGCGTCGGACAAGATATTGCTCCCTGTTGGTGGTGTTCTGATCGCCTTATTTACGGGTTGGGCTTTGCGTCAGACGATCATTGAGGAAGAACTTGGCTTTGCCGGTTATACAATCAATATCTGGCAAGCACTCATCAGGTATATCGCACCTGTGGCAGTTGGCATAGTGTTTGTGATGAAGTTACAAACACTCTTTACTGGATAACTGGGGTGAAACGGATAGAACGAACTGCCCTCTTGCCCTACACGACCGACCAAATGTTTCTTGTCGTCAATGATGTAAGGTCCTATCCAGAATTCTTGCCCTGGTGTGTTGATGCCGCCGTAATAGCGGAAGATGAACATGAGATGACTGCTCGTTTGACTGTTGCGAAGGCTGGCTTCCACCAGAGCTTTACCACGCGGAACAGTTTGCAAAGACCGACCAGTATAGGCATTACCTTGCTGGAAGGTCCCTTCAAAATGCTTGTGGGCGGATGGCAATTTCACGCGCTTGGTGAGGGTGAAGATGACGCGGAGAAGCCTTGTAAGGTCCTACTGAGCCTGGACTTTGAATTTGAGCGACGACTGATGAATTTGACCTTTGGTAAGGTCTTCCAACTTATGGCTAATTCTATGGTAGATACCTTTTGCGCCAGAGCCGATGAGATCTATGTCGGTCAGAGTTGCGGCAATAAGGGCGGGGGAGCCCCTGATGAGTAGTGGCTCGGTCGCCATTGAGGTTGCCTGCGGGACGGCTGACCGCCAAGAAGTGTTACAGCTGACCGTCCCCGTCGGTACGACTTTGATTGAGGCTGTCAGCCAGTCAGGGATTATGTCGCTCTTCCCCACCCTTGATCTGGATAACTTGCCTAAGGGTGTGTTTGGAGAGTTCCAGGATGATGCCTATCTCGTCCGGGAAGGGGATAGAATTGAGATCTATCGAAATCTGCAGAGTGACCCGAAAGAAGCGCGTCGGCAACGTGCACGCCAGGGCTGATGGTGTTAGTCGGTGCCAGATTTACCAAGAGTAGCGGCTTCCTCGGTGGGAATAAAGTGACCCTCAAAATAGCTCAACCTATCCTTGACGAAGTACAAGGCAAGTGTTTTTCGCAGAACCGGACTGGCGCCTATCTGAATGGTGTAGATATAATCCCAGCGTTGCCTGTCAAAAGAATCATCAACAATAGGATTGCCGAGTATAAATTTGATCTGCCCCTTCGTCATCCCCGGTTTTAGCTGGTTGATCATTTTTTGGGTGACGACATTACCCTGCTGGATGGTAATTCTGTGTACGCCAGGGAATCGAAAACTGGTGCAGGCTGACAGTATGAGGATGATGCCCAGCGCAAGGATGATTCGGTGCAAATCAACCGCCTTTTTGTTAAACATGTTTACTGAACTCGTATCCAGATTTACCTGTATTATACTCTCACAGTCTTGTTTCTTCACCCGCTTGTATAGAAACATCCACAGGAGGATCGCCGATGCCCGCTGAATCTCAGGAACTAAAAGACGCAGGACTCAAGATCACGCTGCCCAGAATCAAGGTTTTGCAAATTCTGGAAAGCATTGAGAAACATCATGTCAGCGCGGAAGATGTTTACAAGTTGTTGTTGCAAAAAGGAGAAGAGATTGGCTTGGCGACAGTTTACCGGGTCCTGACCCAGTTTGAGCAGGCGGGGCTAGTGACCCGGCGCAATTTTGAGGACAATCACTCGATGTTTGAGTTGTCCTCGGATACTCATCACGATCATATCGTATGTATCAAGTGCGGCCGGATTGAAGAATTTGTCGATGAAGCCATTGAGCAGCGACAGAAGGAAATGGCAATTAAACTTGGCTTTGAACTCACCGACCACGACCTGAATATGTATGGGCTATGCCCTGACTGCCGCTAGACACTTGCAGGCTAATGTTACTTTTGCCGGGTTTGAGTCTTTATCCCTTTTGCCTTGCTTGACCTTCGCTCGCTGCGTTTTGTGGCACTTTTTGTGACATTCTTTGCACTTGCGAGCATTGACTTGGCATGTGCCAGTGATTGGTCTGTCTGTTTGATACCACCCAGCATACGCGCGATCTCATGAACTTTTTGCTCCTCGTCCAACCGGGTGACGCGGGTGCTGGCGGCATCCACCGTTGTTGATTTAGTGACCACATAATGCTGATGCCCTTGGGCTGCAACCTGCGGCAGGTGAGTTACACAAATGATCTGTGCATCAGCACCTAAGCGACGAAGCAGATCACCCACCACCTCGGCAGTTGCCCCGCCGATTCCAGCATCCACCTCATCAAACACGAGAGTCGGTGTATCTGATGTTTTCGCCGTCACCACCTGGATAGCAAGGCTAGCGCGGGAAAGCTCGCCCCCGGAGACAATCTTGTTCAGGGGAGCAGGTGGCTGACCCGGATTGGTGACAATCAGAAATTCAATATCATCAAGACCATATTGACCTGGCGAACCGGTTGTCAATGACACTTTGAACAGGGCACCACTCATGCCTAGATTGTGCAGGTGGGTACTCACCTGCTGTTCAAGATTCTTGGCAGCAGTCTGTCGGTATTTTGTGACCTTCCTGGCAAGGTCAAGATAGGCATTTTCGGCAGACTCAAATTGGGTGCTTAATTCAGCAATCTGTTCATCAATCTGTTCTATGTCGTCAAGTTCTGTTTGCAGTTTTATTTGCAATTCTGGCAACTGACTTGGATCTACCCGGTGCTTGCGTGCGATTTCATAAATGGTGCTCAAACGCGTTTCAACAAGATGTAGCCGTTCAGGATCATCAACTAAACACTCATTGAAAGTGGTGAGGTCAGCAACAGCTTCTTCAAGTTGAATCTGGGCGCTTGACAGCATTTCTGAGACGGATTCCAGGGTATTTTTTTCGTCACCCTGAGCTTCAATAGAAGCCAGGAGTTTGACTGCTCTGCTCACCCATGTCATGGCGTTGGTTTCATAGATCATTTCAGAACTAGTAGCAGAACTAGTTGCTGAACTAGTTGCAGAGCCAATTGCAGAAGTGCCGCCGCAAAGGTGTAGTACTTCAGCAAGTATTTCTCTATTGGCGCCGACCTTGGCAAGCCGTTTTTGTTCGCTTTCTAGTGCTTGCGGTTCCTTGGGGGTGACCGCCAGCAAAGATAATTCTTCCGCCTGGTAATTGAGCAACTGGATACGCGCCGATTGTTCTTCAGAATTTTTGAGTAGCCGATCAAGCGCGGTTTTTATTTGCTTCTGTTTATCGAAAAGCTCGCTCAACTGCATCACTTTGTCTGTGTGACGGCCGAATGCGTCAAGCAACCGACGATGGGTCGGTTTTTTCAGAAGCGACTGATGTTCATGTTGAGAGTGAATGTCGAGCAGTATCTCGCCCAGTGCTCTGAGGTCGCCGATAGTGACGCTTGAGCCGTTGACGAAGGCACGCGAGGGCCCGTCCTTTGACACGACTCGCCTTAAAATGCACCTGCCATCATCCTCAAGCATCCTTGCGGCTAACCAACTGCTGGCATCCTGATTGTCCTGCAAGTCAAAACTCGCACTCACTTCAGCCCGGTCCTTATTGGGGGCAATCAATGAAGAGTCAGCCCGGTCGCCCAGTGCCAGCCCAAGCGCCTCAAGCAGGATTGACTTACCCGCGCCCGTCTCGCCAGTTACGACACTCATCCCGGACTGGAATTCAAGGTCCAGTTGCTCAACAAGCGTCAGATGGTGTATGGAAAGGTGAGTCAGCATGATTTGAGTCCATTTTACTGTATAAATACACAGTTTTAATTGAAAAAGAGCACAGATGCGGACATAATGCCCGAAAAATAGCCTCTTGGGAGTGCCAATATGAACCAAATTCAGCTTTGTGACATGCTACTGGAGGATGGTCTGAATAAATGGCTTGGTAAAATACACAAGGGCGACACCCTTGAACTTATGGCGCGGATGCCCGCCCAGTCCATTGATACCATAGTAACTAGCCCACCCTATAATTTGAAGCAGTCCACCGGCAACGGCATGAAGAACGGCAATGGTGGCAAGTGGCCCAAAGCAGAACTCATTAATGGGTACGCTGGATATGATGATTGTATGCCACATGGTGAATATGTTGCATGGCAGAGGGAATGCTTGAATGCCATGATGCGCCTGCTTAAACCAACAGGAGCGATATTTTATAACCACAAGTGGCGAGTACAAGGCGGATTGTTACAAGACCGAGCCGATATTGTTGCAGGATTTCCTGTCCGACAAATTATCATCTGGCGACGCAAGGGCGGTATAAATTTCAACCCCGGATACTTCCTGCCGACCTACGAGGTTGTTTATCTAATCACAAAGCCCGGCTTCAAACTGGCACCAAAAGCAAATGCTCTTGGGGATGTGTGGGAAGTCTCGCAGGAATCCGACAACCCCCATCCCGCCCCCTTCCCACCAAAATTGGCTCAACAATGTATTGGTTCAACGACTGGCGAGGTAATACTGGATCCCTTCATGGGTAGTGGTACCACTGCGATCGCCGCCGAAACAGAAGGTCGGCAGTGGATAGGCATTGAGAAAAGCAAGGATTATTGCCTACTGGCTAAGAAACGACTGACAGCGCACAGAGAGTTAAGCGCGTGATATCAAAGAAGATTTTATTCGAGAAAATTAGGGAAATCTGTAATAGCGGATGGCATGACCTGCCTGCTACCGGTTCAGGTGCGCCGGGGAACTTCCTAGAAAAATCCGTGGGTTTGAAAACATCGAACCACGATGGTCCGGACGCTGGATTATGGGAATTGAAATTTTCTCAAGGCTCCTCATTGCTCACATTATTCCACAAAACACCCAGACCAAAAGGCTCAATAAAAAACATTATTAACAATTTTGGGTGGATTGGGAGTAACGGCCGACCGTCTTTCAGGCACACTATAGCAGGTGAATCAATCCGTGGTTTTAGCCTGGTCTATGATGCAGGGTCTATATGGATTCGACATGATGATTTCACAGGAATAGCTCCGCATTGGACAGAGGATGACCTACTTAATGCGGCAGGTGGAAAGCTAAGGCGATTGATACTTGTTGAGGGGAGCGTGAACAAGAGCCAGGTAAAGTACGATCGGGCCACAGCTTTTCAGGAGTTCAAACTGTCACAGTTAATGAAAGCAATAACCAACGGTTTGGTGTTGGTTGATTTTGACGCTTATATCAAAGAGGGCGGAACCGTCCGCGATCATGGCACCAAGTTCAGGGTCCAGCTAGATAATCTGAAACACCTATATGAAATGTCTGAACGACTTTAGGTCCCTGGCCATTTGCAATTAAAACCGTGTATTTATACGACATAATTAATTGGGGCTAATTTCAGCCCCAAGCATCTAATCATAAGGGTTATTCAGCACTATGGTGTCAAGGCGTTCGGGACCAGTTGAGATAAAATCTATGTTCACTTCACATGCCGATTCGATTCGTTCCAGGTAGGCTCTGGCATTCTTCGGTAACTCTTTGAGGCTTTTTGCGCCAGAAGTGGATTCTTGCCAGCCAGGCAGCTCTTCGTAGATGGGAGTGGGGCAATCAGCATCCTTATCTTCATAGTTGACGCACAAGGACACTGTGTCTAATTCATCAAGCACATCCAGCTTGGTGATACAGAGCCCAGAAATACTGTTGATGCTGATAACCCGTTTTAATGTATGGACATCAAACCAGCCGCAGCGTCTGGGTCTGCCGGTAGTGGCACCAAATTCATCGCCTTTCTTTGAAAGATGACTGGCAGTGCTGTCAAACAATTCTGTAGGGAAGGGACCGGAACCCACCCGTGTGGTATAGGCTTTTGTAATACCGAGTATGTAATCAAGGTACATAGGACCAACACCGCAACCGCTAGCGATTGCACCGGCGGTGGTGTTTGAAGAGGTGACATAGGGATAGGTTCCATGATCAATATCCAACAGTGAACCCTGTGCACCCTCAAATAAGATATTAGCCTCGGATTTGCGTAGCCGGGTAAGTTCAGAGACGACATCCGTTACCATTGGTTTAACCTGGTCAGCGTAGCCAAGTGATGCGGCGAGAGTTTCATTGAAATCGATTTTCTTGGTGTTGAAAAATTTCTCCAGGACAAAATTGTGATAGTCCATAATTTCTTCCAGATGGGTCTTGAATTTTTGCTCGTCAAACAAATCCGCAATCCGCAAACCACGTCTTGCTACCTTGTCTTCGTAGGCAGGCCCTATACCTCTGCCAGTGGTGCCAATTTTCTGATTGTTCCTGACCTTCTTCTCCCTGGCCTTGTCCAGGGCGATATGATGGGGCAGGATGAGCGGACAACCCTGGCTGACCAGTAGCCGGTCCCTGATGTTCACCCCCGTCGCTTCAAGTTCGTCAATTTCCTTAAACAGGTCCGACAGGGAAACAACAACACCATTACCTATGATGCAGGTTACTTGCTCATGCAAAATACCTGACGGAATCAGATGCAGAACGGTCTTCTTACCCGCCACTACCAATGTGTGTCCCGCGTTGTGTCCACCCTGAAATCGCACCACTGCATCCGCTTTTTCCGTGAGCAGATCAACCATCTTGCCCTTACCTTCATCACCCCAATGGG
Organism: Gammaproteobacteria bacterium UBA6724; assembly: GCA_002454165.1. Taxonomy (GTDB): domain Bacteria; phylum Pseudomonadota; class Gammaproteobacteria; order Pseudomonadales; family Azotimanducaceae; genus UBA9659. The sequence goes on from DKIG01000011.1 coordinate 139,057, forward strand.
TACCGATAATGACGACATTTTTACCCATGCTCTTCTCAATGCCCTTATAGATGCTTTTCTAAATCCAGCAGTTGCCACTGGTCGTCAATGTATTCCAGTATGAAATCGAAACCATCCATCTTGTCTGTTCCGACGGCTTTTTCAAAGGCTGTTTCCACGACAATGTATCCGTCCGCTCGCAACCGCTGAATTTCCTGCCACAACGCATCGGGCATTGCTTTCGGAATCGTTCCGAGGCACACCCGTTTTTTTTCTGACTCATTTATTATCGTCGGTGCAAGCAGACTGCGGATATTGATGGAGAATCCAGTGGCACCTCTTGCATCTCGACCAAATACCTCACCGATGTAATCGTACCTACCACCTTTAGCAATAACTTCCCCGAAACCATCAACACAAGCGGCGAAGACTATACCGGTATGGTAGGCGTATCCTCGCAGTTCACTCAAATCAAAGTAGATGTTCAGGTCGGAGAATCGACTATCCAGTGCATCGGCGATATGCTCAAGATTATTGATGCACTCAAGCACGCCGTTGTTTTTGTTGAAGACGGTCCGCGCTTCTGCCAGCACGCTCTGGTCACCACACAGACTGGGTAGATTGCATATCAACTCAACATCATCACTGGACAAGCCGAAAGACACGGCACTTTCCCTCAGCTCGGCAAGAGCTTTTTTCTGGACCAACTCAAATAATATGTTCTTTTTCTCATAGGAAATTGAAAGGTTTTCCATCATTTGGCGGAAAATCGCAACATCCCCAAGTTCAATATGAAGTCTGTCAAGCCCCAGGGATCTTAGAGATTCTGCCATGAGGCTTACTATCTCAAGATCGGCTTTGCTTGAAGTTTCACCGAACAGCTCTGCCCCGACGCTGATAGGCGTCCGATTGGCAAGCATGGTGTCAGGTTGAGACTGGACGACCGTTCCTGCATAACATAGCCGCATCACGCCTTCCCGATTCAGGCTGTGGGCATCAATCCGTGCCACCTGAGGGGTGATGTCTGCCCGAATGCCCATGGTGCGGCCACTCAGCAAATCAACTACCTTGAATGTTTTGAGGTCCAGGTCATGTCCTGTACCGGTCAGCAGGGACTCAAGAAACTCGATCATGGGAGGTATCACATAACTGTAACCCCAGGTCTCGTATAGATCCAACAAGCGACGACGAATCTGCTCAAGTTGCTTCGCCTGTGGTGGCAACACATCTTCAACACCGTCTGGAAGTAGCCAGCGGCCAGCAATAGTCGTCATTGATTTACCCTGTTTTGATCTGGCGGTGACAAGCTAATTGACAGGGTCAATTGATAAGATACAGAAGCCCGGTCCCCGTTATCATACTCACCAAGCCCACTATTCTCATTGTTTTGGTATCAATTTCAGAAAACTTGACAACCATCTCGCGCCATCGTTCAGGCCATAGAAACGGGACTATACCTTCAATCACTAGCACCAGACACAGGGCTATTCCGAGATCACGTAACATCTTCCTTGAAACTCAATTCCCGGTTTTGCTACTCTTAATGTACTTGAAGAAGTCACTGTCAGGCTGGATCAACAGCACATCGTTCTTGTTTGAAAATACCCGCTGGTAAGCCGACATGCTTCGGGAAAATTCATAGAACTCCTTGTCCTTGTTGAATGCAGCAGCGTAAATTGCTGCCGCCGCTGCATCCCCTTCACCACGGATTTCCTCAGCCTTGCTATAAGCCTCTGCCAGGATGACTTCCCGCTGCTTGTCCGCATCCGCCCTGATACCCACGGCAAGTTCCTGTCCCTTAGCACGATGTTCGCGGGCTTCAATATCCCGCTCTGTATTCATTCGGTTATACACGGATTGACTGACCTCGGGGGGCAGATCAATTTTCTTGACCCTAACATCAACTACTACCACGCCCAGCTGAGCATTCGCTACCTGATTAAGGTTCTCGGTCAGCGCATGCATGAGTTCATCCCGCTCGCCCGAGACCACTTCATGCAGGGTCCGGTTGCTGATTTCGTTTCTAAGACCGTTATTGATTCTCTGCTTCAACAGATCCTCTGCCCGACGTTCATCGCCCGATGTGGCTGTGTAGTAGATTTCCACCTCGTCAATTCTGAACTTGGCAAAGGAATCAACAATGACTGCCTTCTTCTCCAGGGTGAGGAATCTCTCCGGCGGTGCGTCAGAGGTCAAGACCCTGCCATCAAATTTGCGCACCTCATTGATGATAGGCAACTTCAAGTGTAGCCCCGGTGGTATGTTATTCCTGACGACCTTACCGAATTCCAGCAACACAGCTCGTTCCATTTCCGTTACGATGAAAAAAGAGTTAGCCCCCAGTAACCCGAGCACGACAAGAATAAATCCAATCACAATAGTTCGAATGGACATTAGCGACTCTCCTTTTGTGTTTGCTTGGAGCTTGCCTTTTGTTTCGTGTTCATTAGCGTCTCTCCCTCTGGCGTTTGTTGTCAGTACCATCGCCAAAATTAGATTTGCCGGTGGGCTCAGGGGTTGAATAGCGGCCGCCGGGTGTTGATGATTGAGTTCGTTCCATGATTTTGTCCAGTGGCAGGTACAGCAGGTTGTTCCCGCCATCAACATCTATCATCACCTTGGTGCTGTTGGACATGACTGCTTCAATGGTATCAATGTACATCCTGGCTCGGGTCACTTCCGGTGCTAGTATGTATTCGGCGTAGAGCTTGTTAAATCGTTCCGCTTCACCTCGCGACTGGGCGATGACCCGCTCCTTGTATGCCTGAGACTCCTCCAGAAACCGCTGCGCTTCACCCCGGGATTCGGGCACAACCTGGTTGGCATAGGCATCGGCTTCGTTGCGTAACCTGACCTCGTCTTCCCTGGCTTTGATCACATCGTCAAATGCGGCGCGGACAGCATCCGGGGGCGCCGTCTCGTCAACATTGATCTGGGTGACCTGGATACCGGTGCCGTAGTTGTCCATATAGTCTTGGATACGTTCCTTGACACCAATCGCTAGCTCCGCTCGCCCTTCGGTCAGCACCTCGTGCATTTCAGTGCTACCTACCACATGCCGGAGAGCACTTTCTGTTGCCTGATAAAGACTCTTGTCAGGATCACGCACCTGTAACTTGTATTTTTTAATATCGTTGATGACATATTGCACCGTCATTTTTACCTTGACGATATTCTCATCCTCGGTGAGCATCTCGGATTCATGGGGGTGGGAACGCACCTGCGTGACATTGGCAATCAACACCTGGTCAATCAATGGCGGATTCCAATGCAAACCGGGCAACACCACATCGTCCAGTTGTTTGCCGAATCTCAGTACAACGCCACGCTCTTGTTGGTCAATGGTGTAAACCCCCATCACTAAGTAAACCAACAGGAGAACCGCCCCCACAATGAGTATGATATTCCTGTTAAATCGCCGTGACGAGCCGCCACCCTGACCACCTCCAGAGCCCTTCCCAAACATCCGTATCAGGTTGCTCTGCAGTTTCTGGAATGCCTCTTCCAGGTCAGGGGGTCCCTGGTCGTCCTGACTTCCCCAGGGATCCTTGTCCCCTTTGTTATTGCTTCCAGATTCATTCCACGCCATAAGAATCTCCATCAGAGTGAAAAGTAGGGAGTCATTCCCCTGCTTTATACCACTGTGAATCCTGATTGAATCCACAATACTATCTATTTGTACCTCTTTGCAAAGGTTATCGGGAGGCGAAATTTCGCTGTATCTGGTCCAAATTCCTCTGCTGAATTCTCAAATTCATAGTGATAGAGCCATCTTCGCCTGAAAGCTCTTTTAGCACCACACCTAGCGCAAAAAACTGCGCTCGCATCTTCCCGTCCCGGGGTCCCAGAGTGACACTCGTCTCAATCACATCATTGCACAGGCGTTTAGAAATCGCATCCAGTAACAGCGCGGTACCATCTCCATTTAGCCCGGACATCCAGACTTTTGTTGGCAGGCAATGTCTGTCTGTCTCAATGCGAGACTCAATGGCCAATCGGTCCACCTTGTTGTACACCATCAACTGAGGAACCTCCTCGGCACCAATTTCCCTGAGCACGGCGTTGACTTCAGCGATGCGCTCTTCCCGCAAGGGTGCTGACGCATCAACGACATGTAACAAGAGGTCTGCCTGGCTAACTTCTTCAAGGGTCGCCCGGAAAGCATCAACTAGGGTATGTGGCAATTGTCGGATAAAGCCAACGGTATCCGATAGGATGGCGGTGCCGAGCAGGGGTATGCTGAGTTTTCTGATAGTGGGGTCAAGGGTCGCGAAAAGTTGGTCTTCCACATGAACATCCGCCACGCAGAGCCGATTAAACAGGGTGGACTTCCCAGCATTGGTATATCCGGCCAGTGAAATCGTCTTGATGTCCGCGCGGCTTCGAGATCGTCTGTTGTGCTGGCGTTGTTGATGTACCTTGCCGAGCCGCCCCTGGACCCGGCGAATCCTGTCGCTAATAAGGCGCTGGTCTGTTTCAAGTTGAGTTTCCCCGGCACCGCCTAGTCCGGAAGAAGTACCCTGCCCTCGTCCAGAGCCGCCCCGCTGTCTGTCAAGGTGCGTCCAACCCCTGGTCAAACGGCTTGCGGCATGTTCAAGTTGCGCCAATTCTACTTGCAGTTGCCCTTCATGGGTGCGTGCGTGTCTGGCGAATATTTCCAGAATGAGTCCAGTGCGCCCCAGCACCCTGATTTGCAAGGCTATTTCAATATTCCTCTCTTGGGTGGGTGATAAATCATCCCCGAATACCACCAGACTCGCTGGATTGTCTGTAAGCCATTGGGCGATTTCTTCCAGTTTACCGGAGCCTACAAAGGTCCTTACATGCGGGAAGCGTCGGTTGCTCGTCAGACATCCCACCGGCTCCAGTCCGGCAGACAAGGCAAGTTCGCGCAACTCTTCTGTTGACGCAAGTTCCGAATTGCTTTTTTGGATATGAACCAGCAGTACCTTGCTACCTGCTACCGGGCGATCAAAAAACAATGTTGGCGATCCTGGTCAGGCTCATTAATGAGATTCGTTCGTCATTGGTGTCTGTACACTCCAAGAAGGCACGAGGGTAATAATGGCAGACTTGTAGATCATCTGAGGCACCAGGTTTCGCAATAAAATCACGAACTGGTCAAATGCTTCAATGTGCTCCATGGACCTAGACCTCTCCCTGATACTCTATGCCACTAGGTCAATATGTTGGCAGAAAGCGCCGTTTTCAAGACCTGCTTGATATCCGGTTTTGGTAGCACCCTGATACCCTGCCAGCTTCGTAGCCAAGTGTATTGACGTTTCGCCAGTTGCCGGGTGGCGGCGATTGCCCGCTCAACCATGGTGTCGTAGTCTGTTTCGCCCGACAGGTAAGCCCAGACCTGCCGATAGCCTACTGACTTGATGGCAGGCAAGCCGGGATGCAGGTCTTGCCGTTTATGCAGGGCTTTGACTTCAGCCACCAGTCCATCCGCCAGCATAGCCTCAAAACGCTTCTTTATGGCGACATGCAGGGCGCGCCTATCCTCAGGGATGATGGCTATTTCAGTCAAGGGGAAGGAGCAGGGCTCGGCGCCTGCCTGGTGTAATGCCGTCATGGTACGCCCAGTGAGCCTATATATCTCAAGTGCCCGTTGCAGCCTTTGGGAATCCATAGGTTTGATACGCGAAGCCGCTGCCGGGTCCACCTGTGCCAGTTCTGCATGTACCTGATGCCAGCCATATTGTGTTGCCATCTGCTCAATGTCCCGTCGAATAGACGGATCAGCTTTTGGTAGCGTAGCAATACCGTCTCTGAGTGCTTTGAGATATAACATGGAGCCACCGACTATTACGGCGATCTTGCCACGCTGGTCAATTTGTCGAACCAGACCTTCTACATCCTGCCTGAACTCGGCAACGGAGTAGGAGACAGACGGGTCACGAATATCAATCAGATGATGTGGGAGCCACCGCCGGACCTCTGCCCTCGGCTTGGCTGTTCCTATGTCCATGCCCAGATACACCTGAGCCGAGTCAGCAGAAATAATTTCCACAGCGGCATGGCTACCAAGTTCAAGGGCGAGGGCGGATTTCCCGCAGGCGGTGGGACCGGTAATGACCAGGGCGCGAGGCGGCACAGGGGCTCAGCGACCTCTCAGGAACAGGCTGTCCAGTTCCGGGATGGACAATTCGCACCAGGTAGGACGACCGTGATTACACTGACCACTGTGTTCCGTCTCCTCCATATCGCGGAGTAACGCATTCATCTCTGGCAGGGACAATTTGCGGTTGGCACGCACGGAGCCGTGACATGCCATGCTTGATAATATCTCGTCCCGGTGCTGCTTGATGCGTCCGCTGGAGCCATACTCCAGAAAGTCCGACAGCACATCCCTAACCAGTTGTTCTATGTTGCCCTTTGATAGCAGAGTGGGCACGGAGCGCACGATGATGGACGCTTCCGATGCCTTGTCAATGTCAATTCCAAAAGCTGCCAGTTCCGGTTTGCAAGCATCAACTATCCCAATTTCTTGGTCGCTGATCGCGATGGAGACGGGGACTAATAGGGGCTGGCTTTTCAATCCTTCTGCGTCACAGGAAGTTTTCATCTGCTCATAGAGAATCCGTTCATGCGCGGCGTGCATATCAACCAGTATGAGCCCTCTGGTATTCTCCGCCAGCACATAAATGCCATGTAATTGTGCTATCGCATAACCCAGAGGCGGTATGGTGTCGTCTGCCCCTGACCCAGCGGGAAGTCCCATGCGCTGAGCATCTCTTGCATCCTGTGCCTGGTCGGTGCCGAACAATGTCGAGTAGAGTCGGGCTCTTTCGGATATTGCATGCTCTGAGGTGAATTTTCCCGACGCGCCACCGCCGAAAAAACCCGGCGGCATCAAAGGCTGTGTCCTGCCGGCGGATGTCTGTTGTGACACCTGCTCTGCAGAGAGTAGCCTCTTGCTATCTGTCACCGGGTTGACTGATTCGTCCGGGCGCAAATCTGCAAGCACATGGTGAATGGTGCGGTATATGAAATCGTGGACACTCCTGCTTTCCCGGAACCTTACTTCACCCTTCGTCGGATGAACATTGACATCAACCAGCCTGGGGTCAACAGAGAAGAAGAGGCAGATAACGGGATGGCGCCCCTGATACAGCAGATCCGAATAACCCTGTCTGACAGCGTGAGTAATCAGCTTGTCCCGAATGCTCCGCCCGTTGACAAAAAAATACTGCTGATCAGCCTGGCTTCTTGAATAGGTGGGTAGCCCGAGCCAGCCCTCCAGTATCATGCTGTCTCTTTCCTGCTTCAAATAGACGGCATTATCAAGAAATGCCTGACCGAAAACATTCGCAATCCGACGGGAGCTATCTTCGCCACCATGATACTGGCGGGTTGTTTTGCCATTATGCGTCAGCAGAAAGGTGGTTGCTGGATGGCTCAGGCATAGCTTACGGACTATTTCCTCAATTTTGAGATATTCGGTACGTTCTGTCCGTAGGAACTTTCTGCGGGCGGGGGTAGTGTAAAACAGATCCTGCACTTCCACCGTCGTCCCTCTTGCGTGTGGTGCCGGCGTGACTTCTGTGGTCATTTCAGAAGAGGTCATTTCAGCGCCAGCAACCTGAACACACCAACCATTTTGATGATCCCGGGTCACATTGCTGCTCAATTTCAAGCGGCATATTGACGCGATACTTGCCAGGGCTTCGCCTCGGAAACCCAGGGTACCGATGGTGTTGAGATCATCCGGTTTGCGTATTTTGCTGGTGGCGTGGCGTGCCAGCGCCAATATCAGGTCGTCTTTGTGTATGCCCGTACCGTCGTCACGGACCCGGATGAGTTTTACGCCGCCGGCGTCAATGTCCACTTCAAGGCGCTTACTGTCGGCATCCAGCGCATTTTCCAGCAATTCTTTGACCACAGAAGCAGGCCGCTCAACCACCTCTCCGGCGGCAATCTGATTAGCGAGTCTCTTATCAAGCCGACTGATCCGGTTTCCCATTACCGCAGTTGTGCCGATTTTGATTTCAGTCCCGGTTTTGATTTCGGTCATAGTCGGTGATGTTTTGAAGTGGCTGGTTCATCGCTATTTTATTTCTCCATTATATCCTGTTCATTTCCATTGCGCTGAGTGAGCCGGAGGCTGAAACAATTATCTCGGAAGATTCAAAACTATCCGGGCGATATTTTTAATTTTTGACCAACGCGAATAGCGTCACTCCTCAAACCGTTCAACTCCTTGAGTTTCTTGGCGCTGATCTTGTAGCGTGAAGCAATGGTCAAGAGAGTGTCGCCCTGTTCAATGGTATAGATGAAGAACCCGTTTCGCCTGATGGCGGCAAGCAGCCGGGTTCCCTCTGGTGGATGAGCAGTCACATACCGTTTGATGCCAGTAAAAATGGCGGTTGCGATCTTTTTTTGATGCGATTTTTGGGCAAGTTTTTTTGCTTCTCCGGGATTGGAAATATAGCCAGTCTCTATGAGAATTGAAGGAATTTCTGGAGATTTGAGCACCGCAAACCTTGCTTGTTCGACTCCTTTTTTATGTAGTTTAGTGACCTGCCCGAGAGCCTGTAACACGAAACTTGCCATGTCCATACTAGTTGCGAGGCTAGCGTCCATGGACATATCCAATAGCACACCCGGTAAATATGGTTCGGCGTGGTCATCCAGACTGATGAGACCACTGCCACCAATCAGATCAGCACGATTCTCTTTATCGGCGAGCCATTTGGCGGCTTCACTTGTAGACCGCCCGAGAGACAGTGCATAGACGGATGCGCCACTTGCCTTGGATGTCCTGAAGGCATCGGCGTGGATTGACAGGAAAAAATCTGCCCGGTGGTCAAAAGCGATATTAATACGCTTGCGAAGTTTAATAGAATAATCACCCTTGCGAATCAACCTGGCGGTAAACCCCGGCTCTCTATTGAACAGAAGAGCCAGTTGCTTGGAAATCGCCAGCACGACATTCTTCTCATAGAGGTTCCCCCACCCAACGGCACCAGGGTCTTCGCCCCCGTGTCCGGCATCAATCGCTATGATGACATCCCGCGTTGTTCTGGTGTCTCTGTCGACTTGTTGGATCGGCTCCCTTACCTGGCTGAGGTGGGGATACAAATCAATGACCAATCGATGCCCATAAGGCTGGGCTGGTTTAAGACTAAAACTGCGAGGCCGCATCTTTTCAACCAGATCCAGCACCACTCGTAACTTGTGATCTGCCCTCCTGCCTAGCCGTATCTGTTTGATGGGTGTGTTCTTCAAATTGAGTTTATTGATATCAGCCTTGAAAAGGATATCCTCAAAATCAATCACCAGTCGGTCGGGATTAGCAAGGGAGAAGACCCTGTGTTCAACCGGGCTTGTCAAATCAAACACAAGGCGTGTCCGCTCTGGTGACAGCCTGATACGGATGTCTTCTATGTCGGTACCGGTAGCCGCTTGGGCTGAGGTGATACCGAAGCCTGTCAGGGCGAGTATCACAGCGCAAATGAGGCTCAATTCTAGTCTTGTTCCAGTTGCTGACAAATTCGTTCGCCGTGTAGTGAATTCGCGCTGATGTGTAGATCCCGCATCTGCCCCACTATATCTATCTGAATATCAACATCCTGCGGCGGCAGCTGACCCGCTGCGCGCTCGGGCCATTCAACCAGGCAAAAGCTCTCTTCACCAAAATACTCATCAACACCTATGTATTCTAACTCCCTGGGGTCGTTCAGTCTGTAAAGATCAAAATGAAAAACATGCCGCCCGTTTATCTCGTAGGGTTCAACCAGGGTGAAGGTGGGGCTTTTGACCGCGCCTTGATGACCCATAGCGCGAATAATCCCCCGACACAGAGTGGTCTTGCCTGCACCCAGAGGCCCCGCTATATGCACTGATGTCTGACCAGTCAAACAGGCAGCGAGGGCTGCACCGAACATCACCATGGCCTCTTCATTCTCAATTCTAACGGTGCGCATTCAGGTGCCAGTCAACTGGCTGTTCAGCAAGCGTCTCATCACTGGCAACAGTTCTGAGGCGAGCAGACCCCTTTCCCCCTGGGCAGCTTTGAGTTGGTCTGCTGCTAGCGAATGCAGAACCGCACCGAGACACGCCGCCTCCCGGGGCGAATGACCCTGGGCAAGCAGGCTCCCTATGACGCCGCTTAATACATCTCCCATCCCCGCCACCGCCATCCCCGGGTTGCCATAGGGATTGAGGCAGACACTCCTGTCATCGGCAATCAATGTTCCAGCGCCCTTCAATAGAATAACGCCAGAATAAAGTGCTTGTAGCCGTTTCACCGCCGTCTTCCGGTCTGCCTGTATATCCGTACCACCAAGTAACCGAGAGGCTTCACCAGGGTGGGGAGTCAACACATGATTGCCGCATGCGAGTCTCGCTTGCCAAAGATGTTGATTATCTGGAGGATGCGCCTCTGCCGCGGGTTTGTTGGTTGATAGTGCATTTCTTGTATGCTCAATTGTTGCAAGAATGTTCAGGGCATCCGCATCAAGCAGTAGCGGCAGCTTGGTCTCTATCACCGCGTCAAATACAGCCCGACCCCAAGCACCCTGACCCAGACCCGGACCAAGCACAATCGCTGATGCCCGCGCCATCAAAGGCAGGAGATCTTTCATTTTCTCCACGCCAGATGCCATAACCTCTGGACGCCTAGCGATAATGCTTGCCACATTGTCGGGTCTAGTGGCAACCGAAACCAGACCTGCACCAACATATATCGCCGCCTCCGCCGCCAACACAACGGCGCCTCCCATACACGCATCACCCCCCACAACAAGCAGATGCCCGTGGCACTTCTTGTGGGCATTTTTGTGCCGCCGCGGGAGCGGACGAAGTAGATCCTCCCAGGCAAGCGGCTTCACCCAGTCCTCAACCTGGTCGTAAATCGCATCGGGCAGGTCCAACCCGGAAAATAGAATATCGCCGGTATATTCGGGACCATCGTTGGTATAGAGCCCCAGTTTGGGAGCAACGAAGGTGACGGTCACAGATGCTTTGATACATGCACCCAGACGCCGCCCCGTATCGGCGCATAACCCTGAGGGAATATCAACGGCAAGCACTGGCCTGCGGCTCTGATTGACCAGTCTGATGATGCGGGCAAAGGCATCCTGAACATCTCTGTCAAGTCCGGTCCCCAGCAACGCATCAACAATGACATCTGCTTCTTCCAGCCAGTCGCTGTTGATGTCGGGCACCGGCGTTTCAGCATCACTGTCCAGGCAGAAGCGATATGCCTGCCCGGCATCAGTGCCGTCCCGGGGTGGCTTCCCTGCCAGACATACCTGAACCCTCAGCCCCTTTGCGGCAAGCAGTCCAGCGATGATGAAACCATCACCCGCGTTATTCCCGTTGCCGCAAACCACGACAATCCTGGTGGCAGCGTGCCACCTTGTCAGCAAGTGTTCAACGCATGATTGGGCAGCACGTTTCATCAGTGTGATACCGGGTATGGCGTATTCTTCAATGGCTACCCGGTCTAGCTCCCGCACCCCGGCGGAATCATATAGCCTAGAGGCGCCAAGGGTTATAACTTTGGATGGTGTTGATAGCATATTTTTGACGAGATGTTTTTGACAAGACTGTTTTTACAAGACAATGTTGACAAGACAGTGCTAATGATTATATGACAATCCGCCTGGTGATTTTTGTAAATGAGCTTTTAATGAGCGATATTGATTGGCAGCACCTTTGCAAGGAGATAGAAGCCTGGTCCCTGGCAGAGGGTTTCAGTGCGGTGGGTATTTCCGACCTGGACCTCTCCCAGCATGAGGCATATCTCAACACCTGGCTGGAACGAGATTTTCACGGGAGTATGACCTATATGTCCCGCCACGGGTCAATGAGAAGCCATCCCGAACGGCTATATCCGGGAACTATCAGCGTCATCAGCCTTCGGATTGATTATCTGTCAAAAGAACCCGCCCCGGCAACAGTGCTCCAGAATCAGAGGTCTGCCTATATTGCCCGCTATGCGCTAGGCAGGGATTATCACAAGGTGCTGAGAGGGAAGTTGAAAAAGATCAGCACCATGATGGAAGAATATCTGGCATACCGCGGCTTCGACGATTTCAATGCCAGGGTGTTTACCGACAGCGCACCCATATTGGAAAAAGCCATCGCCGAGAAAGCCGGCCTAGGCTGGATAGGGAAAAACACCCTCTTATTGTCCAAGCAGGCAGGCTCCTGGTTTTTCCTGGGCGAGATTCTCACCAACTTGCCTTTGCCTCATAATCAATCCAAAGTCGTCAATCGTTGCGGCTCCTGCACCGCCTGTATGGACATCTGCCCCACTGGCGCCATAGTCGCACCTTACCAACTGAATGCGAAGCGGTGTATTTCCTATCTGACGATAGAACACAAGGATTCTATTCCGGTTGAACTAAGGCCCCTGCTTGGCAATCGGGTCTTCGGGTGTGATGACTGCCAACTAGTTTGCCCGTGGAATCGGTATGCACAATCCAACCAGGAAACTGACTTCAAACCGAGACACGGCTTTGATGATGCGGCATTGGTGGATTTGTTCGCCTGGTCTGAACAAGAATTCCTGACAAAAACACAAGGCTCGGCAATAAGAAGAACCGGCTATGAAGGCTGGCTTCGCAATCTTGCGATTGCCCTCGGCAATGCCCCCTTTGATTCAGACATAGTGGTTGCATTGAACGGCCGCCTCGGCACAGTTTCAGCACTGGTTGATGAGCATATTCACTGGGCACTCCAGCAACAATCAGAAAGCCAACAAGCCACCGGGTTGCAGGGCTGAGCCGCACGGTGTTTAGCCAAAGGATGACGCCCGTTTCATTTAATCAGATACTATTAACAGTAACCATTAACAGCAACAATCGCGCATTATCGGGATGGTCGGTAAAGCATGTCGGAACAATCTGAAAATTATTCTCATAATCTGATCTGGATGGACCTGGAAATGACAGGTCTTGACCCGAAAACTAATCGGATACTTGAGATAGCAACCTTGATAACAGACTCCTCTCTGAATCTTGTTGCCGAAGGTCCCGTGTTTTACATCAAGCAAAGTGAGGAATTGCTTGCCGCCATGGATCAATGGAACACAGATCATCATACGAATTCTGGCTTGATAGAGTTTGTTCGGAGCCAGGGCATTTCAGAAAAAGAGGCTGAACTTGCCACGTTGGAATTTCTTGCCGAGCATACCGAATCGGGAAAATCTCCGCTATGTGGCAACAGTATCAGCCATGACCGACGATTTCTGGCGAAGTACATGCCGCGGCTGGAATCTTTCCTACATTACCGCAACATTGATGTCAGTAGCATTAAGGAGCTGGCATTCCGCTGGCGTCCCGATATTGCGTCAAACTTGGTGAAAAAAAACACCCATCGCGCTCTGGATGACATCAAGGAATCAATAGAAGAATTAAGGCACTACCGCCAACACTTCTTCAGACTTGACGATAGCTAGACCCTGCGCCTGGTATTTCCCGTCATCGTCCCAGCACCGTCACATAATCATCGCCGCCAACCATCGCGCCGCGCCATCTCCCTTAACTTAAATTAGGATGGTGCGACACAGATCGCCCCTGTGCCTGGAATTTGCGTAGAATAGGCGATCTGAGTAATCCAGGTATTGGTGATGTCACCCCCAGCATCCGCTTTATCTTCCAGTCTGCCTATGCTCTGTGAACCAGAACAGCTTGTACGGCATCTTGATGATCCCGGATTGATCATTGTTGATCTGTGTCAGGACGAAGTGTTCGCCCGCTATCATATTCCCGGTGCGGTTCATGTCAGACCGGCGGAGTTGATTTGCGGCATTAAGCCCGCGACAGGAAAATTACCGAGCATTGAGCAGTTGAACGAACTCTTTGCCCGGCTTGGCTATGCTACTGACAAGCATATTGTGGCTTACGACGACGAGGGTGGCGGCTGGGCAGGTCGCTTTTTCTGGACCCTGGATGTGATCGGTCATCAACACAGTTCTTGCCTGAACGGTGGTCTCATTGCCTGGATTGCTGAAAATAAACCAGTGACGACTCAGCTAGTGACACCGACACCGACGCGGGTCAGCCTTAAAATTGAGCCTCGGGTAATTGCAGAAAAACAGGATGTCATGCAGGCAATTGATTCACCGGATACGGTAATTTGGGATGCGCGCTCAGCTGAGGAGTATGCCGGTATAAAAACTACCGCCGCACGAGATGGGCATATTCCTGGCGCGATCAATCTTGACTGGCTGGAGGTCATGGACCGGGAGAATCATTTAAAATTGCGCAAGAACCTCAGGCAAATTCTTGATGATCGCGGGATAAGCGGCGCCAGGACGGTTATCACTCACTGTCAGACTCACCATCGGTCTGGTTTAACCTACCTGGTGGGGCGGCTACTCGGCATCAATATCAAGGCTTACCATGGCTCCTGGTCTGAATGGGGTAATGATCCGCTAACCCCAATTGAGAAGTGAACAGACATTGTGAATAAGTGCTATCAACAAGTCATGCAAACACTCTTTGTTTTTCTGCAAAGACTCATGCCTCAGCAGCTACTCAGCCGTATGGCAGGGCGCATAGCAGGTTCGGAAAATCGCCTGGTGAAAGAGACTTTTATCAGGTTGTTTTGTTTGTTTTTCCCAGTCAATCTACTAGAAGCGGAACGCACCAGAATTCAGGACTACCGGTCATTCAATGACTTCTTCACCCGTTCACTATGCGAGGCTGCCCGGCCTATTGAAGGCCGTCTGTGTAGCCCCGCTGACGGTCTGGTTGCCGCTCTGGGTGACCTGCACGAAGGACAGTTGCTCCAAGCAAAGGGGATTGACTATTCGCTGGACACGCTCTTAGCTGAGGTGCCTCGGTTGGTGAATGGTAGTTTCATCACCATCTATCTTGCGCCACACAACTATCATCGCGTGCACGCCCCTTGTCAGAGTGAGTTGATAGCAGCCAAATACATTCCTGGTAGATTGTTTTCGGTGAACCGGATGACCGCGGCAGGGGTGCCGGATCTGTTGGTTACCAACGAACGGCTTGTCTGCCGATTGGCGACTGACCCGGGCATAGATGATGCAGGTACAATGTATTGCGTCATGGTGGGTGCCATGCTGGTGGCGGGCATTAAGCCTGCCTGGTCATCTGCCCCTTGCAGACCAGGGCTTGAGGTACATATTGGAACGGGAATCATGTTTGAGCAGGGTGATGAAATTGGTCATTTCCTGATGGGGTCCACTGTCGTGCTAGTATTTGATCAACAGGTGGATTTTATTGTTGTAGCAGGACAGACCATCAGATTGGGTCAGTCTCTTGTTTGATTGGCGGGTCAGAAATCAGGCACCCGCCGATGAGCGTTGAATTCGGTCAGGACAGGTACATGAAAAAGATAAAAAAGGTGCGTATCGGCGTGATGGGATTTGGTCGTATTGGTCGGCAGCTTTATCAATTGGCTGCTTGTGACGAAAGTTTGAACATTGTTGCCATCTCGGACATTGGCTCCCCTGAAATTCTGCATTATCTATTAACGACTTCTCGTAAAAACCAACCCCGTGAAAAACCTGTTCGCCTGGAGGGTAACTATCTCATTGACGAGCACGAGGGTCAGGAGACGCGTACCCGTTTAATGTCCGCAGACCGGCCATCCGAAATACCCTGGGATCTGTTTGGTGTGGATCTGGTGGTAGATGCCACTGGTCGCTTCCGTTCCCGAGAAGATCTGCAACCACACCTGGATAACGGTGCGCAAAGAGTTCTTGTTTCAACCTTACCCGAGGGACAGGTTGACCGCGTTATTCTCTATGGAGTCAATCAGGACGACGCTAGGGCAGAAGACCGTATTATCTCTGGCGGTTCGGCATCAACGACAGCAATGGCACTTGCTCTGAAAACCATCACCGACAGTCATGCGATTGTGCATGCGACCATGACATCCGTACACTCTTATACCAGCGATCAGAGTTTGCAGGATTATGCGGGCGCTGATTTTAGGCGTAGCCGTTCGGGCGCAGAAAACATCATCCCCAATGAAAGTTTGGCGCCCCAGTGGGTGGCAAAGGTACTACCGAGTCTCGCTACCAAACTCAGCGGCTACGCGCTGAATGTACCTGTGCAAGAGGGTTCCATGTTGGACATGACCGTCGTGGTTGAAGATCCGTCCCTTGATGTTGTCACTCTCAACGAACTCTTTGTAAATGCCTCTAAAAAAACTCCACGGCTTATCCAAACCATCGGGGACCCCATCGTCTCATCCGATGTCAAAGGCTGTTCACAATCACTGCTGGTGGATCTGAAAGGCACCATGAAAGCGGGAGCGCGCATGTTGAAGTTGATATGCTGGCATGAATCTTTGGGCCACGCCCAGCGGCTTATTGACATAGCCAAATTATATGCGGATTTGGACGCAGACAAAGAGGTTTCCTGATGCGAATAGCCATAAATGGATTTGGTCGAATCGGACGCGCAGTGTTTCGTATTGCCGAGACCCTATCAGACCTTGAAATCATTGCTATTAACGACCTGTTTGATAACGAGGTGCTACGCTATCTCTTGACCTATGACACCGTCATGGGGCGCTTTGATGGGGCTGTCACTATTGATGCTGGCGAAATGGTTACCCCTCATTCTCGTGTGCGTATGCTTAGCGAAGCAGACCCGCGGCAATTGCCCTGGAAGGAGTTGAAGATTGACGCCGTTGTGGAATCTACCGGTGTCTTTCGCAGTCGCGAAGCAGTCGGAAAACACATAGAAGCTGGCGCGCAAAGAGCCCTATTGACCATGCCAGCAAAAGACGCCATAGATTACACCGTCGTGTTTGGTGTCAATGACGATGGCTTGAAGCCTGAGCATCGCATTATTTCCAACGCCAGTTGCACCACCAATTGCTTGGCTCCTGTGGTGAAGGTGCTACACGATGTTTTTGGCATCAGGGAAGGCATGATTAATACTGTCCATGCCTACACTAACGACCAGCGTTTGGCAGATGTTCCTCACGAGGATTGGCGGCGTAGCAGAGCGGCGGCAGAAAATATCATCCCAACCACAACGGGTGCCGCAAGAGCCGTGGCCGAAGTCTTACCAGAACTCAAAGGGCGGCTGGATGGGATCGCCTCACGGGTGCCTGTCTCAGACGGATCTGTTGTTGACTTATTTGCCGAGTTGGAAACTGACGCAAGTGTCGCCTTAGTGAACGACGCGATGCGCGAAGCAGCCAAGAGTAAACCCATGCAGGGGGTTCTGGAATTTACCGAAGCGCCAGTGGTGTCCTCAGATATTATCGGTAATCCACACTCCTCAATATTTGATGGGAGTTTTACCCAAGTATCTGGTGGTCGCTTCGTCAAAGCTTTGAGCTGGTATGACAACGAATGGGGCTATTCAAACAAGGTTTGCGATGTCCTAAGAGCCATGTCTCGTCTCTAGGCTAATGACAGGTCAGACTATTCAACATCCAGTAGCAGATCTATTCTATCCATAATGTCTTCCATGCGACGCACCAATGCCTGGTAGGGTTCGGGGCTCGCCATGTCCAGTCCTGCCCTTTTTAATATTTCATAAGCATAGTCTGAGCCACCGGCTTTTAGCGTTTCAATAAACGCATCACGCGCTGTTATGTCGCCTTTTAGAAAGCGTTCCGAAAACCATGCTGCACCTGAGATTGATGTCGCGTATTGGAAGACATAAAAGTCATAGTAAAAATGTGGAATATAAGCCCACTCCAGCGCATAGGCATCATCAATGGCGAGTACTCCTTCCTCGTCACCATGGTAGCGTTTTAGTAATTCGGCGTATTTTTCAGTGAATATAGCACCCGTTAACGGCTCTCCTCTTTCCGCAGATTCATGAATTGCTAATTCAAATTCCGCGAACATAGTTTGTCGGTAGAAGGTGCCGCGTATTGATTCTAAGGCTTGTCCTAAATAAAAGAGTTTCTCTTCTTTGGTTTTGGATGCAGCAATTAAATGCTCTTCAAGCAAAATTTCATTGATGGTTGACGCTATCTCGGCGGTAAATGTCGAATAGTTGGCTTTCTCAAAAGGCTGCTCCCTTTTTGTCAGCATGGTGTGTACCGCATGCCCCCATTCGTGCAGATAGGTGGAGAGCGCATTGTAATCATCGTTATGATTGAGCAACACATAGGGATGTACATCGTAAGCAGACCCGTTCATGTAGGCACCAGAGCGTTTCCCAGGTTGCGGATAAACATGCGCCCAGTTTGAATCTAACGCAGTTGCCAGATGTTGGTTGTATTCCTCACCTAGCGGTTTGAGCACTTCCAACGCAATTTCTTTTGATGCCTCTATCCCAAAGTCCGAACTGAAACCAGATCCGGATTCCACCAAGGGCGGATAGATATCGTAATATTGAAGTTTCTCAATGCCTAGAATCCGACCCCGCAACTTAAAGTAGCGGTGGAGGGTAGGCAGATTATCATTCACCTGAGCAACCAAGGTGCGATACACCCGCTCGGGTAGATTTTCTTCCGACAACTGCCAGTCCAAGACCGAGTCGTAATCACGTGCTCTGGCTTGAAACAGGTTTGCTTGAACTTCCGCATTGAGGGTAGCGCCCATGCTGTCTTCATAATCTTTCCAGACTGAGAAGAACTGATCGAACACTCGCTTGCGATCTTCCCGATTAGGGTTGGCGCGGGCAGCAGAATAGCCGGCCTGGTTAAGCAGAACTTTTTTCCCGTTACTTAATTCTATTTCCTGCCACGGAATATCAGCATTTGCCAACATGCCGTAAATGTTGGTCGGACTGTTGGTCATGGCTACCGTTGACGCAAGTAGCGCCTCGCCTTTTTCATCCAGTAAGTGGGGTGCTCGGCGAAGCAGATCCTGTATATAAGTATCAAAGGGCATCAACCGCGGCTCTTTTTTTAGAAAACGCCTGAGTTTTTTCTCACCCAGGGCAAGCAGAGCGGGATCCACCCAGGAGACGGCTTGACTGAACTCGGTGCCAAGTGCCTGAACCCGGGCATCTCTCTGTTGCGTTACCGGGTCACGCTGGTCTTCATCATTTTGCATACTGGCATAGCTATTCAATCTATAAAAATCTTTAGTCACGCTTGATTGTTGTTCTAATGTATCAGCAAGATTTGCGGCTGTTTTCCCAAAGCCGTCGCGTAATTCCGGTAGTTTTTGTATGCGTGATTTAAGCTCAATGAATGCGTTTACCCAGGCCTCGTCACTTGTATACAGATCCGTCAGATCCCAACGAATTTGTTCTCGCTCCGATTTCGCCAATGCGCCCTGGGCGTTGATAAAAAAACAGACAAATATAATACCGACAAACGAGAAAAATAATTTTTTGTGCATAGCGATATACCTCAAGTTGAATCGGAAGTTGAATTAAATAGCGGATAGAATAAACCACACTTTGGAACGCAAGGTCAACCACCATCCTTGTCCTACTAATGCTAAGGACTGAACGGCGTGGCGATGAGGAGCATGGGTGACGAAACAACAGCCTTAACATCCGTTGCCAGGTTCCTGTCTTCAGGAACTGACGAATTCTTGCCTTAATTCTTCTATTCGGTCACGGAGATGAGCGGCTTCTTCAAATTTCAAGTCTCTGGCATGGGCGAACATTTGTTTCTCCAGGGCGATAATCTGTTTTTCCAGATCGTCCCTGCCAAGCACTGCACCGCTACGGTACTTAGCTTTTGCGTCAGCAACTCGGGATTGTTTTTTCCCTCGCATAGGTGCATCCCTGGCACCTTCCAGAATATTAATAACCTGTCGCTTGATACTGACCGGCGTGATCTTGTGAAGTTTGTTGTGGGCAACCTGCCGGGCACGGCGGCGATCGGTTTCATCAATGGCGCGCTGCATGGAACCGGTAGTCTTGTCCGCATACATGATCGCCTTGCCACGCAGGTTTCTTGCAGCACGACCTATGGTCTGGATCAGCGACCGATCGGAACGGAGGAAGCCTTCTTTATCCGCATCGAAAATGGCGACCAGTGACACTTCAGGCAAGTCAAGCCCCTCCCGCAGGAGGTTAATGCCCACCAGAACATCAAACTCGCCCGCACGAAAATCGTGAAGAATCTCAACCCGTTCAACCGTGTCAATGTCCGAATGCAGATACTTTACCCGGACGCCATTGTCATCAAGATAGTCGGTCAGGTCTTCAGCCATTCTTTTGGTAAGGGTGGTAATTAAGACCCGTTCGTCCCTTGCTGCACGATCATTAATTTCAGACAGAACATCATCCACCTGGCTTTGAGCGGGCCGAATTTCCAATTCCGGGTCAATCAATCCCGTGGGACGTACCACCTGGTCAACCACCTGTCCTGACTTTTCTGCTTCGTAGGGTCCAGGCGTTGCCGAGACAAACACCGCTTGTGGCGCGAGCCCTTCCCATTCTTCAAACCTTAGAGGGCGATTATCCAATGCCGAGGGTAACCTGAACCCAAATTCTACTAGCGTCTCCTTACGGGAACGGTCGCCCTTATACATGGCGCCAAGTTGCGGTATGCCGACATGGGATTCATCAATGACCAGCAGTGCATCCTCAGGCAGATAGTCATACAGGGTCGGCGGCGCTTCACCAGCAGCCCTGCCAGACAAATACCGGGAATAATTCTCTATGCCACTACAGTAGCCCAGCTCCTTGATCATCTCCAGGTCGAACCGGGTACGCTGTTCCAGCCGTTGCGCCTCAACCAATTTGTTGTTGTCCCGGAAATACTTCAGTCTGTCATGTAATTCTTCCCGAATCTTGTCAATAGCATTGAGGGTGACTTCCCGCGGGGTGACATAATGTGATTTGGGGAAGACAGTGACTCTGGGCATGCGGCGCAATACTTCCCCGGTCAGGGGGTCAAAGCAAGAGAGTTGTTCGATTTCATCATCAAACAGTTCCACTCTGATGGCATCCTTGTCTGATTCTGCGGGGAAGATGTCAATGACATCTCCCCGAACCCTGTATGTGGCGCGGCGCAGTTCAAACTCATTGCGAGTGTATTGCAATTCCGCCAGTCGCCGCAGGATCCATCGTTGCTCCACCTTGTCTCCCCGGTCAAGGTGGAGCACCATTTTCAGATAAGCACCAGGTTCGCCCAGCCCGTAAATCGCCGATACCGATGCCACCACAATCGCATCGCGGCGTTCCAATAGCGCCTTGGTCGCAGACAGCCGCATCTGCTCAATGTGTTCGTTGATTGCCGCATCCTTCTCAATATAGACATCTGATGCTGGTACATAGGCTTCGGGCTGGTAGTAGTCGTAATAGGAAACGAAATACTCCACGGCATTGTTCGGGAAGAACTCACGAAACTCGCCATAGAGTTGTGCTGCCAAGGTCTTGTTCGGTGCCATCACCAGGGTGGGTCTTTGTAACTTCTCAATGAGATTGGCAATTGTGAAGGTTTTACCAGAACCGGTTACGCCGAGTAGCGTTTGATAGGCGTAGCCCGCCTTTACCCCTTCCAGAAGTTTGGCAATCGCAATGGGTTGATCGCCCGCTGGCTGGTAGTTAGCGTGTACCTGGAATTGGCTGGATTTCATCTTGTACCTCAGTGCCAAAAATGATGATAACCCGAATTTAAGCCAAAGATGTTAGCCGCTGGGGCGCGAAGTCTTCATATTTTTAACGCTAATCAATATTATGAGAACAATATGCCTGAGATAACGCGCTCAGTTGCAACGCCGATCGCGTCGTTGCGCAACGATAGCTGAGCTAAACGGCAATGATTTGATGTATTCTTCCATAAGTTGAAAA
>DKIG01000010.1:0-369 GCA_002454165.1 Gammaproteobacteria bacterium UBA6724
AAGCAGTGGTGCGAGGATGTGAATGCGTTGCAGGATGAAACACGCTATGCCTTTGTGTATGTGGACGAAGCGGGTTTTAAGAAATATAAACCAAACTCTTTTGATGCGTTAATTAAAAGTTTCAAGGAACACCAATAACAAGCCCCAATGACGCAACAAAAGACGCTGAGGGCTCACCTCTCCATCATTTGCAAAAAGACGGCGACTAGCATCAAAGCAGGGTTTTCGGCTATGCTAGGCTGGTTGCTTGCTTGTCTGGCAACGCCTTGTACAAGATACCATCCCGCAACCCGACAAAGTGAAATCACATGATATACCTCGGATCTAAGCCAACACCCTGCGCTCTGAAACTTCATTTGCTGAAGGCAC
>DKIG01000010.1:480-6611 GCA_002454165.1 Gammaproteobacteria bacterium UBA6724
CGCCCAAGGACGGTCATTGATTCTCCCGACCATCGTCGTCAGAGGCACGACTTCTAGCAATCGGCGTGTCCTGCCAACCAATCCTCCCGCCCCAACTGCGCAATACAATGACCATGCTTGGCAAGCCATATTGAGTCAGCCGATTTTTCGTCTGGAAGGCTGGTATCAGTTCAAGCGTGCCAAGACCCTGCGTGCAGAAGCCCTTGCCAGATTCTCGGCTGAACAACAAGCGCTTATCATCAGAGTGGCAGAGAGTTACTTCAACATACTTTCCTGGGAAGCCTCCCTGTCCTCTGCCAATGCGGAACGCGATGCGGTTCAACGTCAGTTGGAGCAGGTTCAACAACGTTTTGATGTTGGCTTGGTGGCTATCACGGATCTGCTTGAATCCCGGGCTGCCTATGATTCTTCCACCGTCAATGTCATTCAGTCTGAGAGCGGCCAGTCAACCAGTTTTGAACCCCTGCTACGCTTGACCGGAAGCAAGTTTGAACAGATTTATGGTTTGTCCGAAGATTTCCCCGTGGAGAAGCCAGAACCACATAATGAAGCGGATTGGGTGAAGGTTGCTCTTGAATACAACTATGAACTCATCCGTACCAGGGAGCAGCTTCGCTCCGCAGAACGCGGTTTGCAAATTGCCAAAAGCCGACACTACCCCACCATAGATGCCGAGATCAGGTACGGTCACAGTGTCGCTGGAAGTGTCAATGTTTTCAGCCGTAGCGGTAGCAAGGTCAATCAGACGGAAATGGCACTGAATGTCAATGTGCCGGTTTTCCAGGGCGGACTTGTCCATGCCCAGGTCAGAGAAGCCGTGCATAACCTTGAAGCGGCGCAGCAAAATCTGAATCTGGTACAACGGTACACCGTTGAATCAACCCGTAATCTTTACGCCGCCATTAACGCCGATGTTGCCAGGGTCAGGGCGAGACGCAGGGGTATTGAGTCAAGCCAGAGTGCATTGGATGCGACGCAAACCAGTTATGAGGTAGGCTCCCGAAACATCGTTGATGTGTTGCAAGCCCAGAAGCGTCTTTATCAATCTCAGTCCCAGTACGCCAGTGCTCGCTATCAATATATCCTGAGCACTTTGCGCCTGAAACAGGCCGTCGGCACCCTGAACCCGAAAGACATCTATGCACTAAATAGATTTGTTGACCGGGATATCAGCGTTACCCGGACCACTACGGCTACTAGATAGAGCGTCAATAAAGAGCACCAATAATGAACGGCAGTGATGCGATGAAATATCTATGGGCAGTCCTTCTCGTTAGTCTAATCTCGGTATTCGCCGGGGCGAGATTTACTCTTCTCGCCAGCAGTGAATACCCGGACGCATTAACCCCCGAGGAAGAAAATAATGTCGCCATCTACGGCGATGTCAGTCCATCGGTAGTTTTTGTAACCACCACTCAGGTACGCAGACACCGCTTCTCGCGTAATGCCTTGGAGTTCCCTCATGGTAGCGGGACGGGTTTCCTCTGGGATGATTCGGGACTCGTAGTGACCAACTTCCATGTGATCGCCGCCGCCAACAGAATCACTATCACCTTGCAGTCTGGCAACTTGTACGAAGCACGAGTCATCGGCAAGGCGCCCGAAAAAGACATAGTGCTACTAAAAATAGATGCGCCGGGGGAAAATCTTAAAGGGATACCCCTGGGTGACTCCTCATCGCTTGCCGTGGGCAGGAAGGTACTCGCCATTGGCAACCCCTTTGCACTGGATACCACCTTAACAGTCGGTGTGGTCAGCGCGCTTGGTCGTGAAATCAAATCAACAACCAACCGGACGATCAAGAATGTTATTCAAACTGATGCGGCAATTAACCCCGGGAATTCCGGTGGACCCCTGCTTGATTCCAGGGGCAGGTTAATCGGCGTCAACACGGCAATGCTCAGTCCCAGCGGTGCCAGTGCCGGTATAGGTTTTGCCATCCCTATAAACACCCTTAGAGCCATAGTCCCGGTGCTACTGGAACATGGTCATCTGCCCCGTCCCTGGCTTGGCGTTGAAGTGCTTTCGGACTATTGGACCCGGCGCTACCGGGTGAAGGGGATTGCCATCGTCTCAGTGAAGAATAACTCCTCTGCGGACCGGGCTGGCATGGTGGGCATGCGGGAGGACCTCCGGGGCAACATCTATCTCGGCGATGTGATCATTGCGATCAACGGCAAGCCGGTAGGCACGGAAAATGCACTTGACGCACAGATTCAGCGATATGATCCGGGTGAAAGTGTCCGAGTGACAACAGTGAAAGACGATGTGCTTTACAATTATGATGTGGTTCTCCTGTCGCTTGATGAATAGATTGTCCGAAAACGCCGGGCTGTCTTCCTACAACTTCTCAGGCTAATGCGACTGTTACTTCCCGCGCGGCGCGGCACACTAATACATACCTAACCCACTTGCCTACTGCTGAGAGGCTGACACTGAGCGGTTATACTGGACGGTTGTACTGAATGCTCGTAATAGACGCTCGTAATGAACTCTTGTGATGAACTCTTGTAATGAACAAGGCAAAACAATTCTTTTACCGGATTCTCCCCGGCATCTGTATTGCCTGCGGTTGCCGCAGTCACCGGACAATTGATCTCTGCCGCGCCTGTGAACAGGACCTGCCCTGGTTAATCAACGCCTGCCCCCGTTGCGGGCTACCGCTTCAGGCAACCGATGAACCCTGCTTGCAGTGCGCTTCACGAGCCCTGCCCTTTGAGCAGACAATAGCTGCCTTTTCCTACGCCTTCCCGGTTGATTGCCTGATTCAACAATTTAAGAACCGACAAGACCTTGCATCGGGCAGAGTGCTGGCAAGGCTACTCGGACAACATATCATGCGGGTTAATCCTGGTTTCCTCTCGGACAATGACAGGCATCAAGGTCAAACACTTCTCGTCCCCGCGCCACTGCATCCCAAAAAACAACGTCGCCGCGGTTTTAATCAATCCAGGCAGGTGGCGAGTATTCTTGCTGAGATCTTCAAGATTAAACTTGACGACAAGCATTTGATACGCACCAGATTTACCGCTGACCAGAAATTGCTCAGTGTGGCGGCGCGAAAGAAGAATGTCACCCATGCTTTCACAATGCGACGCGCCTTCAATGGTGAAAGAATCATTCTTGTGGACGATGTTGTCACCACCGGAGCAACAGTGGTGGAAATGGCAAACTGCCTGCTTCGGGGTGGTGCCAACTCGGTGGCGGTGGCGGCACTTGCCCGTACTCCGCCTGCCCGGTTTTCCGAAAACGCCACCTCTACAGATGACCTGCCGCTGTGATAAAGTTTGTTTATGATTTGGCAGGATATAAAAACGGACTTCACACCGGGTCTTGCCGCGCCAGACGATGTTGACAAAAGTTTCCATATTGTCATTTCCGATGGCGAAGTGCTTTGCATCAAAGGTGCCATTCCCTGGCGACCCCTCAACCAGGATGAATGGCACTGGTGCGAGCTTGAACCTCTCTCATCCCATTATCTTGGCGATCTTGCCGGGGTGTCCATCTTCGCCAACGAGGTGGACCCGGAAGCGGACGAACCCGAGGGATATGAATTCACCAACCTCTGGTCTTTTCTGACGACCGTTGAGCAGCCTGTGTTTTACCTGATAGGGCGAGCCAGACAACTGGTTGAGTGGCATAGGCAGCACCAGTATTGCGGCACCTGTGGCAGAGTGACCTCAACCGAATCGCTGGACCGATCACGACGATGTGAGGCTTGCAATCTCGTGTTTTATCCCCGCCTGTCTCCGTCCATTATCGCCCTGGTGCATAGAGACAAAGACCTACTGCTGGCGAAAAATGCGTCAGCCAAGAGCAACTTCTACAGCACCCTGGCGGGATTCGTCGAACCGGGTGAATCCATTGAAGAAACCGTACATAGGGAAGTATGGGAAGAGGTGGGGATAAAAATTAGGAACCTGCGTTATTTCAGCAGTCAATCCTGGCCCTTTCCCAATTCACTCATGCTGGGCTTCCATGCCGAATATGAGAGTGGTGAAATCAACATACAACAGGAAGAAATCGCAGCCGCCCAGTGGTTCCACTACACCAATCTGCCGCACCGCCCAGCCATGATGTCAATCTCTGGATGGTTGATTGATGACTTCATCAAGGGCATCCAGCAGACAGATTCGGCACTAACTTCTTGACGCAGTATCCATCATGACGGTGCATACAAGGGCAACATGGCTGGGTTACTCCGGTCTCTTCTTAGGTGTCAACTTCTCAGGTGTCAACTTCTTAGGTGTCAACTTCTTAGGTGTCATCTTCTCAGGCGCCGCGGCCATGTCGTCGGTCGCGGTTGCAGACACAATGACAGTGGCAGTGGCATCCAACTTCAAGCCGGTTCTTGAATTGCTTGTCGCAGACTTCACACGAGATTCCTCCGTCAGGGTGCAAATCAGTGCCGGGTCAACCGGCTCCATCTATGCCCGGATTAAAAACGGCGCACCTTATGATGTCTTTCTAGCTGCTGACCGGGAGCGTCCCGGGCTACTGGAGCAGGAGGGCATGATTATGCCAAAGAGTCGTTATACCTACGCCATCGGCAGGTTGGTGTTCTGGATGCCGGGTGCTGATAGGGTCTCAGCAGCGAGCATCAGGGAGATGACTTCCCATATTGCCATTGCCGACCCGAATCTTGCTCCCTACGGACGTGCGGCAAGGCAAGTTCTGCAACGGGTAGGAATGGAAAACTTCCCGGTTGTTCAGGGTAAGAGTGTTTCCCAAACGGCAACTTTCATTGCGACCGGCAACACTGGCGGCGGCTTCATCGCCCTGTCCCAGGTCAAACAAATGAATGTCAGTGAATCAAGTTACTGGTTGATACCGACTGACTGGCACCAGCCCATTGAACAACAGCTAGTCGTCCTGCATGACGCGCGCCCTGGTTATGCAGAGTTGATCGCCTTTCTCAAGTCCCCGTCTGCCAGGGCGATCATCACCCGAGCCGGATACGAGGTGCCTGACGGTGATTGACCCGGATCTGATTTCTCTCTGGATCACCATCAAACTGGCGGCGCTCACCACCCTCAGTCTGATACTGGTCGGAACGCCCCTTGCCTGGTGGTTATCCCGCTCATCTGGCTTGATGCGACATCTGATTGAGCCTTTAATCGCTCTGCCCATCGTCCTGCCGCCCACGGTGGTAGGGTTTTATTTGCTGATCGTCTTTTCACCTGCCCACTTCCCTGGTGCCTTCTATGCGGAAGTGACCGGCACCACCCTGGCATTCAGTTTCCCCGGGCTGGTCATTGGCTCTTTTATCTATTCCCTGCCCTTCTATGTGCAACCGTTACAACTGTCTTTTGATGCCCTCAGGGAGGAACTTATTGAAGCCGCCGCCACCCTGGGGGCTGGTCCCCTTGATCGATTTTTCAGCATCATCCTGCCCTTGTCACGGCGGGGTTTCGTCACCGCAATTTGTCTTGCCTTCGCGCATACTGTGGGTGAATTCGGCATAGTACTGATGATTGGCGGCAACCTGCCGGATGAAACAAGAGTCCTGTCCATCGCCCTTTTCGACCAGGTTGAATCCCTGGAATATCAACGGGCGCATATTCTGGCGGCAGGTTTGCTGATATTTTCTTTCATTACGCTAGCCATTCTGTACCGCTTCAACCGGACTGAGAGGCCGCGTTGGGTAAACAGCCATGCGCGGGTTAGAGGTGAACAGCCATGAGCATTGCGCTTAGCCTGGACATGCAACGAGACACTGGTTTTAGGCTCAAGGCAGAACTGTCCTTTAGTCCGGCTAGCGTCACGGCCCTCTACGGACCATCCGGCTCAGGGAAAACAACCATCCTGAGACTCCTGACTGGTCTGGAACGAGGCAAGGCTGGCGACAATATCGTCGTGACCTTTAACGGCGAGACATGGCAGAGCAACACCCGATTCGTCCCGCCCCACCAGCGCCGGATTGGCTATGTGTTCCAAAATCTTAATCTGTTCCCACATCTGAATGTTCGGGAGAATCTTGAATTTGCAGCGCGGCGGGCTCAAACATCCCCTGGCTCAAACCGTCAGAACGCAATAGATAAGGACAAAAAACAAATCATAACCCTGCTGGATCTGACCCGGCTCCTGGACGCGCCAATTGACCAACTCTCCGGGGGTGAACAACAGCGAGT
>DKIG01000038.1:0-14182 GCA_002454165.1 Gammaproteobacteria bacterium UBA6724
CACCGATATTGCCGAGACAAAACTAACCAAGACGCAAATCAAAAAGAAACTTTTTAACGACCAGCAGGGGTTATGCAAAGGCTGTAAAAAACAATTTGATTTTGTCAATTTTGAACTGGATCACATCATCCCGCGAAACAAAAGCGGCGGCGATTATCTGGAAAATTTCCAACTGCTTTGCGGCAATTGCAATCGCATCAAAGGCGACCGGCCAATGGAGTATTTGCTGATGAGAATGCGGGCGCTACAAAACGCCATTCAATTTTATTGATCTTATTCTGTCAGCAACGGACCCCAAAGCATAACCTGGCTTGCGCCAGGGTTTACCAGAGAGAGGAGAGATTGATGGCGGTGGAAGAAGTCACAGAGTTTAGTAGCATTGAAGCAGAATTTATGACGAGAGTCGCCGACATAGTGTGGTGTTCAGCCGCCACGCTTGACCGGCAGGGCAGGTTGCGTTCAAGGATTTTGCATCCTATCTGGGAACTGGTCTCGGGAAATCCCCTAGGCTGGATAGCGACGGGTCGCCACACTTTGAAGACCAAGCATCTTGCCGCAAACCCCTGGCTCAGCCTGTCATACTGGAATCCTGAACATAAACAAATATATGCGGATTGCAAAGCCGAGTGGGAAGATGACCAGAGCGAGAAACGGCGCATCTGGGAACTTTACCAATCGACACCGGCGCCGCTCGGCTACAACCTGAAAATGATATGGCAGGGACTTGATGACCCGACCTATGGCTTGTTAAAACTCCAACCCTGGCGAATAGAAATGTCCAGTCTCCAGGATTTGACCACCGGTGCCCTGCCACGGGTCTGGCGAGCCTCAACTCAGTAAACTGGTCCGAAAAAGAAGGAGCACGCAACATGGCAGTACCGCAAAGAACCGCCTTAACATTACCCGACCCGAGGGGCGTTGAAGCAACCATTGAGATGGCGAAGTGGGCTGAGGCTGAGGGCTATGACGATCTCTGGTTTGCCGACAGCTCTGGCATTGACGCACTGACGACAGCGGCAGCAGTTGCGCTTAACACCAGCCGTTGTCGGATTGGCACGGCAATTATTCCGGTCTATTCGCGGACACCCGCAGTCCTGGCATCAACGACACATGTACTGCATAAACTGTCACAGGGCCGATTTATTCTCGGCTTGGGTTCGTCAAGTCAGACCATGATGGAAAACTGGCACGGGCTTCATTTTGCGCAACCTCTTACCAGGGTGAAGGAGACGACCCAACTGGTCAAAGCGATGCTAACTGGCGAGAAGACCAACTACGATGGCAGGACGGTCAAAAGCCACGGCTATCGCCAACTACCCTTGGAGGCAGATGTTCAGCCGGTTTATATGGCAGCACTCCGGGCGAAAATGCTTGAAGCGGCGGCAGAGTTTTCAGATGGCGTCATTCTCAATCTGTTTCCCAAGGACGCCCTGTCGAAAATGATGGGACACATTCAGATAGGCGCGGAGCGGGCGGGCAAGCAGCTGGAAGATATTGAGATCGTGTGTCGGCATCAGGTGGTGGTAACTGATGATCGGGATGCCGCTAGACAACTGATTAGAAAAAGTTTCGCGCCCTACTATGCAACACCTGTTTACAACAAGTTTCTGGCTTGGTGCGGATACGAAGATGTGGCAGCGACCATCAGGGAAGGCTGGGCCGCCAAAGACCGGGCGAGGACGACGGGTGCGCTGGACGATCAACTGGTTGACGCCATCGCTATCCTGGGCTCCATGGAAGAATGTCATGACCGGATCAGAGAATATGCAGAGATGGGTATTACTACGCACATTATTTCCTGCGTGTCCCCAGGCGAAGCGCAACAGACTTTTGAGGCTTTCACGGCAAAGCATTTTTCATTGCGTTAGAACTAAAAACTTTCTCATCATGCTTAGAATAATTCATTTGCCAAATAAGGAAACAACATGAAACTCGGACTACTCAGTGGCTACTCAGGCAAGATTGTTGAACTTGATATTGAAGGTATCAAACTGGCTGAAAGCATGGGTTATGACTCAGTCTGGACAGCAGAAGCATACGGCTCAGATGCTGTTACCCCGGCTGCCTGGATTCTGGCAAACACGACCAAAATCAAGGTGGGCACCGCCATTATGCAGATGTCGGCAAGGTCTCCTGCTTGCACCGCCATGACCGCCATGACGCTGAATCAACTATCAAATGGTCGTTTCATCGTAGGTCTGGGTGCGTCTGGTCCACAGGTTGTTGAAGGTTGGCATGGGGTCGCCTACGGCAAGCCAGTCACCCGGGTGAAAGAATATGTCAGCATTATGAAACAGATCTTCGCCAGGAAAGCGCCGGTTGAGCATGAGGGTTTTCATTATAGTCTGCCCTATAACGGTAGTGACGGGACGGGACTTGGCAAACCGCTGAAAAGCATTTTACAGGCGGATACCAGCATCCCGATTTATACGGCATCTATTACCCCTAAGGGGCTGGAGGCTTCTGCGGAAGTTGCGGATGGCGTCTTCCCGGTTTGGATGGATCCGGAAAGATTTGATGTCTTTGAAGCACCGATCAATCAGGGGTTGGACAAGGCTGGTAAGACGATGCAGGACTATGATGTTGCCCCCTTTGTTACCTGTGTTATGGGTGATGACCTGGCGCATTGCAGAATGCCAATCAAGGGCAACATGGCGTTGTATATTGGTGGTATGGGTGCTCGGGACAAAAACTTTTACAACGACTATACGAAGGCGCTTGGATATGAAGCAGCCGCCGCTAAAATTCAAGATCTCTACCTATCTGGCAAGAAGGACCAAGCCATGGCAGCGGTGCCAGATGAACTGGTGGACGCGGTGCATCTTGTCGGTCCTGCCGGTAGGATTAAGGAACGACTGCAAGTCTGGAAGGAGGCTGCATCCAGAGGGCAGGTTGGTAGCATGTTGATTGCCAGCAACCAGATGGAAGCGCTGGAACTGATTGCCAGCGAGATCTTGTAATAGAGAGTGGTAATAGAGAGTGGTAATAGAGGCTCCTGGCAGAGGGTTTTCAGTTATTGATGGCGACACAGGCGACAACCATTTGACCAATCATTTGACCGGCTATGGAATACGCGCCTGTGGGTCTATTGATGAGATAGGCAAGGAGAGCTGGGATGCCTGCGCCAACCCGCTGGATGAAGGCTCGCAATGTACATTTTCTAAAAGTAAATCTGCTAAAAAAACGGCACCACAATACAGGGCGCCCTATGATCCTTTCGTCTCCTACGCATTTTTGAGCGGGCTTGAGCAAAGTCATTCAGCCATCGCCGAGACCGGGTGGGCGCCCTATCATCTGGCGTTTTCCCATGAAGATAGGGGGGTGCAGGGCGTCGTTCCCATGTACCTGAAAAACCATTCCCGGGGAGAATATGTCTTTGACTACGGCTGGGCGGAAGCCTTTGAACGCGCTGGAGGCAACTACTATCCGAAACTTCAGATAGCGGTACCATTCACCCCTGTGACCGGCAGACGCATCCTGTCAAAACCATCTTATGAAAATCACCAAGGGGAAACCGCACCGACGCAAAAGGAAGTTGAACATTGCTTGCTGGCGGGCATCACCCAGGCGGCGGAGAAACTTAATGTCTCATCCGTGCATATCACCTTTGTTGACAAAACGCAGTGGGAGGAGATGGGCGAGCTGGGTTTTCTCCAGCGAACCCATAATCAGTTTCACTGGCAGAATCAGGGCTACACAAATTTTGATGATTTTCTATCCTGTCTGTCTTCAAAGAAGCGCAAGAACATTCGTCGGGAAAGGCGTGCCGCCCTTGCTAGAGATATCGTCATTGAACGGTTGACGGGAGCTGAAATCACCGAGAGCCACTGGGACGCCTTCTATCAGTTTTATGTGAATACGAGCAATCGCAAATGGGGTAGCCCCTATATGACGCGGCGGTTTTTCTCCCTGGTGAGTGAATCTATGCCGGATGACATACTGCTGGTGATGTGCAAGCGAGATGACAGATACATAGCAGGCGCGCTCAACTTTATCGGTGGAGACTGTTTGTACGGAAGGAATTGGGGGTGTCTTGAAGAGCATCCCTTCCTGCACTTTGAAACCTGTTATTACCAGGCTATTGAATTCGCCATTGAAAGAAAACTTGATCGGGTTGAAGCCGGTGCTCAGGGGGCGCATAAACTGGCGCGTGGCTATATGCCCATCCACACCTACAGTTCTCATTGGATCGCCAATGCCTCATTTCGAGATGCGGTTGGCGAGTATCTGGTACATGACCGGCGACATGTACAAGAGGAGATTGACTATATCAGCGAACATAGTCCTTTCAAGCATTCTGTATAGGAAGGCTCTTTAGAAGACTACTTAGAGGACTGCTTAGAAGACTACTTTAGAAGAGAGTGCCGAAAATTTCCATCTCAAATAGTCAAGAGCCAGCTTTTCTCTTCAACCCGTCGCCGTATTTTCCACTCGGCATGGGTTTTTACATACTCATCCAAATACCACAACCCACACATCAACATTGTAGTTTCAGGTCCACCATCAACTAACATTTCCATCGGGTTGTAACACATGATGCGCCCGGTGGCTTCGCTGATATTACTGGAACTACCCAGGGTGATCTGTAGATTGGCGTTCAGATGTTGAATGTTTGGAAAGACCTCGGTCAATGTGTCTTTCAAAAATTTTATGGTATGGGGTAAATCACCTTCCGACCCGCCTAATGCGGTGTAATCAATATAGGCATCCTCAGTAAAAACCTCATCAAGTTTATCGAATTCCTTGGCATCAATAAGTTGCGCATAGCGATAAAGTAGATCTTGAATTTCCAGTTTTGCTGATATTTCCTCCAAAGTGTATGTCATAATTTTTGCCTTCCGATTGCTGCTAGGCGCCAACTCGCTATTGATAGCCTAGTTATTCAGCCGGCCTCCTGCTTGGCTTCCAGAAGGCGCTGTTTGAGCCAGTTGAGTTCCTGGTGAAGTGCGGTGGGCACAGGCTCTCCGTAACTTGCAAAGTGGCCTTCAATGAGAGGTATTTCTTCAAGCCAGCCGTCTATCTCAACGCTTAGGAGTGCGGCAACACCGTTTGGATCAAGTCTCAGCCCGGAGACATCCAGAGCGTCTATTGCGGGCAGATTGCCTATGGGTGTGTCTATGGCTTCTCCGACACCCTCACAACGCTCGAAAATCCACTTCAGGACCCGAGAATTTTCACCGAAACCGGGCCAGGCGTATTTTCCAGTTGCGTTCTTTCTAAACCAGTTCACATAGTAGATGCGAGGCAATTTCAAGCCTGTCTTGGTGCCTTTATGGTCACCATCATGGTCACCATCATGGTCACCATCATGGGCACCATCTCCCCTGCCGATATTGATCCAATGTCCCCAGTAATCAGCCATGTTGTAGCCACAGAAGGGCAGCATCGCCATGGGGTCCCGCCTGAGTTCACCTATCTTGCCAGATGCTGCTGCTGTTTTTTCCGATGACATGATGGCACCGAAGAAGACACCTTGTTGCCAACTCCGGGCTTCGTTGACCAGGGGCACGACTGTTGAACGTCTGCCACCAAACAAGATGGCACTGATGGGTACGCCGGCGAGGTCTTCCCATTCATCGGCAATCACTGGGCATTGCGCCGCCGCCACGGTAAATCTGGCATTGGGGTGTGCCGCCGGTTCGTCTGAGTCCGGAGTCCAATCTCTGCCCTGCCAGTCCGTCAGGTGTGCGGGCGGCGTTTTTGTCATGCCTTCCCACCAGACATCACCATCGTCCGTTTCAGCCACATTGGTAAATATGCAGTTGTCGGTCATGCTCAGCATGGCGTTGGGATTAGAATCCATACTGGTGCCGGGTGCTACGCCAAAAAATCCAGCTTCGGGATTGATGGCGTGGAGTTGCCCGTCATCGCCAAACTTCATCCAGCAGATGTCATCGCCGATTGTCTCTACCTGCCATCCTGGAATTGTCGGGATTAGCATGGCGAGGTTGGTCTTGCCGCAGGCACTGGGGAAGGCACCCGCTATGTACCTGCTGATGCCTTCAGGATTGGTTATCTTGAGGATTAGCATGTGCTCGGCAAGCCAGCCTTCATCTCTTGCTATGACCGAGGCGATGCGCAGGGCGAAACACTTTTTGCCTAGTAGGGCGTTGCCGCCATAGCCTGAACCGAATGACCAGATTTCACGACTGGCGGGGAAGTGGACGATGTGCAGGTTGTTCGGATTACAGGGCCAGGGGACATCTTCATCGCCAGAGTCAAGCGGCGCACCGACAGAATGGATGCAGGGGACGAAGTCCCCGGTCTCGCCCAGGGCATCCAGCACTTCCTGCCCGACTCTGGTCATGATGTGCATGTTGGCGACGACATAGGGCGAGTCGGTGAGTTCCACTCCAATGTGTGCGATGGGTGAGCCGACGGGTCCCATGGAAAATGGGATGACATACATAATCCGCCCGCGCATACAACCTGAAAATAACCCGTTCAAAGTTGCTCGCATCGCTGTCGG
The DNA here is from genome assembly GCA_002454165.1 of Gammaproteobacteria bacterium UBA6724. GTDB lineage: Bacteria > Pseudomonadota > Gammaproteobacteria > Pseudomonadales > Azotimanducaceae > UBA9659. The sequence continues at coordinate 6,470 of DKIG01000038.1, forward strand.
TTCAACCCAGTTGTTGTTCGGACCCGCGTCCCTTTCTGCTTCAGAACAGATGAAGGTGCGGCTCTCCACTCTGGCGACATCGGCAGGGTCTGAACGCACCAGATAGCTGTTGGGGCGCCGGTCTTCGTTGAGTCGCTTTGCGACGCCCCTGTCCAGCAACAAACTCCACATTTCGTTATATTCGCGGTCATCACCGCTACACAAGACCAGGGCATCTGGCTGGCACAGCGTCTTCATCTCATCAAGCCATGCTGCCAGCTGTTTGTTCCTTAACATTTACGGTGATCCTTAGTGGGCTATGGGTTTTGTTGTTGCTGATTTCCGTCTGGTGAAAGCCTGCCAAAATCAGTTTGTTTGGGATCCTAGTTTACGGGTCAAAGAATATCGTATTTATCGCCTTGAAGCGATGATATTGGTAGAGTTTCGCACCGATGAGGATGTTTGGATACTGAACCACATCAGGAGGCAGGAAGATGACGGCGCATTTGTTGGAAGGCATCAGGGTCATAGACATGGGGGGATTCATTGCCGGTCCGGGTGCTGCCACCCTCATGGCGGACTATGGTGCCGATGTTATTAAAATTGAGCCGCCTGGCGGGGATGGTTATCGTCGGCTTCATGGACAGTACGAGACTGATTACTACTGGCAACTCACCTCTAGGAACAAACGGGGCTTTGCCCTTGATGTCAGCACTCGGGCGGGTCGTGATGTGTTGCAGCGGCTACTGGCTGATGCTGATGTACTGATAACCAATTTCAGAGAGAAGCAACTTGAGAGATTCGCATTGCAATATGATGACCTGCATACCAGTTTCCCGCGTTTAATCTGTGCCCAGGTCACGGGGTTTGGGAGCACCGGATTGGAGAAGGATCGCCGTGGTTATGATGCGACGGCATGGTGGGCAAGATCGGGCATCATGCAACTAATGAAGAAGCCGGGTGAGCCGCCGGTCTTTCCCGCTGGCGGCGTGGGGGATCACGCCACGGCAATGACTTTATTTGCTGGCATTATGATGGCGCTGTACAAGCGGAAGAGCACCGGTGAGGGTAGCCAGGTTGAGACCTCACTCATTGGGAGTGGTTGCTGGGCTAATGGTATGGCGCTACAAGGGGCGATTGCGGGATTTGATCTCGCTGCACAGGTGGAGAAGCACGACAATCGCTCACCATTTGCCATGGTGTATCAAACCCGGGATCACTGCCACCTGGTGTTGGTGCTGACCAATCCCGTAAAGGAATGGCCCGACCTTGCAACGGCGCTTGGTCATCCCGAATGGCTCAATGATGAACGATTCTCTAACCACCGCGCAGTACTAAAACGCAGGCAGGAAGTTCGTGCCATGATTGACGAGGTTATGGGTGCCATGACCCTGTCAGAAGTATGTACAGTGCTAGATGAGTTCAAGTTAACCTACGGGGTGGTTGAAGGGCTGACCGATGTGGTGACCGACGCCCACCTCATAGACAGCAAGGTACTGGTGCCCACCGAATCCAGCGATCCCAATTTTGCCTGGACGATTGCATGCCCCATCAAGATACGAGGTGAAGCACAGCGGAAGGTTGGTGATCCGCCAGGGTTTGGTGAAGATACGATAGACCTGCTACACCAGGCAGGATTTGGCGAGGCAGAAATAACCACCCTGCTTGCAGAGAAGATAGTATTCAGCGCGACCTGAGCTGATACCCGTAAAGCAGACAATTCAGCATAATGTTGCTACTCTCCTAGCCCTTCTAAGTGGAGTTTTCAATATGGAACAGATGACCGCGCAGGATGCATCCTTCTTGTATGCAGAAGTACCGAAAAGCCCCATGCATATTGGCGGCATTATGATTTATGACCCCTCGTCAGTCAGAGGTGAAACACAACGCTTTAAGAATATTCTTGACTTCGTCGCCGCGCGGCTTCATTTGGCGAAAACCTTTCGTCAGAGGATGCTGGAGGTACCTCTTAATCTCTCTCATCCATACTGGATTGAAGATGCAGACTTTGACCTTGAATATCATATGCGGCATATCCGCCTGCCCGAGCCGGGTGACTGGCGGCAACTTTGCATCCAGGCATCCAGGTTGCATTCCAGGCCTCTGGATCTGACCAAGCCGCTGTGGGAATTTACCGTGGTGGAAGGACTGGACGCCATACCGAATCTACCGAAAGGCGCCTACGCCATTATTTCTAAAATACACCATGCCTGTATTGACGGTGTATCGGGTGCTGATATCACAGAGGTCACCCACAGCATTGAGCCCTATCCAGAACCGCCGCCGCCACCAGAGACGAAATGGCGGGGCGAGACTGTCCCCAACGCCGTGGAACTGGTGGCACGTGCTCAGTTGAGTAACATGATGCAGCCATTCAAATTCCTGGAATTGATGTCTCGTGCGGTGCCTGCTTTTTCCAGATTCCAGTCGGGTTTCATGGCTAAGAAATTTGAAATCAATATGAAAATACCGCGTACCAGATTTAGTGGTCGCATCACGGCGCATCGTGTGGTGGAGGGGCGCAGTTTTCAACTTGATGAATTCCGGCACATTAAGCAGCAGGTGCCGGGTGCCACCATCAACGATGTGGTACTGACAATCTGCGGCGGTGCTCTGCGCGGCTATCTGAGCGAAAAATCCGAATTGCCTGATGAATCAATGGTAGCAATGGCACCCATTTCAGTTCGTAGTCAGACAGAGAAGAACGCGCTTGGCAATCAGGTGTCAGCGATGACAGTCAAAATTGGTACCGAGATTGCGGACCCGGTCAAACGGCTGGAGGCAGTGCATCAATCCGCCGCTTCATCAAAGGAGATGGTGCACGCGGTGGGCGCTAAGTTGATGACCGATTTCAGTCAGTTCATCCCGTCCACTACGGCAGCACTGGCGGCCCGCCTTTACACCCGGTTTGGTTTGTCCAACACAATTTCCGTACCCTTTAACTGCGTCATCTCCAATGTACCGGGACCCCAGTTTCCGCTTTATTCTGCGGGAGCATCACTGGTGACCCAATATGGACTTGGTCCCATATTTGACGGGATGGGTTTGATTTTTCCGGTCTTCAGTTACAACGGGCAAATTACCATCACTATCAATTCTTGCCGCGACATGGTCCCTGACCCCGACTTCTTCGCTGAGTGTTTACAGCAGAGTTACGATGATCTGCGGGCGGCTGTTGACTAGCCGGTCGGGAAACTCCTGATGATAGAAGGGATCCGCACTGAGCAGGTAACAGCCTGGCTTGCTGAACATCTTCCTCACTTCGTGGCACCTGTCCGTTATTTGCTAATCACCGGTGGGCATTCAAACCTCACCTATCAGTGTGCGGACAGTGAAGGTAATCTTTGTGTCTTGCGTCGCCCGCCGCTCAACCATCTGCTTGAATCAGCTCATGATATGGGTAGGGAACATAAAATCATTGATGCCCTGAGGCATTCAAAGGTGCCGGTGCCCGCAAACTACGGGTTGTGCAGCACCAAGTCAGTGAACGATGCTGACTTCTATGTTATGGCTTTTGTTGATGGCATGGTGCTACATGACTCGGTGGTCGCCGCCACCCTGCCTGCTTCGCACCGTCATGCCATTGGTTTGCATCTGATCAATATACTGACAGAGTTGCATCTGATTGATCCAGATGATGTCGAGCTGGGCGACCTGGGCAGGAAGGGAGCCTACCTCAGCAGGCAACTCAAGCGGTGGGCGGGGCAATGGGAAGCCTCAAAGACGCACCCCATCCCGGCGATGGAAGAAAGCTGCCGCATCCTGACGGAAAGGATGCCCGAGCAGATTGGCGCGACCATCGTGCACGGAGATTATCGGCTGGGTAACATGATAGTTGACGAGGGAGAGGTCAAGGCGATCCTGGATTGGGAACTGTGCACTCTGGGAGATCCGCTGGCAGATCTTGGTTATCTCCTTAACAACTGGGTGTCCCCGGGTGAGCTTGAGGGGATGGAACTACTACCGCCTACAGCTGCGGGTGGTTTCATTACCCGTGATGAAATATGCGAGATATACGCAGACAAAACCGGCAGAGACCTGTCTGGGATTGACTACTATCGTGCCTTTTCTCACTGGCGTCTTGCCGCCATTGGTCAGGGTGTTTACAAACGTTATCTTGTGGGTGCTATGGGTGACGACCGGGAGGTTGACCTTGACCAGCAGAAGGAGAGTGTGACACAACGAGCCACCGCCGCGCTGGAGTTGCTGTCAACAACATAGTTATTCTAAATATCCCTTCTGAACATTCCTTCTGAACATGGATTGCCCTTGCTTTACAAAACCGATGGCGGTGTGCAATGCTCAGAAGATGGAGCGATTGTCCCCACCAGACCCCATCCTGACACTCTTGGAAGCCCGTGCCCTTCCCGAGATGGGCTGGTTGCTGATGAATCTGCCTCTGCTGAGTTTGCAGGCAGCAAAAGGTAAGGAAGAGCCGGTACTGATACTTCCCGGATTTATGGCGAGTGACCGTTCTACTTGGGCATTAAGAACATTTTTGAACAGCATCGGTTACCGGGCGACTGGGTGGGGACTAGGGGCTAATCGGCGGCCGCTTGCAGAATACCTGCCACTGCTTAGAGATCGGATGCAAGACCTGGGTGCCGTCCGTAACGAAAAAGTGAATTTGATCGGTTGGAGCCGGGGCGGAATCATCGCCAGGGAACTGGGGCGGCATCATCCGCAGTTGGTGAGTCGCATCATTACTATAGGTACGCCGGTCAAAGGCGGGCTAAGCGCCTCTTCAATCAGTAAATGGATAGCACGGGAAGTGGGACTGACACCAGAGCAGATAAAGCGGTTGATGTCGCAAATGGAAAAGGATCATTATCAAACGCCGGTTCAGGTACCAATTCGGGCAGTTTATAGCCGCTCGGATGGCATCGTCACCTGGAAGGCGTGTATTGATGACGCAAGCCCCGATGTAAAACACTATGAGGTTAAAGGTAGCCACATAGGTATGGGGACGAATGTTGAGGTGTTCAGGTTGCTTCCCAAACTGCTCCGGGAAGCCGTCTGAACAACTATTGACGATGTAAATTATTTCTTAATCAATTGAGGGAGAGACTCATGGAATTTGACCTGCCGATGACGGACAAGTTACTCAGCACCACGCGCGCCGTGCGTAAACGGCTTGACCTGGAAAAGCCTGTGCCTCGGGCGATTATTGAGGAGTGTATCGGCTTGTCCCAGCAGGCGCCGACTGGTACCAATTCTCAAGGCTGGCGCTGGATTGTTGTGGAAGATGCGGATAAACGCGCCGCCCTGGCGGATATTTATCGCAAGGCGGCGGATGTTTATCTGACCGACCAAGCCAAAGCTGCCCAGGGAGCAACTGATCGACAAACCGCCAGGGTTCTGGATTCGGCGATGTTTCTTGCGAAAAATCTGCAGCGGGTTCCGGTGCATGTGCTTCCCTGCCTTGAAGGTCGTCCCCCGGAAGGCACACCGCTGATGGGTATAGCGGCGATCATGGCTTCCATCTTTCCGGCTGTCTGGAGTTTTCAACTCGCGCTTCGAGCAAGAGGTCTGGGGTCATGCCTGACATCTTTGCATTTGTTTAATGAACAAGCAGCCGCCGAACTTCTGGGCATACCAGACAACATCATGCAAGTCGCCCTGCTACCGGTTGCTTACACCAAGGGGACGGACTTCAAACCTGCTGCTCGTCCTGCGCCCTCAACGATCATCCACTGGGATAGGTGGTAGCCTGTGCATCGCCGCCAATATGTGCTTCTCCCCGGGCTTCGGCCAGTTGCATTTGCTTTTCGCGTTCCCAGTATCTGGCGCGAGACGATTCTGATTTACTATTGACGCAATGCGGACAACTAATGCCCTGGGAGTAGGTCGGGTCCTGTCGGTCCTGCGTCGTGATTGGCATGCGACAGGCGTGACATTGCGTATATGACCCAGCCCGCAATTGATGATTGACCGTGACCCGGTCATCAAACACAAAACATTCACCCTGCCAGAGTGATTCTGCCGCCGGGACTTCTTCAAGATATTTGAGAATCCCGCCTTCCAGGTGATACACCATCGGGAAACCTTTGGCTTTCAAGAAGGCAGTAGATTTTTCACAACGCACACCACCAGTACAAAACATGGCAATTTTTTTGTGTTGCTGCGGATGCAGATGTTCGCTTGCGTAATCTGGAAAGTCGCGGAAGTTGCTGGTGTGGGGGTTAGTTGCGCCGACGAAAGTCCCAATCTGGATTTCATACTCATTCCGAGTATCAATCAGGGTCACCTCAGGGGCTGAAATCAACTCATTCCAGTCGGCTGGCTTCACATGGATAGCCTGGTGCAGTTCAAGATTCGGGACACCCAGAGTAACTATCTCTCGCCTTAACTTCACTTTGGTACGGTGAAACGGCATCTCCGCGGCAGTTGATTCACTGGTTTTGAGCAGTTTGAATCGTGCGTCAGATCTAAGCCACTGCATGAAGACGGTAATAGCCTCCCGGGAGCCTGCAATGGTGCCGTTGATACCTTCATGGGCGACCAGTATCGTACCCCTGATACCGAGCCCTCTGAGTTGGCGGCTGAGCCTGTTTCGTAGCGCAAAGCGGTCTTCCACCGGGACAAAATGATACATGGCGCAAACAAGAATTGCGCCGACTTCACGCATTGTCCTGCTCGTCTATTGAGGCAAAGGATTCACCCTTAAAGGTGTCCGTCCAGGTAAAGCTTTCCACCTGGGCGCGTTTGAGTCGACGCAACTGTTTTTTCGGTTTGCCAATAGCAAGCATCGCAGCGAGTGCGTAATCCGCCGGTAGGGCAAGCAGTTCCCTGGCGCTTGGCTCCTGCTGGGACAGGAAGGTCGTCAGCACTCCCCCCAAGCCTTCGTTGCGTGCTGCCAGCAGGATGTTCCAGGCGAAGGGGTAGATAGAAGCGCCGGCAATGACGCCGACCCGGGGCAGGTCTTTATCAAAAGCCGTGACCTTTGTGAGATCAACACAGATCACCAGCAATACAGGTGCCTGTTCAATATCGTCCACCAGGGCGAAGGCAGACGAACATGCCTCTATTTGCTCTGCCGTGACGCGAGATTCGCCAATGGCGCAGAAGGGTGTCTCCCCCGCCGCGGCCTGTGCTTTGTACTGTTTGATAGTGGGCTGCATGATTTCTTTTAAGCGCCGCCGAATCATCCGGTCTTTGATCACCAGTACCCGCCAACCCTGCCGATTGCCACCACTTGGCGCAAAACGGGCATTCTCAAGTAACCTGTAGAGGGTGCCATCACTGACTGGATCATCCGTGTAGTCTCTTGCGGCAAAGGTGGTCCGCATAACATCGTAAACTTCCATAAATACACTCGTCTCTTATCTGTGGTGTTATTATCGCCTTGCCGCCTTGAGTTGTGCAACTTGCCGCTGGAGGTGCAGATGAGAGTGTACCGCTTGTTGACATTGTGGCTAAGGGTATTAGTACCGGGAACCGATCCTCATTAGTTTAACTGACCATAAGAGCATCCCTAATGAATGCGTATCTTCTTATCTAGTCATGATTGGCTTGTTGTTTGCTACTTTGTCCAGCGAGGAAATGCAGGAGACTGAAAGTGAATTGGGGAGCATTGCTACTAGGGAGTTGATCTTTTGAAGGAATTATCCGTGTCTCTCAGACAAAACATAACCCTATCTTTGCAACAGCTTGACAGATAAGGGTATACTACGCCTCGTGCATTATTTACGGGGTCGCTCGCGCGCGCAACTTTAACCAACCTTAACCAGAGGA
>DKIG01000038.1:14296-14460 GCA_002454165.1 Gammaproteobacteria bacterium UBA6724
ATGCGCAGCTTAACTGCGCGCCTACTACCAACCACCAGGACTGCCACACCACGCAAGTCGAACTTAACGCCGCGGAGAACGGCCACAATGGCGACCTCAGCGCGCACGGCGGCAACCGCGCGCACACCACGCAAGTCGAACTTGAAGCGGCCGTCGCTTCATCC
>DKIG01000052.1 GCA_002454165.1 Gammaproteobacteria bacterium UBA6724
TCGCCGGTGCTTGGGCGCGCAGGGTTGGGCAGTCAGAGCCGCCCCGGATTGCCGTTGGCTTGACGCAGCGCTTGTTGCCAGCGATACAGGGTTCTGCGACTGAGGCCGAAGGCATCGCAGGTCGCGGCGACGCCATGTTGGTCGAAGAAACTGAGGGTTTTGAGACGCTCTTGAGCATCCCCCGTTTTCACGAGGGCATGCTTTGGAAGTCATCTCCCAAAGCATGCCCTCGTGAAAACGGGGGATGCCCCAAAGAGGCTACCCGATAGAAGCCTTTTATTCGGTATCCGATATGCTGGATTTGCATGGTGCTCCTTCTGGATCGGAGTGCCAAAGGTATCTGAGCTTATACATACCTTGTATATTGTACATACCTGCCCTTCCGATTGAGCCGTTGGGATATTAGACTCAGTGGGTCACGGAAGCGGGAGTGAGGGTGTCCGAAGTCGGTGTCAGGCGCGACTATAGATTGACCGGGGATGACCTGGCGGCATATCGTCGGGATGGTTTTCTCGTCCAAACCTCTGTGTTCAATGAACCGGAACTGCAACAGCTTCGGCACGCAGTTGAAAGCGCGGTATCGCTCGTCAAGGAGCAGGTAAATGCTGGCAAGACCTATCTACTTGACGGGAAACGTTTTGTTGATCTTGACACCATGACCGTCCAGTTTGAGCACTCGCCAGACAGTGGCACCATCCGCGTGATTGAGCCTGTGCAACATCTGCATCCAGCGCTTGAGAAATTAGTGGCTGAGCAACGCATCCTAGTACCTATATGCGACATCATCGGCTGTGCCAATGTATCGGTCTGGACCAACAAGTTAAATCTCAAACGACCAATGGAAGGCTCGGGTTTTAGATGGCACCAGGATGCGCCTTACTGGATACATGATTGCGACCATGTGCACCTACTACCCAGCGTGTATCTTGCCTTTGATGACGCCGATGAACACAACGGCTGCTTGCAGATTATTCGCGGTAGCCACAAAGCCGGTTGCCTACCTGGTAGCGGGGACGGTTCTCAGCTTGCTGGTTTCTTTACCGATGATTCATGTTTTGATGAAGCCGATGCTGTTTTATTTGAAATTCCTGCAGGCTCGCTAATTTTCTTTGATCCTTACGCTATTCACGGCTCTCAGGCTAACCATTCCAACCAGCCGCGACGAGCGATCATCATGACCTATCAGCCTGCAAATTTCGCCATGCTCAAAACCGGTGAAGTCCGCAATGTCCCCGGGCAGAAACAAGATGGCATCAGCGTCCAGACTACTAGACAGACGCAGTTTACTGGCCCCGCCTGGTCTTGATGACCATCATCTTGTCAATCTGCATGTCTTCAATAGTATGAGGAATCCCGCCCATTCCTAACCCTGATTCCCGCAATCCGGCGAAGGGCATCTGATCCTGGCGGAACGCGGAGTGATCGTTCAGTATCACCGCTGAGGCGTCCAGCCGATGATAGATGTTGAATGCCCGGTCAATATCCTGAGCGAATATTGCCGCCTGGAAGGCGTAGGGCAGACTGTTGGCAGATTCAATGGCGGCATCAAGTTTGCTGTACTTGTATAGACATATCACAGGTCCGAATATTTCCTGCTGGCTGACGCTGGCTTCTGGGGGTGGCTCAAGGAGCAGGGCGGGTTGAATACAACCATTGCCGAGCGAGTTGCCGCCCGTGGCAAGACCCGCGCCAGAATCCACCGCTTCTTTGATCCAGGTGTCTATTCGGTGCACCTCCCTGGCATTGATCAAAGGACCCACCTCGGTATCTGGCGACAAAGGATCCCCGACCCGGAGAGCCGCCGCCCCGATAGCCAGTTGTTTAGCCACTTCCGAAAAAAGTTTTTCATGGATAAAAACCCGCTGGACCGATACACAGACCTGTCCAGCATGGTAATAGCCGCCCTTCAAAAGCGCCGGTATAAGCACTTGCAGGTCAGCAGTTTCATCCACAATAACGGGTGCGACACCACCGTGTTCCAGAGCACAACGGGTACCCGGTGCCAGGCGAGAGCGTAGCATCCAACCCACCCGGGCACTGCCGATAAAGGAGAAAAATCCAACCCTGGGGTCTGTCACCAGTGTCGTGGCATGTTCCAAATTTTCCGTCATTATCATTTGACACCAATCTGGCGGAAGCCCGGCTTCATGCAGAATGGACACAAAGCGGTGACAGGAAAGAGGAGTGGCTTCGGCAGGTTTCACCAGGACCGGGCAACCCACGGCAATAGCGGGTGTTATCTGATGGACAATCAGGTTCAGTGGATGATTGAAGGCGCTGACTGCCACCACCAGGCCAATCGGCTCCTTCTGGGTGAAGGCAAAGCGATGCTGTGTCTGGTCGGCACCAAACATGGGTATGACGCGCCCCGCCTCGCTCCGAATGGTCTCTATACACAACTTCACACCCTCAATGGCACGCCTGACTTCCAGCCTGGAATCCATCAGGGGCTTGCCCCCCTCTGCCGCCGCGCCTTCAGCTAGTTCGTCAAAGCGCGTCTGCATGATAGCGGCTGTTTTCTCCAGTATGGCGCACCGTTCGTCCAGGCTTAACCAGGCTGATTTGTTGCGGAAGAGGGTATGAGCGGTTGCCAGGCTATGCTCTATCTGAGCGGCACTGCATAGTGCCAGGGTGGCGAGTACTTCTCCCGAATAGGGTGAAATGACTTCCACTGGGTCGGCTTTTGAGGCGGGTGCGGCCTTGGCATCGGCGATGAGGAGTCCGAAATGAGAGGGCATAATATAGGTTTCCTGATTGGTTTCATGGGCGGAGACTGGCCCTGCTTGGTTCAGCTTGCGCTCATTTTACTCCAAGGCTATAGAACTTTCAGAAATCGGTAACGCGGTGCCTGTTATGGCTTGTGTTATATTTAATTAAGTGATCGTTTTATTAAGTGATTGTTAGTGCCGCCCCAAAAGTGACGGTCAAAATATGACATTACCTCTACCCCTCCGGCTAAAAGGCGTTCCGGGTTCTCCCTACACGCGCAAGATGATTGCGTTGCTTCGTTATCGCCATATTCCCTATGAATTGTTGCTCGGTGACCAGTCTGCTGGGCAGAGTTTGCCCGCACCAAAGGTGAGTCTGCTGCCAACTTTTTATCTGCCTGACGACCAGGGGAAGATAGAAGCCGTCGTTGATTCCACGCCACTTATCAGACGGTTTGAGGTTGCTGTTGATGGCAGGTCAGCCATTCCTCCTGAGCCGGTGGCAGGTTTCCTGAATTATCTGATTGAGGACTACGGCGATGAATGGCTGACCAGAGCAATGTTTCATTACCGCTGGTACCACGAACCGGATATCAAAAAGGCGAGCAAGATACTGCCTCGGTGGCAGGCATTGCAGGCTGATGATGAAAGTCTGGAGAAGATGGAGAAGTATATTGCCGAGCGGCAGATTTCCAGATTGTATGTCGTGGGCTCCAATGATCTGACTGCACCGGTAATTGAGGAAAGTTACCACCGCTTTTTGCAAATTTTTGACGCCATGATTCGGCGGCATCCCTTCGTATTCGGTGAGAGGCCTGGCTCCGCAGATTTTGCGATCTATGCACAACTCACACAGTTAGCAAAATTTGACCCCACCCCCATGGCGATTTGCATGCAGGTGGCGCCGCGGGTACATGCTTGGGTTGATCTGGTGGATGATCTGACAGGGCAGGCGGCAGAGGACGAGGACTGGATAGAGGTAGGTGAACTCAAATCTCACCTTAATGCTCTGCTGACGGAAATTGGTCGTACCTATGCGCCCAGCATGCTCGCTAACGCCCGTGCCCTTGCCGGCGGGGAAAGTCAGATGCAAACAATGATTGATGGCAAAGACTGGGAGCAGCCGACCTTCCCCTATCAGGCGAAGTGTTTGCAATGGGTCAGGGATGAATTTGTGCGCCTGTCCGAGTCAGATCAGAAGACTCTACTGGACATCCTTGAGGGCACTGGTTGTGAGGCGATTGTCCTGGAGAAGATCGCTTAAAACAGCCGCGCGCGCGTGAAGATTGCAGTGAAAGTGTGTAGCGAAGGTGTGTAGCGAAGGTGTGCAGTGAAGGTGTGCAGCGAAAGCGCGGGGCGGTGGCTACCTGTCTAGGTGCTGTTCAGAATGTCGTTCAGGGTTATGGAAGGGCGCATGGCTTGCGTAGCAAGTTGAATATCCGGCGCATAGTAGCCACCAATGTTGACGGGGTGCCCCTGAGCAGCGAGGAGTTCTTCATTGATCCTGTCCTCATTCTCCAGCAGTATTTGCGCTAGACGCGCAAACTTCTGTTTAAGTGCCGGTTCCTGGTCCTGCTTGGCGACGGCTTGCGCCCAGTAAACAGCAAGATAGAAGTGGCTACCGCGATTATCAATTTCGTGCACCTTCCTAGAGGGCGATTTGTTGCTCTCAAGAAATTGGGTGATGGCGTCATTCAAGGTATCCGCCAGCATTTTTGCCTGAGGCTTAGCAAATGATTCCGCAAAATGCTCCAGCGATGCGCTCAGGGCAAGGAATTCGCCGAGAGAGTCCCATCTCAAATGTCCTTCCGCTACAAACTGTTGCACATGCTTGGGGGCGGAGCCGCCCGCGCCAGTTTCAAAGAGGCCGCCGCCCTTGATGAGGGGCACAATGGAAAGCATTTTTGCGCTGGTGCCAAGTTCAAGAATCGGGAAGAGATCCGTGAGATAGTCCCGGAGAACATTGCCGGTTGCCGAAATCGTATCCTTGCCAGCGCGCATTCTTTGCAATGAGAATCTGGTGGCTTCTGCCACAGACATGATGTGATATTCCATGCTTGACAGATCCTGTTCCTGCAAGTAGCAGTTGATCTTTTCGATTAGCGTCGCATCGTGCGCCCGGTTTTTGTCTAGCCAAAATACAACCGGCGTCCCTGTGGCTCTGGCGCGGCCGACGGCAAGCTCCACCCAACTGCGAACGGGACCAGCCTTGACCCGGCACAGACGCCAAATATCGCCGCCGTCAACATCATGCTCAATCAGCGTCGCTCCTGAGGAGTCAAGCACGCGAATTTTGCCGCTACCGGGCATCTCAAAAGTGGTGTCGTGAGAGCCGTATTCTTCAGCCTTCTGCGCCATTAACCCCACATTTGATATAGAGCCCATGGTGATTGGGTCAAATGCACCCCCGGCGATACATTCTTTAATAGTCTCTACATAAAGTCTGGCATAACTGCGGTCCGGGATGAGAGCTTTCATATCGTGAAGCTCCCCGTCGGGACCCCACATCTTCCCTGATTCGCGGATCGCGGCGGGCATGGAAGCATCAATGATGATGTCACTGGGGACATGCAGATTTGTAATGCCCTTGTCCGAGTTCACCATGGCAAGATCAGGGCCCTCTTCCAGGCAAACATTCAGATCTGCTTCAATGACGGCGCGCTGGTCATCCGGCAATTTACTGAGCTTCTCGTAAACATCGCCAATGCCATTGCTGGTATCAACGCCAAGTTGCTCAAAGACTGCGGCGTGTTTGTCAAAGGCGGTCTTGTAATAGGCTTTAACTGCGTGCCCAAAGATGATCGGGTCGGACACTTTCATCATGGTGGCTTTCAAATGCAGGGACCAGAGAACGCCTTCTTGGGTCGCTGCAATTTCCCGCGCCAGGAAAGTACACAAACTTTTTTTACTCATAAAAGCGGCGTCCACCACCTCGCCAGTTTCAACTGCAACGGTATCAGCCAGGGTCTGGGAGCCAGCAGCATTGGTGAATTCAATCCTGAGGCTGTCGTCCTTCTCCATGACGATTGATTTCTCAGTTTCGTAAAAGTCACCGCTATCCATGTGTGCGACATGAGATTGCGACTCTGGAGACCAGACACCCATCTTGTGGGGATACTTTTTGGCGTAGTTTTTGATCGCCTTTGTTGCCCGGCGGTCTGAATTCCCTTCTCGCAGGACAGGATTGACGGCGCTCCCCTTGAGCCGATCGTAACGCGCCTTGATGGCGACCGCTGCATCGTTTTGTGGCTCTTCCGGATAGTCAGGCAAATCATAGCCCTTGTCCTGAAGTTCCTTGATTGCCTCTTGCAGTTGCGGGATAGACGCGCTGATGTTGGGCAACTTGATGATGTTTGCCTCAGGCTTTTGTGTCAGTGCACCGAGTTCCGCGAGAGCATCAGTTGTTCGCTGTGCATCGGTCATACGCTCTGGGCAGGCGGCGATGATGCGACCGACCAAAGAAATATCTTTGGTGTCAACTTCTATGCCAGCGGCGTCGGTAAATACTCTGATGATGGGGAGGAGTGAAAATGTAGCGAGTCTTGGCGCTTCGTCTGTCTCTGTGTAAATGATCTTGGGCGTGTCTGTCATGGATGCTTCTAATGCCTTAAAGCGGCGGAGTATAGTGTATATGGTGTGAAAAAAGCACACCCACATCCTAATCAGGGATGACAAGACATGGGGAAGGCATCATGTTGCGTTTGGTGGTAAATTGTCATCTGAAGAGTCCTGTCATAGGATCTTCATAGCCTGGGAGAGGCAATGAATTTGAATAACTTCCGCCACGAAACCAGAGACTGGTTGCGAGCCAACTGCCCCGAGTCAATGCGTCATGGTGCCGTGCATTTTGAAGATGCCCCCCTGTTGTACGATACCGATGATGCCGGGCTGTGGCTGGAACGGATGCTCAAACGAGGCTGGACGGCGCCGGCCTGGCCAAAGGAATATGGCGGCGGCGGGCTAGACTATGAAGCCCATCAAGTGTTGCAAGAGGAGATGGCAACATTGCAGGCTTTACCGCCATTGTTTGGCATGGGCATCAGCCTGATTGGTCCGACCCTGCTTGAGTTTGGCACGGAAGAGCAAAAACAGCGACACCTCTCGAAAATCGTATCCAATGAGGTCACTTGGTGCCAGGGGTACAGTGAGCCTGGCTCGGGTTCTGACCTGGCGAGTTTGCAAACCAAAGCAGTGCTTGAAGGCGACCATTTTGTGATCAATGGTCAGAAAATATGGACCTCCGGTGCCCAGGAAGCGGACTGGATGTTTGCTCTGGTAAGGACGAATTCTGAGGTACCGAAACACGAAGGTATCAGTTTCATACTACTGGATATGAAACAATCGGGGGTCACAGTCAAACCTATCCGCCTGATTTCTGGTTCCTCACCATTTTGCGAAATATTTTTTGATAATGCCGTGGCGCGGCGCGACGACCTGATTGGGGAACTTAACCAGGGCTGGAAGGTTGGCAAGCGACTGTTGCAATACGAACGTTCTACACCTTCTGCACGGACTCCGCGACCACGGGTTAATGCCTATGCAGAGATAGCGAAAGCAAGCATGGGTGAATCTGACGGCAAGATTACAGACAATGCCGCCAGAGACAAGATCGTCAAACAGACCATGATGGAGCAGTCCTTGCAGCTCACCATCCAGCGAGTTTTTGATGAAAGTCAATCGGGCAAGGCACCGGGGGCAACAACTTCTATTTTCAAACTGGTCGGCTCAACGCTGACCCGGGAAGGTGCTGCTCTCAAGTCAGAATTAAGAGGTATGGCAGGAGTCGGCTGGGAGGGCAGTGGGTTTTCCCAGGAGGAGTTGACGGCGGCGCGTGCTTGGCTACGAGACCGAGCGGTGACCATCTACGGCGGGACCAACGAGGTACAGTTGAACATTATCAGCAAGCGGGTCTTGGGTCTGCCAGACCGGTAAAAAATCAATCCAGGAGCATCACCATGAAAATCATTAAAATTCTCTCCCATACTATTCTTACCCTGGCATTTGTTGCCTATATCGCCTACCAGTTCAGGACCGACCCTATTCATATGTTCTCCGGCAAAAGGCTGTCTGGTGATGAATTTTCCTATCCTTCAGACTGGGCTTTCAGTAATGACTACAGCAGGATTGCGGTGGAAACTCGCCCCGGCAATCCCCACTCAGTAACCACTATTTGTTTCATCCACGAGGGTAATCTTTATATCCCCGCGCGAGACGGCTCGGGGAAGGACTGGACCCAGTATGTGCTGGCTGACTCCCGGGTCAGGCTCAAGATGGGTGATAGGGTGTATCCCGCCGCTATGCACCGGGTAACGACTCTCCAGAGAAATGATGTCCTGGTTACCATCCTGACGAAATATCCTCAGCTTGATTCTTCCCCAGAGACTACCGGGGATCTATGGCTGTTCCGGGTTTCCGACCGTTAAGGCACAGGTTAAGGCTCGTCTCCTCTGGCTATTGACCGGTGAATGTCGGCGGGCGTTTTTCCAGAAATGCGTTTATCCCTTCCTGACCGTCGGCAGTGATGCACATATCAGCGATGGCGCGTGCCTCAAGTTCCATCTGAGTTTCCAAGCCCATATCAAAGGAAGAATTCAGCAACTTCTTCACCTGTCCGAATGCCCTGGTGGAGCCCCTAGCGATGCTACCAGCCAGCTCAGCAACACTGGCTTCCAGTTCATCATCCGCCACCACCCGGTTAATGATGCCCCAGTCCAGAGCTTCCTCGGCACTCAGCACACGGTTGGTAAGCATCAGTTCCCTGGCTCGCTTATCGCCGATTATTCTGGGGAGAAAATAGGTAGAACTTCCGTCTGGCGACAGTCCAGCATTGGTGTAAGCCATCACATATTTGGCGGACCTGGCTGATACCACAAGGTCGGCGGCGAGCATCAGACTAAACCCGCCTCCCGCCGCTATGCCGTTCACAGCAGCAATGACCGGGGCATCCATCCGGGCGAAACGGGAGACGGCTTGGTGCAGGTCTCCTGCCATTCTCATAATCAGGGCAGGGACATCGTCACCGGCTGCAGCGAAATCCCTCAGATCACCCCCGACGGAAAACCCCTTGCCCTCACTGCGGATAACCAGCACCCGGACCTGGTCGGATTTATCACAAGCCACCGCCGCATGGCTGAGCTCGCTAGCCATAGTAGGGTTGATGGCGTTCGCCGATGCGGGCCTATTCAGCGTGATGGTGGCGATGTTGTTTTCTATTGTCAGTACAAGTGTTTCATAACTCATAATGTCATCCTGGTTACTGGTTGGGTGGAGTTTATCAGCGACATGCTTATTAGAAACTTTCTTGTCAATAACCTTCTTGTCAAAAACTTTCTTGTCAAAAACATGTACATGAATTTGGTATCCTGCTGGGTGTGCTGACCAGGCATCAGAGTACAATCAACGCCATCGCGTCAACAAGGATGGCATCAACAAGGATTGCATCATGTTAAAGGCGGTACAACTAGGAACGCAATGCGGCATGAGGGTGTCGGAGCTTTGTCTCGGCACCATGAACTTCGGTGAGCCGGGCAGAGGTCATCAAGGAGATTGGACCCTCAATGCCAAAGAGACTCGGCCCATCCTTCAGGCGGCAATTGAATCGGGACTATTCTATTTTGATTGCGCGGATATTTATGGTTTGGGCGCGAGTGAAGAAGTCGTTGGCAAGATATTGAATAAACTCCTGCCAAGAGACGAGTATGTTCTTGCTACCAAAGTGGCGATGCCGCTCAAGTCTGGCGCCAACCAAAGCGGTCTGTCTCGCAAGCACATCATGGAAGGCGTGGACGCTTCTCTTAAAAGGCTTGACCATGATTACATTGACCATCTGGTGATTCATCGCCATCCGCATGGCGTGCCCTTCCATGTTGAAGTGCCTATTGAGGAGACTATGGAAGCCCTCCATGATCTGGTCAAAGCAGGCAAGGTACTCTACCTGGGCGCGTCTTCCATGTTTGCCTGGCAGTTTACTGAGCTTCAGATGCTGGCACGCTTTAATGGCTGGACGGAATTTGTGTCAATGCAAAATCATTACAATCTAATCTACCGAGAAGAAGAGCGGGAAATGATTCCTTATTGTGTAAAAGAAGGCATTGCGCTGACGCCCTGGTCACCACTTGCAAGGGGAATACTGGCAGGTGCCTATCAGGGTGGATTGAGTGGCGGATCAACGAATCGTTCAAAGGGTCAGGACCGGGTCAGGACGGAAACGCTTTATCGGGGAGAGGCGGACTTTCAGATTGTCGAACGAGTGATCTCGGTCGCGCAAAAGTACGATAAAACACCCGCCCAGATAGCCTTGGCCTGGTTGTGCCAGAAGCCTGAGATCACCGCACCTATAGTCGGGGTGTCACGGCTAGAGCAGTTGCAACAACTCATTGAATCAACCACCATCATACTTGAAGCGGAGGATGTTGAATATCTTGAAGAGCTTTACCAGCCGCTTAATCATTCTTCTTTCTAGTGGAATATCCTAATAAATGTCCTAGACAATGCTCTAAAAAAAGGTTGCGAGGGGATGAAATACTTGAATTGATTGATAAAAGAAAAGGAAAATAAAATGCTAAAATTAAAAGAAGCTATTATTGATAAGATTATAGATGTAACAACAAAGTCCTGGGATATACTAATGATAGTAGTTTTCACTGTTATACTTTTATCCGTCTGGTTTCTCATAGCGGCTTTTTTCGCTGCTATCGCAAACTAGCTAGCGTGATGAAATTATCATCAACACACTATTAAGGAGGTTATAGTAGGAAACAATGTCAACAACTAATATCAAAAGGAGGTTAAACTATATTGAGAAACAACTACAATTAGGTAGAAACCCAGTGCTAAGGAAACATCTTCCTGGTGCTGTTGAGTTATGTGAGAGTTATGGAAAAGAACCCCCATTCATTCCACGGTTAGGAGGATTGTGAAAAAGAGCCTGGCAACGGAAATCCAGCCACTCAGCCTCATTGATTGACCGCCTGTTCGGACAGAGTAAGACCGATTTCGACCTTCAGTCTCAGAGACTCAAGATCAACGCCTTCAGTGCTCTTCTTGCCCTCCATGTATCTCGCATAAACCCCATGAAGGATGCAGGCTGCCTTCCACCGATTGAAGCCAACATAGTAATCAAGATTGGAAAGGTCCCGGCCGGTGTTTTCTGCATACCGCGCGGCGAGGGAAGTGCGTGTCGGGAAGCCTGGCACGGCGGTCGCAGCTTCCGGGTCCATCGGAAAGTCATCAGACGGATCCGGCCACTGGTTGAGGGCGTATGCGAGATCAGCCAGCGGATCGCCCAGGGTGGAAATTTCCCAATCTACAACAGCGGCAAGTAGAGAATCCGCTCCCACCAGGCAGTTGTGCAAACCATAATCGCCGTGGACGACCCTTGCCTTTTCCTGTTCTGGCAGGTGATTGAGGAAGTATTTCTGTAATTCGTGGGCGCGGGGGTCATCAAAGCCTGCCCCTGCAATGGATGATGTCCAGGAGCGATACCAGGTTTTGAGTTGCCGCCGGACATAACTGTCCTTTTTTCCCAGCTCGCCGAGGCCGATTTCATCGGGGTCAAGAGCATGCAGATCTGACAGCACATCAATAAAGGAGTGAGCAAGGATGCTTCTTCTATCTTCCGGCACCTGGCTAAGGGTATCGTCGGCGTTGTAGAGCGGCTTGCCGTCAATCAACCCCATGACATAAAACCGGGCACCTGTTACCTCAATATCCTGGCAAAACGCCATTGCATCTGGCACCGGCACGGCAGTCTGCCCCAGTGCAGAAATCAGCGCCCACTCACGGCTCATGTCATGGGCACCAGGCAACAACTGCCCCTGAGGCGGACGGCGGATGACAGCGCCAGTACCTCTAGCGTCGTCTATCTGATAAGTGAGATTGGAATGACCTCCTTCAAGGCGCGTCCATTTGAAGGGTGGCACCAGGGCTGGAATCTTCTCAGCCACCCAGGCATCCACGGCTACTACATCATACCCTTCTGGATTTGACGAGGTGTTGCTCATATTCGTCTTGCCGTTGAATGTACTTTTTATAATTTAGACAAATCTCTCCCGCTGGGCAAATTTTCTTCAATAACTGACACTTTGTTAGCAATGAAGACTGATGGATGCCAGAAAAAATTCCCGAAAAACAGTACCTTGTTGATTATTTTAGGCAAAAGAATCGCAACAATATGTGGTAGGATGTGTGTCTTATCATCTAAAAATGGAGTCAAGCCATGTCCGATGATGTAAAAATGTTCATACCACTCTTGCTAGTAGGGGTTGCAGCACTTATCGCAGCATTTGCGTATGTGATACACACTCCCGAGGAAGTTGTTAGAGACCCTGTTGCCATGTATTGGTTAGTAGTGGATATTTTGACAATCATTGCTTTTCTCGCGGCTGGGATAGCAATGAGGCAATACGCTTCCCTATTGTCAACATTGGCTTTCATAGGGTCTGCTGTTGTTTTGATATTCACTGTGTACGCATACACTATTGGCGGACTACAAGCATATTGGATCTATGTTGATGTGCTGGCACCAATACTGTTAGTCGTTCTTGCTGTAAAGATGGTAATGCATGCTAATGCTCATCATTAGTGCATAAACCAACGCAGTAGCAAGCTCAAGTTCGTCTCGCCGCTCGGGTCCGCCCCGGGCGGCGTTTTTGTTTTCGGTTGCCAAAAAGTGATATTGCCAACTTCTCTGGTTATATCCAGTCATAGGATGCGAATGGCGAACTGCACTATAATTGAATCACTACCAAGGTGGAGCGATTAGAGGCGTGAATATTGATGCTTTACATATTTGGGAACAACTAATCAACGAATGCCAGGAGGCGAAAGATCATTACTCGCACTGGCATCCATTGATTGATGAAAGAAAGGGGATACTGCAACAAGGTGCTGCCGATTTTGATCGTCTATATGATCACAATAATAAGTTTGAAGAGACGCATTACCTTAGCGACCTTGGTTCAAAATAACGCTTTAAGAACGGGCGCAGCTTGGCTGCGTCCGGCGCCGAAGGCGCGTAGTTCATGCGCTTGTTAGGCGCCATGCTCATTCATGTACTTTGCCGCTTCCAAAGCCAGCGGCATCCAGTATTTCTGTTGGGGAATGGGAATCAGCACCCAACTCCTAGACGGATTTTCCCTTCCTTTGGGATTCCAAGTCTCTGCGCCGGCAATCGAATACGCCTGACTTAACTGGCCTTCCCCAAGTTTAAACGACATGTCGATTTCCGAAAATATTGCAAACATCTTCCGACCTAGCATGAGTTGACGTCGACCCCAGCGTGAGGAGACGGAGAAATTCGAATATTCACCCTCCTCAATTCGCTCAATGATCAATTCAAGGCTTGCTTCTGCACTGTCGGTCATTGAATCCCTATGCTTGGACGCCTAACGTCAAAACAACTGGTGGACGAAAGTGGCGGAATTTTTGCGTCTTTTGCAAAAAAATGCGACACTTTTAAGCATCCATGTTAATTTTTTTGTTAGAAATTATCTTCGTTTCCAATTATTTAATTCCCATCGAGCAATTGACGAACCTTCTTTAAGTGCCGCTACTCTAGCTGCACTTACATATTCATCATACTCATTCATTGTTGTCATTTTAGTCCAGTCAGATAGACATTTATTTTTTGAATATTTCTGTATTTCTAATTTGACAATATTATCAAAAGGGCAATGACACGGCTCCTTAATTAAATCTACAGACCAGAGATATTTTAAAAAAAGATTAATAATTTTCTGTGATACTCCAAATCTAAATTCTTTATTATTTAATATAGCTCCGTGGTTTCTAGTGATTTTATTTGATAATGAGCATATTTTCTTTTTGTGCTTTTCTTCTGAAATGATTGATTCGGAATATTTTTTGTAACAGTTAAGCAAATATTCTTCAACATCATTTTTTAACTTTTTCTTCGCTGTGAAATCATCAAAATCCCGATTGTACACTGGGAATTCCTTATTTCGTGTAGCGAAACCAGCCTGAATACTGAAATACATAAATTCTCTAATAATAAATTCTTTATGATTCTCTGTGCTCATATATTTTGGTCCAATTGATTTCTAACAATTAGTATCATGCACATTCGCTCTGATAAGTCAATATTACCCGATAGATCGGGCAAACAGTCATAACATTAAGCATTTTGTTATTGTAGTTCTACCGGAATATTTTTCCAGCTTCCCGGTTTGCCAGCACGAGTCAACGCACAATCTATCCGCTCAAGAAATTCTGTGCGAGGAATTTCCACCGCGCCAAGGTTAAATAAATTAGGTGACGCTATTTGACAATCAACAAGCTGAAAATTCCAGGTTGTTAAATAGGAGATTAAAAAGTTCAATGCCGCTTTGGAGGCATCGCTGATCTGACTAAACATGCTCTCGCCAAAAAACAGGCCGCCCAAAGCAATTCCGTACAAACCACCCCATCCTGGCATCTACCTTTTCACCGAAAAGGGTCGGGCTCTATATGTAGGCCGGTCAAATAATATAGGGGCGAGAATCCGCTCCCACACGCACAATAGCAACAATACAGCCACCCTTGCCTTCCATATCGCCAGAGATGAGACAGGAAAAACAAAGGCAACTTACAAGAAAAAAGGATCTCGTAGCGACCTCTTGAATAATGCCAAATTTCGGACAGCATTTGACAAAGCCAGAAAACGCATCAAGAAAATGGACATTCAGTGCATAGAAGAGAAGAATGCAGTAAGACAGGCTCTGCTAGAAATTTACGCCGCATTGCAAACGGGTGCAAAGTACAACAACTTTGACAACCATTGAAGCAAATAGGCAAAAACAAAACCCCTACCCGTCATTCCAGCGTAAAATCCAGGGACTAAAACGCCTCGTCCATGCCATAGGCTTGTAGTTTTGACTGGACTGCGGTCACATCATGGCTGAGCATGAGCAGATCATGTTTTGTGCCGTCGCCATCTTTTACATGATCTTTTAGAAGCGCTTCCGTCTTGAAGCCCATTTCTTCAAACACTGCGATTGCCCGGTCCTGATCCAGGGTCATCCTGACGGTCAACTTTTCTAAATCCAGATCCAAGCCAATCAAAAAACTTTCCTGAATTAGAACTCTGCCGAGTCCCATTTCTCTTGCTTCCGGTCTGACTAGAATTCGCAATTCACCCACATGAGCGGACCAGGAATGTTTGTCCAGAAGCACTGCGGTTGTCCCCAGGATTTCGCCCGCGCGCGAAGCGGCAACGCTAACAATATCACCGGCCTTGAGTGAACGGTTCCAGGCGGCAATAACTTTTGGTTCGCGGATATCGCGGTTGAGTGACAAAAGATCATGGTCAAAAAGCTGTTTGGTAAATGCCGCTGCCGCAGTTTCATCAATCTCAGTCAACAAGGACAATTCAATGACATCGTCCTGGCAGACAAGCTGCTTTGGATACCGGTCTTTTCTTTTACTCACACTGAACGTTCCCCCAACCATTTGTCGACATTGGGCCACATTCGTTTTACAGCGTTAGGTCCGGCAATCAGGCTGACATGTCCGCCTTTGAGTTGGAGTTCGTATTTGGTTTCCGAACTGACCAGTTCAAGTAGCGGCTTGGTTGCCTTAAATGGAGCAATATGATCGTGCTCGGCAATGGCGTGCATCACAGGTATGGTGATATTTGCAAGATCTGCATCATGTCCGTTGACCCTAAGCTCCCGGGTGTAGAGTTTGTTACCCCGCATTAATTCTTTGGTGGTGTCACGATAGTACTCACCAGCGAGAGGCAGGGTCTCGTCACTCCAACGCTGGAACGCGCGATAGGATTTCACAAATTCATCATTCCACATCTGATCCCACAAACGCACTTTCCCGGCGAAGCGCTGAGCCGGACGCAACATTTCAAATGAGTTGGAAATAAATTCCGCAGGAACGATGCCCAGGGTATTCACCAGTTGATCAAGATTCAGGTACTTTTCATTGGACCAGAGATTAAACAAACCCATCTCATGCCAGTTAACAGGTGTTGTCAGGCACACCAGATTCTTGAGGGGTCCATCGGTATGAGTTGCAGCATAGATGAGCGATAGCACGCCGCCCATGCAGTATCCAATCAGGTTGACATCAGACTCACCGCTATCATCCTGAACTTTTTTTATGCAGGTTGGTAGAAAGTCATGGGTATAGTCCGCCAGCCCCAGGCGGCGTTCCTGCATGAGCGGCGGATCCCAGTCAATCATATAAACATCAAAGCCGCGTGTGATGAGGTACTCCACCATGCTCTGGCCAGGCGTGAGATCAAACAGGAAGCCTTTGTTAGTGGTCGCCATGACAATGATGACGGGGATTCGATAAATCTCCTCGGCAACCGGAATGTAGTGATAAAGTTTTAATGTACCCCGGTCATAGATCAATTCCTTCGGAGTAAACCCCACTTCAATAGGACCTGAGCGGACGAACTGGAAACCCTTGGTACCACGCTGGAGGGTTTTCTCCACCAGGTCACGCATTTGACCCATCATCGTCGCTTGATTTTCTGATTGGTCATTCATGGCATGGAGTTCGGTCAAGCAGCGGTGGAGGATGGTGGTTTTTTGGTTCTAACTGGTCTGGCAGATTTCTTTGAAAGACACTTGTCATTCTTGATTGGTTTCCTCAGCAACCCTTCTATGCGAGCCATTCGATGATCCAGACTGCGGAGATCCTCATTAAGATATTCCGCTTTATTATAGATTGACACAGTTCAAGATATATTAGTACTTTACTCTGATGCTTACTATATAGATTGGCAATTTAGCGATTATTGACACAAAATTCAACCTGTCTACTATAAAAATCTATTGTATAGGGAAAAACCGAATATATAATGACGATTATGACTTTGCGAGGCTTAATAATAGTACCCGTGTTCATCGCTAACCTAAGTTTTGCCCATGCAAAATTAGTTGAATATGAATTTGACATAGACACTCAGACGGTCAATTTCAGCGGGAAAGACGTTGAAGCGATGACAGTGGGCGGGTCAATACCAGCACCGACCATTGAGGCAACGGTGGGCGATACATTGCGCGTTACTTTTCATAACAAGATGCAAGTTGGCAGTTCAATTCATTGGCATGGAGTATTATTACCGAATGACCAAGACGGCGTACCCTATTTAACAACGCAACCGATTAGAGCCGGAGAAAGTTTCACTTACGAATATCCGATAATACATCATGGTACATATTGGTATCATTCACATACGGGACTACAGGAGCAAAGGGGATTGTATGGTGCGTTAGTATTTCGTCGCAAAGGCGGTGAGCGGGTAAAGTCGGGCATTGATAAAGTATTAGTATTATCGGATTGGACGGATGAGAATCCGCATGAAGTATTGCGCAATCTGAAACGAGATGATGATCATTATGCTTTAAAGAAAGATTCGGTACAGAGTTGGTATAAGGTTGTTGCGCATGGCTGGAAGGCGATTCGGAATCGCATACATGGTAGTTGGATTCGTATGGGGGTGATGGATATTTCGGATGTCGGTTATGACGCGTTTTTGATAAATGGCGCACGAGAGACTTTAGTAGAGGGGGTAAAGAAAGGCGATAGGTTGCGTTTGAGAATAGTTAATGCTTCAGCTTCAAGTTACCAATTTGTAGAATTTTCTGGCGGGGCAATGACGATAATTTCCGCTGACGGTGTGGATGTTACACCACTTAATGTTGATAGGCTAAGGCTAGCGATAGCGGAAACTTACGATGTGATAATCACCATAGATGATGAGGGTAAATCCTACGAGTTGCGAGCTAGTTCGGAGGATGGCACCGGTTATGCTTCCATGTGGTTCGGCAAGGGGCAACGTGTATCGGCACGTACAATAGAAAAACCCAATCCGTTTGTGATGGATCACTCTATGATGGGTAGCGGTCATGGTGCTCGTCATCAAGGCGGGCATGGTACTCATCATCATAGCGGGCATGTGGTCGGTATGATGACAGAATATCAGGGATTAAAAGCCTTAAAGAAGACTAATTATAATCCGACTCGTCCGCTGCGAGAAATTGAGCTTAATCTCACCGGTAATATGATGGATTACACATGGTCGTTTGATAATAAGACATTCATAGAATCCGATAAGATATTAATCAAAAAAGGTGAGACGGTACGTTTCATTTTGAACAATGAGACGATGATGCATCATCCGATTCACTTACATGGACATTTTTTTCGCGTACTAAACGGTAAGGGTGATTATTCACCGTTAAAACATACAGTGAATATTGCGGCACTGAAAAGCGTAACAATTGAATTTGCCGCTAATGAAGAGAAGGATTGGTTATTTCACTGCCATAATCTTTATCATATGAAATCCGGCATGACACGAGTAGTCAGTTATGAAGATAACGATGATGTAAAAACTACATACTCAGAAAACTCATTTGAAAATTATATAGCGAAAATCGGAAATCCTTGGTATGGCTTCGGTGAGATAGGCATCGCATCGCATATGGTAAGTATCGATCTGCAAGCAGAAAATATCAAAAATGAATTATTTTTAGAATTAGATAGTGATTATGATCGTCTTTATGAGGTTGAAGCTTTATATAAACGGCGATTAAAAAATTTCTTAGGCGTATATATCGGCGCCAAATCGGAACGCGAAGATGAAAATGAAAAATCTGATAATACTGCATTGCTCGGTGTGCATTACATGTTGCCGTTATTGATTGAATCCGATTTCCGGATAGATTCAGAAGGAGATTTTCGTTTTGGTTTAGCCGGTGATATGCAATTAACCGATAGGTTGAGCTTCGCTTGGAATTGGAATAGTGATGATGAATATCGTTTAGAGTTGGAATATGAGGTTAATTACACAATCAGCTTAGTCGCTAATACCGATTCCGATTACGATGTTGGTGGCGGTATTGAAATAAAATTCTGAAGACCTGCTCTCTTTATCAGCTCCTTCTGAGTAAACCCCGCTTCAATAAGACCTGAGTGGACGAACTGGAAGTTGTACCACGCTGGAGGGTTTTCTCTATCAGGTCACGCATTTGCTCCATCATCGTCGCTTGATTTTCTGATTAGTCATTCATGGCATGGCGTTCGGTCAATCTGCGGTGGAGGATGGTGGTTTTTTGGTTCTGGCGGGCCTGGCAGATTTCTTTGCAGGAGACTTGGCATCCTTGGTTGGTTTCCCCAGCAACCCTTCTATGCGAGCCATTCTATGATCCAGATTGCGGAGCTCCTCACTGATCTTCATTAAGTCATCACGACTTGGCATGTTGAGATTCGCCAGTTGTTTTGACATGAACTCCGCCACCATTCTCTGGAATTCCAGTTGCAGGTTCTGTATCTGGTTGATTGACTTGCTGAATTCATCAGTGCCCATGATCCGGTTGGCATATTTGTTAAATTCGCGTTCCCATTTTGTGACCCATTCCTGCAATTGTGCGGATGGGTCTGGAATTGATTCATTTGCCATAATATTTTCCGCTTGATTGATTCAAGATAGTTGCCTATGAATTCTCTTAAGGATTTCTCTCAATGATAGTCGTTAAGGATAGTATTATGACAGTAGGGTTTTTTACAAGAAGCTTGGCATGTGGGATGTAAAAGATATAGCGGTACAGATCCTTGAGGAGCGGGCTGAGGATGATGGGGTCAGGGCATGGCTCCGTATTGAGAACCGCTCCGCCTTTCCGCTGGAGCGCGGCTGGCGGCTTTACTTTTCGCTCGGGCTGGAACCCAAGGCATCTGACGCTAGAGTCCGCCGTGTACTGCTTGACGGTCGTTACGGTTTTATTGAGCCGGGCGATGCTTGGCCGGGTATCCTTCCTGGCGGATCATTGTCCATTGAGATAGAAGACTGGTTGCTCAGTGGCATGCCACTCCGGGCACGGCAGGGTTTTCACATCACGCGGATAGCTCCAAACAACAATGAGGAAACCCTGGCAGGTGCGCCGACAATCCTGCCGCCGAAACTCCTGACATTGGACCATCTGGAAAATACCTGGATTAACGATCTGTCGCCCAGCTCAGACACCAAACCCCAAACGCCGGCGCGCACATTTGAGAAGAACGCCCGCCTTTGGTCACGCCCAGAAGCACCAATCACTGCACCTCTACTCATCCCGGCTACTAAACGGTGCCTTACCAAAGGCAAAATCTGTTCAGTGTCCGGCTTTACTCCCGTAGCATCCGATCCGTCAATTGAGGTCAGTACTGAGATGGATTATCTCAGGAAAATCCTGGCAGAAGATGACTTGCTCATAGAAGACGGATGCCCCATAGCAGTGACCCTGTGCCCGGACCTGGCAAGCACCGAGTACCGACTGGTCACGCATCAGGATCAAATCAGCATTGAAGGAGGTGACGGCTGCGCTATCTACTATGCAATTCATTCCTTCAGACAGTTGCTTGCAAAAACGGATACAGGCTGCGCCCTCACCCTTGCTAGCATTGAGGACTTGCCAGACTTCAAGCATCGTGGCCTCTTTCTGGATATTGCTCGGCACTTCCACCATGTCGAACAAATCAAGAAGACGATTGAGGTCATGTCTGCCTACAAAATGAATCGGTTACAACTGGGTATTTCCAATGATGAAGGCTGGCGTCTGGAGATTCCCTCAATACCCGAACTGACTGACATAGGTAGCCACCGCGCCTATCGGACGAAAGATGACAAGACGCTTTATCCCGCCTGGGGAGACACCCATGAACGCTATGGCGGTTTCCTTAGCAGCGGCGACTTCATTGACCTGTTGCAATTTGCGGATCAATGTCATGTTGAGATTATTGTTGAGTTCAATTTGCCGAGCCACGCCAATGCCATCATCCAGTCGCTTAAACATTCCGGTCGCTTTCTTCTCCTTGACCCTGAAGATCAGTCGGTACACAGATCGGCCCAGGGGTATAGCCAGAATGTGGTAAATGTTTGTCTTGATTCAACCTATGAGTTCGTTGAGGTCGTCCTGAGAGACATCAAAAAACTCTACGATCAGGCGGGTCTTGCCATGAAACGCATACATTTTGGCGGCGATGAAATCCCGGCGGGTGCCTGGCTTGGATCGAAACTATGCCAGGCGTCCCCTCTATGGAACCCGGCATGGGACACGACACAAGCAGCCGATGCCCAGGCCGCGACGACGACACTGATGCAAGCATACGCCGAGCGAATTACCGCCCTGGCGGAAAAGATCTCGCCCGGGATAGAGACCGGGTTCTGGCATGAAATGAGCCCGCACCTGGATGACAGCAACCGGCAAGGCTACTTTAATGTGTGGACAACCGAGGCAGGTGATCGCGATATTCCCCGCGCCATCCTCGCCAGGGAACAACAACTGGTGATCTCCAATGCAAGTTTTCTCTATCTTGACCAGCCCTATGGATTGCATTCTGAAGAACCGGGGTTGCCCTGGGCTGCCTATATTGACACCGAGATGATCTACCACTTTGATCCGCTGGGTTCCTGGGAAATACCGAAAGACAAACAGCGTCTCGTTCTTGGTCTGCAAGCGCAGTTATGGACTGAGACCGTCTTTAACGCCAGTCTGATGGACTATTATCTTTTCCCCCGGCTCCTGGCAATTGCCGAACGATGCTGGAACGCATTGCCCGCAGATGACTGGCAAGGCTTCGCCAGGGCAATCGGCGAGAGAGAGTTCAATTACCTTGAATCCAAAGGCATTGAATGCCGAGTGCCCCCGCCGGGCGTTAAAATTGAGGGAAGCATCATGTCCGCCAACCTTGTCTTCCCTTGCCTTGACATTCGGTACAGCACCGATGGCACTGAGCCTTGCCCGGACTCAGCGCTCTACACCGCGCCAGTTGACATTGAAGAATTTGGCGAGGTGAAACTCTGCACTTTTACTAGGAGCGGCAGAAGTAGCAGAGTTGTGACAATCACACTTAGGCAGCGTTCCTCTCACCAATAAACACAGCCTCCGCCATCCTGTCAGCGACTTCGTTAGTCGGCTTCTGCTCCCTGTCGGACATCTTGAATATCTCGCGTAACTTGCCAGAAATCTGCATGACATGATCCCGCACAGTAGCTTCCGAGTAATCACCAACGCGCTGGTAGTGAATATCAATCACGCCACCCGCGTTGACGAGATAGTCCGGTGCATAGAGTAGGCCCCGATCAAGTAGCGCCCTGCCTGTTGCCAAGGATTGAAGTTGATTGTTGGCAGCCCCGGCGATAATGCCTGCGCGGATAGCATCAATATTATGGATGTTGATGGCACCGCCCAGAGCGCAGGGCGAGAGCAGATCTACATCTGCGGTCAGAATATCTTCAATGGGCAGGCTGGTAACGCCCAGCTCAGCGACGGCTCGGGCAACCTTCTTCTGATTGATGTCAGCCACCGTGACAATGGCACCCGCCTCAACCAACATCCGGGCAAGATGAAAGCCGACATTGCCGACGCCCTGAATGGCAACACGGATACCGCGCAAATCAGAGTCATGGCGATATTTCACCGCTTCAGTAATGCCCACGAAGACCCCCAGTGCAGTCACGGGTGATGGGTCCTTGTGAGATGCTTCGCCCTCCGGCAGGCCGGGAACATACCGGGTCCGCTCCCGAATCACGGCAATGTCAGCCACACCGGTGCCAGAATCTTCGGCGGTGATATAGCGACCTTGCAAACTCTCCACAAAGTCGCCCATAGCAAGCAGCATGTCACGGGTCTTATCCCGGCTCGGGTCGCCAATGATGACTGCCTTGCCGCCGCCCATCGTCAGCCCGGCGAGCGCCGACTTGTAGGTCATGCCTCTGGACAACTTCAAGACATCCGCCAGGGCGTCCTGGTGCGATGGATAGGGGAACATTCTGCAACCACCCACCCCGGGTCCAAGGCGCGTGTTGTGCACCGCGATGATTGCCCTGAGGGTGTCACTTTGGGTTGATACTACCTTTTCGTGTCCGTCAAAATCTGGATGTGACTCAATGTCGGACTGATGTATTTTCTGATTCAAGATGCTCTCCTTCCGTTATGTAAAGTGTTATGTAAAATGTTATCTAAAGTGTTATCTAAAGCGTTATGTAAAATGTGATGTGTGTATATAAAGTTTCTGCTCATGCCGCTCTCTCAACCTGATTCACAAGGGGTAACACTTCCCCCCTGAATTGACGCAAGAGCATATCTGTCTCGTGCATAACCTGCTGCAAGTTAGCCGCTTTGATGTGGCCATAACCGCGTATCTTTAGCGGCAATGCCGCCAATTCAACTGCCAGCGCATATCTCTTAACAACATCGTTCTTAACGACATCGCCCTTAATAACACTGCTCTTAACGACATTGCCCTTGGTGCTAGGCTCATCGGCGGTCATTAGAAATTTCGTGATTTCATCCACCAGGCGCTCAAACGCGTCTCTAGTTTGTCGTTCCTCTACTCGCTCCTTGAGGTATCCAAAGGGGTCAAACATCGTGCCCCGCAACATCTTGAAACGAGATAGGCGGTTAAACACCGACATCATCCAACTGGGGAACTGCTTCTTGCCCGGCTTTCCTGTGGCGGGATCAATGCTTGCCAGGATGGGCGGTGCCAGATGAAATTCAAGGTGATAATCACCTTCAAAAAGCGCGTCAACATAGGTTTGAAATTCACCGTCACTGTATAGCCTCGCTACCTCATATTCATCCTTGTATGCCATGAGTTTGTAGAGTGACTTAGCGACCGTCTTGCTGAGCGCAAAATCCTCGTTGAAAGACTTGTCTTCTTCCGCCGCTTTTAGTTTCGCCAGCTGCTTTCGGTATCGGTCCGCATAGGCGGCGGACTGGTACTGCTCAAGTCGTGCAACGCGATCATTGATGATGTCGTCAATCTCGGTTAAGGGCTCGCGATCAAGGCCCGGTCCGGCGGCTTTTTCAACCTGTGCCAGGTCAACCGCCGCCAGTCTGCCCCAGTTCAGCGCTCTGAAATTGAGCTCAACGGCGACGCCATTCATTTCAATTGCCTGCTGCAAAGCATGCAGTGACACCGGGATTAACCCCTGTTGCAGGGCGTATCCAAGCAGGAAAAGATTACTCGTAATGGAATCACCAAGCAGACGGGTGGCAAGTCCGGTGGCTTCAACGAACCTGACCTTCTCCGGCCCGACTTCCTCCTCAATCAGCGCTTTCATTTCAGTGGTCGGGAGCTGAGTATCCGGGTTTGTCACAAACTCGGCAACGGTGGATGAATAGTCGTTGACGACGGCGTGCGATCTTTCCGTGTTGACCTTGGCGATGGCTTCATTGCCCGCCGCCACCATCAGGTCACAACCTAGTAGCAGGTCAGCGTCGCCGGCGGAAATCCTGACGGCGTTAATCGCCCGCTGGTCTTTGGCAACTCGGACATGACTCACCACCGCGCCAAATTTTTGCGCCAGGCCGGTCTGATTCATGGTGGCGCATCCCTTACCCTCAATATGTGCCGCCATGGCGACCAGCGCGGCAACGGTGAGTACGCCGGTGCCACCCACGCCGGTAACGACAATGTTCCAGGGTTGCGCCGTCACCGGTGCCGTTACCGGTTCAGGTAATGTATTGAAATCAATCCCTTCTGGTAGGGAATTGTTTTTTTTCAGTTTGCCACCGACGACGGTGACGAAGCTGGGGCAAAAACCTTTCAGACAGGTGTAATCCTTGTTACAAGCACTCTGATCAATCTGCCGTTTCCGCCCCAGTTCGGTTTCAAGTGGGAGGATGGACAGGCAGTTGGAGACGACGCCGCAATCACCACAGCCTTCACAGACTTCTGGATTGATGACCACCCTGAGTGCCGGGTCGTCCATCAAGCCTTGCTTCCGCCTGCGGCGTTTTTCGGCGGCACAGGTCTGGTCAAAAATCAACGCTGTCGTCCCGGCAATGTCTCTCAACTCCTTTTCAATACTGAGGAGTTGGTCCCGGTGATCAATCGTTACACCCGCTGGACGAGGCAGATTTGAGTGCTGTTCGGGCTTATCCGATAGGAGCGCAATGCGTGCCACGCCTTCACCCCTGAGTTGCATGATCATCTGCTCAATACTCAGGTCGCCATCAAGCGGCTGACCGCCGGTCATGGCAACGGCATCGTTGTACAGAATCTTGTAGGTAATATTGATTTTGGCGGCGACCGCCTGCCGGATAGCCAGCAATCCCGAATGGAAGTAGGTGCCGTCCCCCAGGTTCTGGAATACATGCTTTGTATCCGTGAAAGGCGCCTGCCCCACCCAGGTGACTCCCTCACCACCCATCTGGGTGAAGGTTTCCGCCCGTCTTTCTCCTGCTTCCCAGATACCCATGTAATGGCAACCTATGCCCCCCAGGGCACGACTGCCTTGCGGAATGCGTGTGGAAGTGCTGTGCGGACAGCCAGAACAATAATGTGGCATGCGGACCAGACTATCTCCATGAGTGCCTAGCATCTTGTCCTTCTTGCCGTAGAAACTTAACCGCTGATCAATCGTTTCATCCTGATAAAATCGCGCCATCCGTCCAGCGATTGCCTTTGCGACCATAGCGGGGGTCAACTCCGACAGGTTGGGCAAGAGGTCTCTGCCTGCCTCATCAAATTCCCCAAACACTCTCGGTCGTCGCTCCACGGGCCAGTTGTATAGTTGTCCGGTCAACTGGTCTTCAATGATGGAACGTTTTTCCTCAACTACCAGAATTTCCTCAAGCCCCTTGGCAAACTCGTGGGTCGTGAAGGGGTCAAGCGGCCAACTCATCCCAACCTTGAAGATCCGTAATCCGATCTTGCCAGCCTTTTGTTCATCAATGCCCAGGTCTTCCAGTGCCTGCATGACATCCAACCATGCCTTCCCAGTGGTGATAATGCCGAGTCTGGGTTGAGCACTGTCCACAAGGATGCGGTTAAGGCGGTTGACTCGGGCAAACTCCCGAGCGGCATAAATCTTGTATTTGTTGAGCCGCAACTCCTGTTCAAGCGCAGAGTCTGGCCAGCGCGCGTGAACGCCAGTCTCGGGCAGCACAAAATCCTCCGGTATCAGAATCTTGACCCGCTGGGGATCAATTTCCGCCGAGACGGCGGAGTCCATATTTTCAGTAATAGCCTTAAGCGCGACCCAGGCACCACAATATCGGGACAGCTCCCAGCCGAAAATGCCCAGGTCCAGGACTTCCTGAACATTTGCTGGATTAAGTATCGGCAGGGAGGCGCCGATAAACAGATGCTCTGATTGGTGTGGGAGGGTTGACGACTTGGCGGCATGATCATCTCCCGCCACAGCAAGGACGCCGCCATATTTTGATGTGCCAAATGCGTTGGCATGCCGAATGGCATCCATGCTGCGATCAACGCCGGGACCCTTGCCATACCACATACCGAAGACACCGTCGTACCTTGCCCCGGGGAAGAGATTAACCTGCTGGCTACCCCAGACGGCAGTGGCGGCCAGGTCTTCATTGATGCCGGGTTGGAAGATGATCTTGTGTTGGTCAAGGAATTTTTGGGCTTTCCAGAGGGCCTGGTCAAAACTGCCGAGCGGGGAACCGCGGTATCCAGAGATGAACCCGGCGGTATTCAAACCCCGTTCAAGGTCGCGTTGATGTTGCAACATGGGTAACCGAACCAGGGCTTCTATCCCCGTCATATAAGCGCGGGTAGCGTCCAGCGCATATTTATCGTCCAGCGAAATTGTTTTCGGTTGTGTCATCATTTCTTCTATATTGTTTCTTCTAAATCGTCTCTTCTAAAGATAGACACTGCAGATTGAATAATAATCCCTATTTACTAGTTATTTTATGTTATTTGACTTATTATAGGGAAAAATGAGAATTATTATTTACATATTTGTGTATTAGTTAGATAATTTATTCCATTCTATAATGTATGCTGGATAGGTGTGCCAAATAGGTGTGCTGGATAGGAGTAACGGGGAGATGCCGGAACTACACCCAAAAGATTTTCAGATTCTTGATGTACTGCAAAAGGATGCCAGCCTCAGCACCCAAGACATTGCTAGCCGGGTCAACTTGTCCCAGTCACCCTGCTGGCGACGAATCAACCGTTTGGAGGAGCAAGGACTTATCAACAAGAAGGTGGTATTACTCAATCGGGAAAAACTGGGCATGGATGTGGTGGTGTTCGCCACGGTCAACCTGTCCACACAAGGCAGGGGCAATCTTGAGGAATTTGAGCGAGAGGTCGAAATTCTTCCGGAAGTCATGGAGTGCTACACCATGGCAGGCACTTGGGATTATATGTTAAAAATTGTTGTCCGGGACATCCGCCATTATGAAATGTTCGTCCGGCAGAAACTGACAAAACTCTCCCATATCGGCGAAGTCCACTCGCACATTGCAGTCACCGAAATCAAAAATTCAACCGTCCTGCCGCTTGATTCCTTGGTTTGAGCGAAGGTTATTCACCCGAGCCAAGCGCCCGCACAACTCATGCCAGAAAAGTCCAGAATGTGTTGGCATCATACATCCGTTTGATAGAAGCCGCACAACCGGGTAGCCTTCTACTGTACGCTCAAAACATTGTCGGCACGCTAAACGAAATCAACCGATATGCAGGCCAATTTCATCACGATACTAACCCGGCAGCGGATCAAGTCAAAGTTGTAGCCGGCGAGCTTAGAATTTATGTACAGCGAGCACTGATGGTTATTCATCGAGAGGATATATGATTATTCCTATCAACGGTAGCTCCGCTATCCAGAATTACACTGCTAGCGCGAAAGCTAGCTCGGTTCCAAAAGATGGTGCGTTCATTTTTCCTGGCAATCCAACCCAAACCACAAGACACACAATTTAAACAGACGCGGAATGTAATAGCGCCATGGTTGGATCCAATTACAAGTTTATCGAGCAACATCACCCTCTACTGTCTGAGCTAGGCGCAAATGCCGAGGCCTACGCTTACAGCGATCCGCAAAGTGCGGTGGTAAAGCTCCGATGTTTTGCCGAGCTATTTGTTGGGTTTGTCTATGAAGAGCTGAGCCTCTCAACGTATGGCGCAAGCAACTTCTTCGAGAAACTTGAGAATGCCGCCTTTATCGACGCCGTGGAGAAAGACGTAGTCGACAAACTGCATTTTATTCGCCGCAAGGGCAACAAAGCCGCGCACCCTGGGGGCGTGTCTATTCAAGATGTGCTGGATTTGCTCAAGGAGGCCTATTTTCTTAGTGCCTGGCTATATATCGCATACCACGATGGTCAGGCCGATCAGCTGCCAGATTACCATCAACCACAGCCGCAAGACGCGGAAGATGAGGCTTTACTAAAAGATAAGCGTCGGCTGGAAGAAGTGATTGACCTGCAGACTGATGATCTGGCGCGTGCCAAGGCACAGTTGATACGGGCGGAACAGCAGCAGTTGGAAGCAATGCGGAAAATTGATGCTCTCAAAGGAGGCAGAGAACGTGCTATTGCTACCTATAACTTTGAACCTGGGGTAACTAGAGCCAAGGTCGAGATTGAGGACATATTTGCCGAATACCAACTTACAAATGGGCAGCAGGAACTGGTTAGTCAGCTAGATGAGTTCTTGTCTAATGCAACGGACAATGTCTTTCTTATGAAGGGGTACGCAGGCACTGGTAAAACGTTTATCACCAAAGGGCTAACTGAGTACTTTCGTGCGATTGGTAGAAACTATGTGCTCGCGGCCCCTACGGGAAAGGCCTCAAAAGTCATAGCTAAGAAAGCTCAGAGTCCGGCGCATACCATCCACAAAACAATCTATTCCTTTAAGGATATTGCTGAGTATCGTGAAGATGACGTAGATGGTTCGGAAACTTACAAGTTTTACGCTCAACTTGCAGTTAATGAGCTTTCAGTAGATACCGTGTACGTTATTGATGAGTCATCGATGATCTCCGATATTTACAACGAAGCCGAATTCTTTCGGTTTGGCTCTGGGTATTTGCTCAGGGATTTTTTGAAATTCGTCAATCTGGATCACAATGATCATCGAAAGAAGGTGATATTTATTGGCGACGACGCGCAGTTGTCGCCTGTCGGAATGAAATTCTCTCCTGCCCTAGACCCTGACTATCTGTCCAAAGAATATGGCCAGGCTGTGACGGGTTACAAGTTAACCGAAGTTGTCAGACAGAAAGCCGACAGTGGCGTTATGCACAACGCTGTTGAAATGCGGCAGGCACTAAAAGAAAACATCTTCAACCAGTTGGATATCAAGCTCGGCTTTCCCGACGTGGCACATGTTGATTATGAAGATCTTATAGCCAGGTATCTGGAAACATGTGATGGCAAGATCAATGCAGAGTCCATTGTGATTGCACATTCCAATGCAGATGTTGCTGCCTATAACAAGCGTATAAGAGAAGAGTTCTTTCCTGACCAGGCCGAGATTTGCTCTGGCGACAAAGTCATGGCCGTTACCAATAGTGATGCCCATGGTTTCTTTATCTCCAATGGTGATTTTGGCTTGATACGCAAGGTCTTCGGCGAAGCCGAAAACAAAGCAATTACTATCAGACGAAAATCTCAGGAGACGGGAGAGGTTGAGGAGATTGTAGTTCCGCTTCAGTTTCGCCATGTCGAGGCTGGCTTTAGAGACTTGAAAGATCATGTTCACTTTTTTGAAGTCAAAATCGTTGAGAACCTGTTGTACCCAGATGCCCCAACGCTTTCTTCTGATGAGAACAAGGCACTTTACGTCGATTTTTGTATTCGTAACAAACACCTCAAACCTGGCAGTTTGGAGTTCAAGGCAACCTTGCGCAGTGACCCGTACTTTAATGCCCTGCGGCTTAAGTTCGGTTATGCCATTACTTGCCATAAAGCGCAGGGCAGTGAGTGGAATCATGTGTTTGTGAAATGTAAGTTCCATCAGAGTCAACTTTGCGCAGAGTATTTCCGTTGGCTTTACACTGCAATCACAAGAACTTCTAGCAATCTCTATTTACTTGATGAGCCTCACATTAGGCTTGGAGACGGCATAAAAGTCATCAGCAACCCCGGAACCCTTCAAACTGACTCGAAAAGGGGAAACCAGAAGTCATCAGCCAATGTTATCGCCCCGTCGCCAATGCTGAGTGCTGCTAACGAAAGTGCCGGCATAACTAATTCGACGGAAGGTACATTTAGAATACCTGAGGAAAATTCTTTCTTATTACTATTGCTTTCTCATGTAAGGGGATTCATCGATTCTTCCGACACTAGGATCGATGACATCCTTCATCAGCAATACCAGGAAGCCTATTTTTTTACTCAAGGCACTAATTCCGCACGTATCAACTTGTCTTATGACAGAAAACAAAAAATTACCTCAATTACAAACCCTCTGGGATCAGAACTAGGTGGGCAGCTACTCACGTTACTTGCACCGCTAAAGAGTAAGGTGGTCATAGAAAGCACATGCGCATCCGGGGGCAAAGAATTCCAATTTGATGAACAGTTCCTTAATGATTTTCACGAGAGAATCTCGCCAATATTTGCAGATCACGGCATAGATATATCTGATGTTCAAGAGCAACAGTGGTGTCAGAGGTACTGGTTCGTAAAGGCCGACGATACAGCAGTCTTAGATATTTACTACAATAAGAAAAAGAAGTTCACAAACTGTGACTCCGTAAAGAATCTGTGCACATCTAAAGCTCTTGTCAAAGAGGTCTCTTCGATCGTTACGAGTGGGCTTTCTTAATGGAAGACCAACCTTCTCGCGTAGTTACCAATTTACGCAAGTCTGGGAAACTTGCTGAAGCATGGGATTTTGGTTGTCACGCCGTACAGGAAAACCCTAACGACGCTTATTTGAAAGGCGCGTTTTTTTGGGTTTGTTATGACTATTTGAAGGAAGTGCAGGTTCCCATAAAGGAGCGAGCAAAGCAAAACAACGGCAATTTCCAGCTAAATCAGACTGAACTAGAGCGCATTGAATTCCTACTCGATTGGGTTATCTGGCTTGATATACCGGCTGGTGGGTTCGAGTACCGCAACCTATTGCTGTTGTTTCAGAAGAACTTGGATCGCATCCCCAAGTTGGTACTGCTGTTGGTCGAACACCAAAGGACACTTTTTGAGGGCGACGACAAGCAGCCCTTTCCAACAGAGAAGGGCGAATCTCCCAGCTTGATGCTGTCCTTTGCGCGGAAAGTCGCCAAATCATGGCAGGAGTTTGAGCCAGTTCGTCAGATACCCATAGAGCAACTTGTCTTGCTGTTTGATCGGGTTCGGAATGAGGCGAAAGACAAACAGCATTTGATCTGGTTGAACTACGATCAGGCTAAGTGTTTGATTGTTGCTGGCCACTTGCTTGAGGCCAGAAAATGCGCGCTCTCTGTTTTAAGCAAAAAACAAACTGAATCCTGGGCCTGGCGCACTCTAGCGGCAACGTATCGAGGTGAAGATGCCGATGCGGCGATAACGTTGTTTGCGGAGGGCTGGTGTCATGCCCATGATGAGAAATTTGCTTTGCCCATATTGTGCGAGTTGGCAACGTTACTTGCTGGGCAGGGCAGTTACCCTGAAGCCTCAATGTGCGTCTTACGTGCTGTCAATGTCTACCAAAGCGAAGATTGGCGGCTAAAGCCAGAGCTAGAAAAGCTCACGCAGGCCGATTGGTATGACGCAAATGCAGATCTAGGCGAGCTCGACGCTTTTCTAACGTCATCAGCAGAGGGTGCGCTCAACTATTTGCATGGAGAACTAGAGCAGCGGGTGGGTGTGGTATTGAACGTTCACCAATCTGGGAAGGGATTCCATGTTTATTTTGATCACACCCGGAATGATTCGGTGCGCCTTGGATTATATGTCGGCAGTAAACCGCCAACGCCAGGCGACTATGTCAATGTTAGTTTGGCCTCAGATTCTGGTGAGGTTGTTGCAGCAGAACCTTGTGAGGCAGTCAAATTAACTGATGTAGATGAAATAGAGGGGCTCATGCGGGTCACGGACAAAGGCTTTGGTTTCGTAGATGAGACTTTCGTACCGCCCTACCTCATTTTTGATGGGGTGGATGGACAATTAGTTCGAGCAACACGGGTATTGGATATGGATAAGAAGAAAAATCGACTTGGTTGGAAGGCCATTAGCTTGGAGGTTATTTAGCTCATATAATTACGGAAGATCAACTCGAACAGCTTTGTTTAAACTGATTCCAGTCCATTGGTTGCACAATGCTAGTAACATTCTGGACTCTTGGCAGGCCACAAAAAGGAAGCCGACATGCTAAGGTAACACATCGGCTTCCGGGTGCGCGGCTTCTTTTGCGTTGAAGGAGGGCCGGATGAGCCACTTGGCTGCACAGAAACGAGACGCCATCATAGTTTACGAAAACCGCGGCTTGCGCGCCTTCAACGCGAAACTGCTTGACTAGCTCAGGCACTACAACACCGAAGGCCCGCACCAAGGACTCGGCTACCTAACCCCCGTGCCAAGCACCCGCACAACTCATGCCAGAAAAGTCCAGAATGTGTTGGCATCATACAAATAGTTGAACATCCTTGCCCCTTCTGCTATAAAATGCCGCTCTAGATTTCAGATTACAGTTAATGCCAGGGTGATGAAATGTCCAGACGGTGTCAGGTGACCGGCAAGGAATCGGTTAGCGGGAATAATGTTTCCCACGCACACAACAAGACCAAAAGGCGCTTTCTGCCTAATATCCACGACCATAAATTCTGGGTGGATAGCGAGAACCGCTTTGTCAAGTTGCGAGTGTCCGCCAAGGGTATGCGCATTATAGACAAACTGGGGATTGAGCAGGTGATTGGCAATCTTCGCGCTCGCGGCGAGAAGGTGTAATCTGCTTGATGTATTTTTGTAGCCCTCTTGTTAAATAGTTGTAGTAAATAGCTGTAATAAATAGTTGCAGGAAAAAGAGTCAGAGAAAGCAATAACAAAGGCACCTGGTTATGAGAGAAAAAATTAAACTGGTTTCATCGGCGGGTACCGGACACTACTACACGACGAGTAAAAACAAGCGCACCATGCCAGATAAGTTGGAAATCAAAAAGTTTGACCCAGTGGTACGCAAGCACGTCATCTATAAAGAATCAAAGATCAAATAGCCCGACCTGCTCCCTGCACCTTCATCCCGTCAGACGCTCCTCCGTCCGTCAGCCCTTAGGATTCGTGCCTGGTGCCGGCGTGATGGTTGCAACGATAGCAACGGCGTGGGCTAGTGAACGTCCTAATTCCTGGACAATACAAGATTCCCGAACTGATCCAGTCGGGCGTGCCAGGCATCGGCAACATAGGTTGTTGCATGATTTTCTGCGATGGATGCAGGGCCCTGGACAATATCATCTATCTCAAGATCCTCCCTGAGAACCCAATTCATTGCGCTACCAGAATCACGTTTCCTCGCGCCGTAGCGATTTTGACTGGACTCACCCTTGCCAGTCCTGTCCCACCGCGGCAGGGAAATATCCTCGCCCATCGCCTCCAGGTGAACTTTGAGATTGACCAGCTCCACCTCTCGATCAAGTTCGTGTCCGTAGCGTTTTAGGTGAGCCTGGCGAAAATCCTTACTAGCCTTGTCCCCGGTCTTCTTGCTGGTGGCTTTTTTAGACGGTCCTTCAGAAGGCACTTCAGAAGGCACTTCAGAAGAGAAGGGCACATTAAGGGTAGCGGTCTGACCCCTGTAGCGCAGATCAAGACTTCGTCTGGCAGTCACCTTGCCCACCCCTTCTGCCGCAAGTTCCTGCCGCGCCGTCCGTTCCATATCCTCAAATACCGCTTCAAGAGCAGCCGCCTGCGTCAGCGGGATACGGGAAGTCCTCGTCACTTCACGCCCAGGCCTGGTCGTCAGCATGCCAAAGGCGGACAAGACCCCACTCCTAATCGGCACTATGGCTTCAGTAATCTCCAGGATTGAAGCCAACTGACAAAGATGCAACCCCCCAGCGCCACCAAAACACACCAGGGTATATTCTCTGGGGTCAAAACCCCGTTCAATGGAAATGGCTCTTAAGGCTTGCGCCATGTGCTCGTTGGCTATATCTATGATGCCTTGCGCCACCTCAACTTCGCTCAGGTCCAGCCGCCTGGCAAGCGGGGTCAGAGCCGCCACGGCTGCGTTATAGTCAAGTCGCATCCTGCCACCAAGAAAGGCCTCTGGATTCA
The DNA here is from genome assembly GCA_002454165.1 of Gammaproteobacteria bacterium UBA6724. Taxonomy (GTDB): domain Bacteria; phylum Pseudomonadota; class Gammaproteobacteria; order Pseudomonadales; family Azotimanducaceae; genus UBA9659. The sequence continues at coordinate 33,674 of DKIG01000052.1, forward strand.
GTCGGCCCAGCACCAGATTCGCATCCGTGACTGTGGCTTGCATACCCCCCTGACCGTAACAGGCGGGGCCAGGGTCGGCACCGGCTGATACTGGCCCCGTCTGGAGTAGCCCGCCCTGGTCAATCCAGGCAACAGAGCCACCGCCCGCCCCAATGGTGTGAATGTCCGCCATGGGAATGGCAATCGGTAGTCCGGCTATCTTGTTTTCATTGGTCAGGCGGATGGTGTCGTCCATCAGGGCAACATCAGTTGAAGTGCCGCCCATATCAAAAGTCATGATCTGCCTCTGCTCCCTAGCGCTACCCACCACCAACGCTGCCGACAGACCGCCGACGGGACCAGACAACAAGAGATTGACTGCTTTTTTCGCCGCCTGATCTGCGGCTATGGTGAGACCGGAAGACTGCATGATGGCAAGCGGACTGGGCATGAGAGTGGCTACCAGCGAGGTGAGGTACTGTTCCATCAGGGGTCCAAGCCAGGCGTTGACCCAGGTGGCAACACCCCGCTCATACTCCCGATATTCCGGCAACACGGTGGAGGATCGGGAGGTAAAGATGTCGCCGTTGAACAGGGCTTCAATAGCCCGTTCATGGGAATCGTCAATAAAAGAAAACAACATATTGATCGCTATGGCTTCTGGCTTGGCTTGCAGGACTTGATCCCGCAGGGTTGCAAGATCCGCGTCTTTAAGAGGTGCTATCTCTTCACCAGTGGCACTGATACGCGCGTTGATTTCAAACAAGAGGTCAGAGTCAATTTCAAGTGTCGGCTTTGAGACCCGCAGGTTATACAGCTCAGTGCGCGTCTGACGGCCTATGGAGAGTAGGTCTTTCATCCCCCGATTGGTGATGTAGGCAGTTCTGACACCCTGTGATGTTAGGATGGCGTTGGTGGCGACGGTGGTACCGTGGACGATTCTCAGTGCGCCCGACTCAACCTGGTCCATAAGACCCATATCCCGGATACCCGTCATAATCGCATGCTCCGGCGCATCGGGCGTGGACAGCACCTTGTGCACCCTAATGTCTGAGCCATGCCGATAGACGAAATCGGTAAAGGTACCGCCGGTATCTATACCCAGGAGCTTAGGGAGACCTTTTTGGGTTTCAGATTGATCCATGCAGTGATGCCTTCAGCAGACTATGATGCGCTTTTCTGCTCTCATGTTTTTGTTACGCTTTTTGTTACGAGACGGGTATGCCAGAACTGCCTGAAGTAGAAACAATCAGACGCGGGATTGTGCCTCATATCCAGGGTAAACGCATTACCAGGGTTCTCGTTCGCCAGCCGAAACTCAGATGGCCTGTGTCCGCAGAGCTGTCCCAGGCATTGACTGGGCAAAGAATTGACGCCATCCAGCGTCGGGCAAAATACCTGCTGTTTTGCACCAATACGGGACGCATGATGGTGCATCTCGGCATGTCTGGTAGCCTGAGGATAGGGCGAGAAGAGACAACTCCTCACAAGCATGATCATCTTGATTTTCATTTTGAAGACGGCACCCTGCTCCGATACCGGGATCCACGCCGTTTTGGCTCCGTCTTCTGGCTCCCTGGGGACGCAAGCCATTGGCTCATTGATAACCTTGGCACGGAGCCTTTATCCGATGCGTTCAGCGGTGATTATCTCTACGCCCAGTCACGCGCAAGAAGGCTCGCCGTCAAACTCTTCATTATGAACAGCCGGATCCTGGTGGGGGTGGGCAACATTTATGCTAATGAAGCCCTGCACCTTGCCGGTATCAACCCGACGCGACCGGCACAGAGGATTGCAAGCCAGCGGTATGAGACTCTCGCTCAGTGCATTAAGCAGGTGCTTGCGGATGCTATAGAAGCCGGTGGTACTACTTTGCAGGATCATGTGCAGGAGGACGGCTCGCCTGGATACTTCAAGCAGTCACTTAATGTCTATGGCAGAGGCGGTGAACCCTGTCACAAATGCTCCAGAAGACTTAAAGAAATTCGACTCAGCAATCGAACTACGGTCTATTGCGTTGCCTGCCAGACTTAGGAGAGGTCGCCATTGCTCAGTGCCTCGGCGATGGCGGGATGGACAAACTGCGAAATATCCCCGCCGTAGCCTGCGATCTGCCTAATCAATGAAGACGAGATGTAAGAATAGTTCTCAGCCGGGGCGAGAAAAACAGTTTCAATATCCGGTTGCAAGGCACGGTTCATGTTGAGCATCTGGAATTCGTAATCATAGTCCGTCACCGTTCGTATGCCTTTCAGAATGACGCTGGCACCAATCTGCCGCGCAAAATCAACGGTCAGAATGTTAAAGCTCTGGACTTCCACATTATCAAGATGCGCCAGCGCCTGCTTCGCCAGTTTGACCCGGAATTCCAGTCCGCTGGGAGATTTTTGCGGGCTATCGGCTATGCCAAGGACAAGACTATCAAAGAGTTTTGCTGCCCGTTCAACGAGGTCTGCGTGCCCATTGTGAATCGGGTTAAAAGTGCCTGGATACAAGACTATTGTCATAATGCTGTGCTTCTTTTGTACGACAGGGGTCACTTAACAAACAAGTCATGTAGAAAACAAGTCATGTAGAAAACAGGTCATGTAGAAAACAAGTTGCCCAAGAAGACCCTATCATATCCATGTCATTGTCAGAATTTCAACCGCATTTGTCGGACCCCCTAACGTCCTTAGGCAAGGGTCCGAGCATCACAGAGACAATAGTGCACCCCACCCGCCTGCTTCTGACGATAAATTGACCAGCCTTCGGGCAGGGTTTGAGCCTTCATTGCTGTCGCGGCTTCTATGTAAATGAAACCCTTGGCGAGGTTTCTCTTGTCGATCATCTGGCAGACTTCTTTTAACTCTGCACTGGCGAAGGGCGGGTCCAGAAAAATCAGATCGTAGGATTCTTCACAGGCAACCAGCCATTCCTTGGCAGTGGTCTTGTGAATTTGATACAAACTGGCATCGTCGCACAGATGGGTAAAGGTATCCCGCAAGGCACGGGCAATTTTTGTATCACTTTCAATCAGGGTGACATGACAAGCCCCTCTTGAAAGTGCTTCAAGGCTGAGGGCGCCACTACCAGCATAAAGATCAAGGCACCGTGATGCGGAACCAAAATCCCCAAGCCAACTAAATAGAGTTTCCCGCACCCTGCCTGGTGTTGGGCGAATATCATCATCCTTGCTGGCGGCAAAAGATATTTTGCGACCACGCCATTTTCCGCCGATAATTCGTAGTCTATGATCCAACTTCTTCATGTAACAGTCGACGCCATCATCACGGACGGGCATTGTAACCAGCAATGGGATTGCCTGTCGTGCAACCTTCAATGACTTGGCATAAAGATGATTCGATTTGACGAGGTTAGCAAAAGATATCCGGGCGGCATTGAAGCACTGTCGCGGGTAAGTTTTGAACTCGCGGAAGGTGAGATGGTGTTCCTGACGGGACATTCTGGCGCCGGCAAAAGCACCTTGATGAAACTGGTGATATTGATTGAACGCACCAGCCAGGGGCAGGTGTTTGTGAATGGTGCCAATCTCAACCGGATTCCCGTGCGACAGATTCCTGCCATCCGCCGCAACATTGGCGTGGTATTTCAGAACCCTCATTTGTTGTTTGATCGTTCAGTGTTTGACAATGTTGCGTTGCCGCTCACGATTTCTGGCTTTGGTCCTAGAGAAGTCGGACGGCGAGTTCGTGCCGCCTTATCAAAGGTCGGGCTAGCGGACAAGGAGCGGATGCGTCCGGTCACCCTGTCTGGCGGTGAACAGCAACGAGTCGGCATAGCCCGGGCAGTGGTGAACAAGCCAGCACTCCTGCTCGCAGATGAGCCGACGGGCAATCTTGACCCTGATTTGTCTCAGGAAGTCATAAATCTGTTTGCTCAGTTTAATCAGGTCGGCGTCAGCGTCATGATAGCGACACACGATCTGGGTCTGGTTGAGCGGATGGGGAAACGCGAGTTGGTCCTGCGACAGGGGCAGTTGACCGAGCACAGACCGGTGCGGCTGATATGAAGTTATCCGGCGCCACAGTGACAGAGTTGGGACGAAGGGACAGGCTAGGTGCCTGGTTTGCCCATCATCGTCTGGTCGCCGTCAGCACCCTGCGGGGATTGCTGGCAAGCCCTGTTGCTAGCCTGATGACCTGGCTGGTAATCGGTATTGCCCTGGCACTACCCGCTATTCTTTATGTGCTCCTGCAGAATGTTTCCGCCCTGAGTGGGCAGGGAGGAAGCACACCGCGGGCAAGTCTGTTTCTGGTGCAGAGCGCCACCATTGAAGAAGCGCAACAACTCACACGCAACATTGGTCAACAGGGTGGCGTAGAGAGGACGGCGTTCATCTCGGCAACGGACGCCCTTGCCGAATTCCAGGAGAGATCCGGTTTTGGGGATGTATTGCGCACCCTGGAACGCAATCCCTTGCCACATCTCATAGAAGTCACTCTGAGCACCGCAGACCCGCCGGTCATCTCAGGACTGGTGGAAGAATGGCGGGGCATAGGCCTGATAGAACGCGTCTCCGTGGACCGGCAATGGCTGGAACGATTGGAGGCGCTACTTAACTTCGGCAAGCGACTAGTGGCAGCCCTAGGACTAGTACTAGGCGCGGGCGCAGTGCTGATAATGGGCAACATCATCCGCCTGACGATATTGAACCGCCGCGAGGAGATAGAGATAATCAAACTCTTCGGCGGTACCAATGCCTTCGTCCGGCGCCCCTTCCTCTACTCAGGCTTCTGGTACGGCATCGGCGGAGCCCTCTGTGCACTGCTACTGGTCCAGGGTAGCATCATGTTTCTCGCTACACCTCTTAGGGTAGTAGCACAAAGTTACAGGAATGAATTTGTACTCCAAGGACTGGACTGGGGCGCCGCTCTTTTGCTATGCAGCACAGGTATTTTGCTCGGCGTGTTGGGTGCAGCCTTGGCGGTAGGACGACATTTGAGTGAAATTAGACCAAGATGATCGTGCGACCCCTTCTAAACACCATACACAGGCGCCCTAAACACGCTCTAAACAAAGGGTTAGCAGTCCCCCGCTCGGAGTGCTAGAATCCGCGCCCCTTATCAGAATCGCATAGCAAGATGACGAAAAGCGTTACTTCAATTGATATTCTGTCGCCAGGAGGCAATCTTGACGCCTACATTCAGGCGGTGCACAAGATCCCCGTCCTGTCTGTGAAGCAGGAGCAGGAATTGGCGCATCGACTGGTTGACGAAGGGGACCTGGACGCTGCGCGACAGATGGTCATGGCACACCTGCGATTCGTGGTGTATGTCGCCAGGTCTTATTCTGGATATGGCTTGTCTCAGGCGGACCTGATCCAGGAAGGCAATGTGGGACTGATGAAGGCGGTACGGCGGTTTGACCCGACCTTTGGTGTGCGACTGATGTCATACGCGGTGCACTGGATTAAAGCTGAGATCCATGAGTTCATTCTTCGAAACTGGCGCATAGTCAAGGTGGCTACCACCAAACCGCAACGGAAGCTCTTCTTTAATCTGCGCCGTGCAAAGAAGCGGCTCGGGCGGATGAATGAAGCCGAAATCACTGATGTTGCTGATGAGTTGGGGGTGGTGCCGGAGGAAGTCCGGCGGATGGAAACCCGCCTGTCCGCCCAGGATGCCAACTTCGACAATGACGCCGAGGAGGATGACTACTCACCCTCCCAGTATCTCACCAGCCCGGATAGCGATCCGGCGGATCTAGTTGAAGCAGACAATCTCAGGACTCAGCAGAGTGCCCAACTGGCGACGGCATTTACGACACTGGACCCTCGCTCCCGGGAAATCATTCAGGGGCGGTGGTTGGCGGAGAAGAAGACCACTCTGCAAGAACTGGCGAGTCGTTTTGATATCAGCGCCGAGCGGGTGCGACAGATTGAACAGATGTCTCTGAAAAAACTCAAGCTGAGCGTCACTAGTGCATAACCACCCTGGTCGCCGAGATTGGAAAGCCGTGCTGGTATCCGCTCCTTTGTACTAAGACAGGGGAGATTAACCAAAGGTCAGCGCCGGGCACTGGCAGAACAGTGGCCGATATTTGGATTGGATTCCAGTGCAGGTCTGATTAACCCCACCGAAGTTTTTGGCAATGACCATCCCGTTACTTTTGAGATCGGTTTCGGGATGGGCGAATCGCTCATCACCCAGGCACAGACACAAACAGAGAGAAACTTCATTGGCGCCGAGGTACATCGCCCCGGCCTGGGTCATCTGCTCATGCAAGCCGCCGCCCTGACACAGACCAATATCCGTGTCTATGCCGAGGATGGGCAAAAAGTGCTTAATCAATGCATTCCAAATGCAAGTATTGATTCAATACAAATTTTTTTCCCGGACCCCTGGCACAAGAAACGGCATCATAAGCGCCGCCTGATCAATGCACCCTTCCTCCAACTCGTCTGGAATAAACTCAAACATGGCGGCGTATTACATCTGGCGACTGACTGGCAACCCTATGCCGAAGTGATGCTAGATGAAATGACGAGTTGCATTCAGGAAGGGCAAAAGTTTGACCAGATTCCACCCCCACCAAGACCGACAACAAAGTTTGAGGCAAGGGGACAACAACTAGGGCATCCTGTTACCGATCTTGCCTTCCGCACCAAGAAACGGCATCCATCAGGGAGCGAGTAGCAACAGTTCGTCTAGTAGCCTGCGTCCGGCTGCCGTTGTCCAGACCCTGGTTTCATCGCCGATGCTTGTCGTTTTCAGCAAGGTCCTGGACTCTGCATCGGCAAGAAAGGATGCCAGACTTTGCCAGGCTAAGCCGGTGCGGTTTTCAAATAGGCGGCGCGAGAATCCTTCATTCAGGCGCAAGGCGTTCATCAGAAACTCCGTAGCGATATCGTCCTTTGGTATCTGAGTAACCCTGGTCTTGCCTCCTTGAAGATAATCTTTCGGCACTCTGGATTTGGCTGTGCGATAAATTGTGCGGTCAATGGTGTGATGACGACTCTTGGTGCTTGAAATCTTGCCATGAGCCCCCGCGCCAATGCCGAGATAATCACCGAACTGCCAGTAATTAAGATTATGTGCCGCTTGCGCGCCCGGTCTGGCGAAAGCAGAAACTTCATACTGAGTATATCCCTGCTGGTCAAGTTGCTCGATGCCGCGCTGCCAAATATCAAACAACTTGTCCTCTTCAGGCAGGACAGGCGGGTAGCGGTAAAATCGGGTATTTTTTTCTATGCTGAGCTGATACCAGGAAAGATGTTCAGGGACGAGGTTGAATGCCTGGGCAAGATCCTGCATCGCCGCCTGCACTGATTGTCCCGGCAAGCCGTGCATTAGATCTATGTTGATATTGTCAAAACCGGCTTGCCGCGCGGCATCAAATGCGCGCAGGGTGTCTGATGATTGGTGAATTCTGCCGAGTGCTTTTAGTGCCTCGTCGTCAAAACTCTGGGCACCCAGGCTGAGTCTGTTGACCCCGGCCTGCCGATAACCGACGAATCGCTCCGCCTCAAAGCTACCGGGGTTGGCTTCCAGGGTGACCTCTATCTTGTCAATGTCAAACCATTCGGCAATTGCTACCAGCAGACGCGCAATGGCGTCTGGCGTAAACAGGCTGGGCGTACCGCCGCCCAGGAAGATAGAGCATAATGCCCGCTCCGACGATACCATTGCTTTTGTCGGCGCAAATGGCTTGGTATGCGTTTCCAGGTCTTCAATCAACCGGGTGATGTAGGCATCCTCTGGAATGACTCCCTCAATTTCATGTGAATTAAAATCACAATAGGGACACTTTTTGATACACCAGGGAAAGTGAACATAAAGACCGAGCGGAATATCAGCTGGCGCGGCGTACATTCAGTTTTTCCTGGAGGAGGCGCAAGGCAGTCCCTCTATGACTCAGGGTGTTCTTCTCATTAGGAGTCAACTCAGCGGCGGTTTTGCCGAGGTGCGGAATAAAAAACAACGGATCATAACCGAAGCCATTTACGCCCCGAGCATGGGTCGCTATCTCGCCATGCCAGACACCTCTGGCAATGATCGGTGCCACATCATCGGGTGAATTGAGTAGCAGGAGAACGCAGTGGAATGCTGCCTTTCTGTTGCTGACCTTCTCAAGTTGCCGCATGAGTTTGTCGTTATTCGCTGCATCTGTCGCGCCCTCGCCCGCGAAGCGTGCAGAAAAAACACCCGGTGCCTGCCCCAGCGCATCCACGCAAAGCCCTGAATCATCGGCGATGGCAGGTAGTCCGGATTCCCGGCAGGCGTGACGCGCTTTGATTAGCGCATTTTCGGTAAAGGTCTTGCCGGTTTCAGGCGGGCTTTGGATACCAGAATCAGACTGCAAGACCAGATTAAAGTCGGTGCTCAGTAGCGCGGCAATTTCGTCATACTTGTGCCGATTATCACTTGCCAGGATGAATTTTTCTGCTTCCCGTTTTGGCTGTTCACTTCTTGTTGACACGCTTTTGTACCTTTGAGAAACCAGGCGCTACAGGCCCAGGATTAGCCCTTTGGGCACGCCGAGTAGGTTGGCAACAGGTTGGATGACCAGATAGTTGTTAATCAGGGTCAGCATCACGAACACCAGGATGATAGAAAAATCCAGCCCTCCCATGGGCGGTAGCAACTTGCGAACCGGGGCGCAGATGGGTTCGGTAATCTGATGTATCAGCGCGAGTGCTGGATGATTGGAGTAAGGTGCTATCCAACTGGCGATGACCATAATAATCAGAGCAAAAAAGTAAAGATCAAAAATCTTTGCAAGCAGACCCAGGATCGCCCAGGCAATATAGATTGAATGAAAAACATAGATTCCCGTCAGCCATATCACGAGCATGATGGTAATGATTTGTATGCCTAATGCGGCGATGAGTATAGCCAAGTCAAGGCCACGGAAGGTGGGGAGAATTCTTTTGAAGGGTCTGACAGCGGGTGCGGTTAATTTTACCACCGCCTGGCAGATGGGATTGTAATAATCGGCGCGGGATATCTGCATCAAAAATCGTAACAACAATAAATAGAGATAGATGCCCGCAGTAGTTTGTATCAGGAATATGCCAGCACCGGAAAGATTTTGAGTCATGATATGGGTTCCATTAAAGGATTGGATTATAAAGCATTTTGATCTGGCTCTTCGTCGTTAGATTTTATGCCCGACAGGGTGGCGGCGCGTTCTCTCGCTGCCTTGACGGCCTGCTCAACCATCTCCTTGAACCCCGCCTCCCTCAGCTTGTCCAGGGCCGCCTGAGTTGTACCGCCCGGGGAGGTAACGCGGCGTCGGAGTGCCGTCAGGTCAGTATCCTGTGCCAGGGCTATTTTTGCACTACCGAGAGCAGTTTGCAGCACCAGTTGGCGGCTCACCTCGGCGGACAATCCTGCATTGATGCCCGCGCTGATCATCGCTTCCATAAGGAGGAAAAAGTAGGCTGGGCCACTGCCAGACACCGCCGTCACAACATTCAGGTCTGCTTCTTCATCAAGCCAAAGAGTAATGCCTACCGCGCCAAGAATATTTTCAGCGTCTTGTCGTTGTGATGCGGTCACCGCGTCTGTGGCAAACATGGCAGTGATACCTGTTTGCACCAGAGCGGGCGTGTTCGGCATACAACGGATAATCGGGGTATTGTTTTCCGAGTGGCTGGTTTGGAATCTCTCGCCCAGGGTCCGGGTAGTAATTCCCGCTGCCACACTGACGATCAACTTCTCCCTGGCGGCATCGGCAATCTCAGCAAGCAGTGCGCTCATTTTGTCAGGTTTGACGCAAAGCATCAGAATGTCGCTCTGGACAACCGCCTCAAGGTTGTCCTGTGTGGCACTGATACCAAGTGCCGTGACCCTGTCGCGACAATCCGCCCTAGGGTCGGCAGCGATGATGTCCGACAAGTTGAAACCGCTTTTTTTTAGCCCGCTCATTATCGCCTGGGCAATGTTCCCAGCACCAAGGAATGCTATTTTTGGCATCTTGCGTCCTGCTACTTATTGACGTTCCGCTATTGATGTTTCGCTACTGTATTTTGCGCCTTCGGTTGCCGCTGCCCAAAAATGCCCGTGCCGATGCGGAGCCATGTCGCACCTTCCATTATCGCAGATTTGTAGTCATGGCTCATGCCCATGGAAAGTTGGTCAAACTCAGGTAAACCGAATTGGGCGGAGATGTCTTCCCGCAGTTCCCGGAGCTGTGCAAATATGGCGCGCTGCAAACTCTCATCCTCTGTCACCTGTGGAATTGTCATCAAGCCCCGCAACGCAATTCCGGGCAGGTCTCTTATGCTATTAATCAGCGTTGCCACCCTGTCTGGCGCGACCCCAGATTTATTCTTCTCCATGGAAATGTTGACCTGTACCAGCACCTGGAGCCTACCCAGGGCCGGGTTTCTCTGCTCACTCAAGCGTCTGGCAACCTTGTTTGAGGCAAGGGTATGCACCCAGTTGAACTGCTCGGCAATCCGCCGCGTCTTGTTGGACTGAACCGCACCAATAAAGTGCCAGTCAAGGTTCGGCAGAGTAGCAATTTTACCCTCGGCTTCCTGTAGATAATTTTCCCCGAAACTAGTCTGACCTGCCTTCAAAGCCACATGTATTAGAGCCGTATCCTGGGCTTTGCTGGCAGCCAGCAACTTGACTTCCCCAGGGTTGCGCGCCGCCGTCCGACAAACGGCAGCAATTCTGGTAGCAAGCGTTTCAAGATTGTGCGATATGGAAGTCATAGCGAAAGATATACAAGCCAGTACGAATAGTTTGTCCCGCCAGACGATATTACTATCAATCACAGTTGATAATCTGAAGAAATCTTCCCCTCGCGACTTGGCAAGACGAATAGGACCTCAGAATGAATATTACAGACCTGCTACGGCTCGGTCAGACACAGGGCGCGTCTGACCTGCATTTGGCAGCCGGTTTGCCGCCGCTACTACGGATAGATGGCGACCTGCGTCGTCTTGACTTACCAGTGCTCAACCACCAGCAGGTTCACTCGCATCTTATTGAATTGATGAACGACAAGCAGCGGCAAGAATATGAAACAAGATTTGAATGTGACTTTTCATTTGAGTTGCCCAACCTGGCGCGATTCCGCGTTAATGCGTTCCGACAGAATCGTGGTGCTGGCGGCGCCTTCAGAACGATTCCTGTCAAGATTCCTAGCCTGGATGAGTTAGGCATGGGGGAGGTGTTTCGTAGTATTGCCGCCACATCCCACGGACTCATCACGGTCACAGGACCCACAGGTTCGGGTAAAAGTACATCCCTCGCGGCGATGATTGACTATATTAACAGCACCAGACACAAGCATATCTTGACCTTAGAAGACCCGATCGAATTCGTGCATGAAAACAAACAGTGCTTGGTCAATCAGAGAGAAATTCACCGGGATACTCTGGGGTTTAACGAGGCGCTCAGATCGGCCCTCCGCGCTGACCCGGATATTATTTTGATTGGTGAAATGCGGGACCTGGCGACAATTCGGCTGGCTCTTGAAGCTGCGGAAACCGGACATCTAGTGCTGAGCACCCTGCATACATCCGCCGCCGCCAGAACCATAGATCGGATGATCAATGTATTCCCAGGTGCAGAAAAGGCAATGATACGCACCCTCTTGTCGGAATCACTTCATGCAGTCATCTCCCAGACGCTCCTGAAAAAAGTAGCGGGCGGACGAGTCGCCGCCCATGAAATCATGGTGTGTACGCCTGCTATCCGCAATCTCATTCGGGAAGACAAGGTGCCCCAAATCTATTCCGCGATACAAACAGGAAGAAATCTCGGCATGCAAACCTTTGACCAATGCCTCGCAGAACTGGTAGCAAACAAGATCATCAGTAAAGAGACAGCACAGCAAGAAGCGAAGATGCCGGAAGATTTCAGATGAGCCTGGATGACCTTAGCATTGGCGTAACGATTGCTACTTGGTGTTATCGGTCCTGTGCGTCTCGTCTTGGAGCCAGGTCTCAAGAATAATCCTTGCCGCTACATGGTCCAGATGCTCCTGTCGGCGAGGACCCTCGGAGGCTGTTTCGCGCTGTGCTTCAATTGAACTCAGCCTCTCGTCAACCATCTCGACCGGTAGATTGTATCTGTTCTGCAAACGGCGTGAGAATTTTTGTACTGCCACCGCCATCTCACTCATAGTGCCGTCCATGTTGAGCGGTAGCCCGACTATCATCATGCCCGGTTGCCATTCCCGGATCAAATTGTCAACTCTGCCCCAATCGGGAACACCGTCTTGCGCCGGGATGATGCACAGCGGGGTGGCGGTCTGGGTCAACATCTGCCCTATGGCGACCCCTATTCTTCGCTGCCCAAAATCAAATCCCATGACGAGCAGGTCCGCCGTCTGCATATCCATCTTCCACCTCTATCCAGGAAAACTTCCAAAAGAGTCGTTCTTTTGGAATTGCCAGGTGCGGACAATTTCCAGCAGATCCGTGGTTTCCCTGAGCTGGTTCGGAAAGGGAGCAAAGGGCGCAGCCAGACGTACGATGCGTACCGCCGCATCATCAAGTATCTGGTGCCCGGAAGATTCCAACAACTTAATGTCATGCAGGGAACCGTCGGGCAAAATTGCCACCATCAGGCGCAGGCTGCCGTATATTTTTTGTCGTGTAGATTCCTTAGGATAGTTGAGGTTACCGATATTCTCAATCTTCCGGTGCCAGGAATTGAGATAAAAGGTCTCCGAACGCGCCGCCGTAGAAAGGCTTGTCAAGCGTTTGATCCTGGGACGAGGGGCGGTGGTTTGCTGCTGCCAGTTCTGCCTGATGATTGCCAGCGAGGACGCAAGGAGGTTGCTCTTCTCAGGCGCCCCCTCCTCAGGGAGCGCCTTCTCGTCTGGCTGAGTCGCCAGGCTGATGTCGTCAGGCTGGGCTCGTGGCGAGACGCTGGCGACAAGAGCCGAGTAGGGCTCGGTATGCGCCTCCTCGGGGCGAGCTCTATGCTGGGTAAGGGTAACTTCCAGGGTCCGAGTTGATGTTGAGAGACTGGTCAAGAAGCTGGTCAAAAAGAGATTCGACTGGCCAATCAATCCTATGCCTAAAATCGCCGCCACATGCAGTGCTACCGAAAATAACAGGGCGCAACTCAGACGGATGGCTGGTTTGCCCGGAGTGTGCAGAGCCGAGACCATCAAGTCTGCCGCTGGAAAATTTCACGGTCAATGAAGCGCATGTAATCACCTGCTATATCAATATCAAATGCTTTATCAATCTCCCGAATACAGGTCGGGCAGGTTACATTGATCTCGGTCAGGTAGTCGCCAATCACATCAATGCCAACGAAGTAGAGCCCCTTTTGTCTGAGTAGAGGCCCAATCCGAGCGCAAATAAACTTGTCCCGGTCGGTCAACTCCCTGCCCAGACCCGAGGCACCCACCGCAAGATTGCCGCGCGTTTCACCCTCTGGTGGTATTCTGGCAAGACCGTAGGGGACAGGCTCGCCATTGATAAGAAGAATCCTCGTATCGCCAGTCGTTGCTATTTCGGGAATGTATTTCTGCGCCATGATTTGCCGCTTGCCATCGGCAGTCAGCGTTTCAATGATGACCGGGAGATTGTGTTCGGTTTCTGCTGCTCGAAAAATGGACGCGCCGCCCATTTCGTCCAACGGTTTGAAAATAACATCTTGATGACGCCGATGAAATTCGCGAAGTTGCTGTGGGTCCCGGCTAACAAGATGCGGCGGACAACATTCCGGGAACTGCAAGGCGAAAATCTTCTCGTTACAATCGCGCACGGCACCCGGACGGTTCAGGACCGGCGTTCCAGTGCTTTCAACAAATTCCAGTAGATAGGTTGAATAGATATACTCCATATCAAATGGAGGCTCCTTGCGTAGCAAGATGGCGTCTAACTGAGCGGCGGGGATGATTGTTTCGGCATCTGTCTCGTACCACTTGCCCGGGCCATCCATGACACTCAGCCCTCGCTGCCTGAGGGACACCACGCCATCCTCAATCCAGATATCGGATTGTTCAAAACAGCATATCTGCCAGCCCGCCGCCTGGGCAGCAAGCATCATCGCCAGGGTGCTGTCTTTCTCGGGATTGATGGATTCAAGGGAGTCCATCAATATGCCAATTTTACGGGTCAAGGTACGTGGCTCAAAACAAATGGACGGTCATTGTAAACCAGATACCGATTGTTTTATTGGGGGTTTACCGAGAGAGTTTTTTGGACTCCTCAGGAGAAACTACAGACCCAGCGCCTTCCAGATACCCAGACTCGGGAGAGCCTGGTTGAGCGTATAGAAATGCAAGCCGGGTGCGCCACCGTCAAGGAGCCGCTGGCACATGCTGGTCACCACCTCCAAGCCAAATGTTTTCAGTTGTTCCGGGTCATGTTGATAGGTAATCAAATGCTTTTCTATCCACCGTGGAATCTCCGCACCGCAGAGGGCGGAAAATCTCACAATCCCCTTATAATTGGTGAGCGGCATGATGCCCGGCACGATGGGCACATCAATCCCTCTTTTGTGACAGGCATCAATAAATCTGAAGTAGGCATCAGCGTTATAAAAGTATTGGGTGATGGCGCTATCCGCACCGGCATCAATCTTTCGCTTGAAATGGGTGAGATCCGTATCTACCGAGGATGATTCCGGGTGCATTTCAGGGTAAGCAGCAACATCAATGTGAAAATGATTCCCGCTTACCCGGCGAATAAATTCAACCAGATCACTGGCGTGGGTCAGCTGGCTGGAAGGACCAGTGCCAGACGGGGAATCTCCTCTCAGGGCAACCAACCGAGTGACGCCCGCTGCCTGATATTCAGTCAGCATGTCACGCACGGCGTCCTCCTTCCCTTGATTAATGGCGTCACCATCAAAGGAAATGTGGGGGACAACCGGCGTCCCCAGGCGGAGTAACTCCAGCACCGTTTGTTTGGTGCCGTCCCGGGTTGTGCCGCCTGCGCCATAGGTCACGGAAAAGTAGTGCGGGGACAGCTCATTAAGGCGGCTGTGTGTCCGCCTAAGTTTTTCTTGGGCTGATACCGTCCTCGGGGCGGAAAACTCAAAACTGAATGATCTTGATTCGGGCATCTTCTGACGCTGGGCTCTATCTTGCCTGTTCAGGAAAGGGCAGTAGCAAGCAACTCTTTTTTATCCGTCTTCTCCCAGGTGAAATCTGGTTCTTCCCTGCCGAAATGACCGTAGGTAGCCGTCTGTTGGTAGATGGGTCTTTTGAGGTCCAGCATAGCTATCAGCCCCTTGGGATGGAGATCAAAGTGCTCTCTCACCAGGGCGTTGATCTTGTCTTCTGGCAAGACGCCGGTACCAAATGTATTGATGTTGATAGAAGTCGGCTCGGCAATACCTATGGCGTATGACAGTTGAATTTCACATCGCTTTGCTAAGCCCGCCGCGACGATGTTCTTGGCAACATAACGCCCGCCATAGGCGGCACTTCTGTCCACCTTGGAGGGATCCTTGCCAGAGAAGGCACCGCCACCATGCCGCGCCATGCCGCCATAGGTGTCAACGATGATCTTCCTGCCGGTCAATCCACAGTCGCCAACGGGTCCCCCGGTCACGAACTGCCCGGTCGGATTGATAAAGTATTTGGTTGCCCCATGTAACCAATCGGCAGGCAAGACAGGCTTGATAATTTCCTCCATCACCGCTTCGTGAAGCGTCTGGCGTGAGACCTCCGGCGAATGCTGGGTGGACAGGACCACCGCATCAATCATGACCGGACGACCATCACCGTCATACCGGAAAGAAATCTGGCTTTTAGCATCTGGGCGCAAGAAGGGCAGTTGTCCTGACTTCCGAACTTCTGCCTGCCTTTGCATCAGCCGATGGGAGTAGGTGATCGGTGCTGGCATCAACACATCGGTTTCATCAGAGGCATAACCAAACATCAACCCTTGATCACCCGCCCCCTGTTCATGACTCGGCGATTCATCAACGCCTACGGCGATGTCCGGGGACTGTTTGCCAATCGCATTTAGAATGGCGCAGGAAGCACCGTCAAAGCCAACCTCTGAGCTGTTGTAGCCTATATCAAGAATGACACTACGGCACACATCTTCCAGATCAATCCAGGCAGAGGTAGTAATTTCACCTGCTATGACCACCATACCGGTTTTGACCAGGGCTTCGCATGCGACTCTGGCATCAGGGTCCTCAGTGAGGATCGCATCCAGGATAGCGTCAGAAATTTGATCCGCCATCTTGTCAGGATGTCCCTCGGATACTGATTCGGAAGTAAAAGTGGCATCTCTTGTCATGGCAAGCCCGCTTCTGTGAACGCCTCTGTATAAGTGTCTGCTATGGTTAATCGGTGAAGAGTGCGCCATTCTACAAGTTACTACATCGCTTGCCCACCGATGCGAACAAATTATCATTCATTCAAGGTCTTTTGTTGATGATTGCCCGCATCTAATAGAGAATGGGCGCGCAAATTTCCTGAGTTGAATCTCCATGCCTAAAGGTCACAGACTCCCCAACGCGATTCGCGCCTTAACCATGGACGCAGTACAGAAAGCGGGCAGTGGCCATCCGGGAGCGCCCATGGGCATGGCGGATATAGCGCATGTCTTGTGGACGGATATTCTAAAACACAATCCGCAAAACCCTGACTGGGTAGACCGGGACAGGTTTGTCCTCTCAAATGGACATGGTTCAATGTTGTTGTACTCCTTGCTCCACCTGACAGGCTACGACCTGGATATGGACGAACTTCGTAACTTCCGACAACTCGGTTCAAAAACACCCGGACACCCGGAATACGGTTGTACCCCCGGCGTTGAAACGACAACCGGTCCCCTGGGTCAGGGTTTCGCCAACGGAGTCGGTATGGCGATCGCGGAGAAAATTCTCTCTGGACGATTCAATACCACTCAGCATCAGATCATTAATCACCATACCTATGTTTTTGTAGGCGACGGCTGTCTGATGGAAGGCCTGTCCCATGAGGTTGCATCACTCGCCGGGACTCTCGGTCTTGGCAAGTTAATCTGCATCTATGATGACAACGGGATTTCAATAGACGGGGAGCTCAGCGGCTGGTTCACGGATGATACGGAAAGCCGCTTTAACGCCTATGGTTGGCATGTCGCCGGGGGCTTGGATGGGCATGACCAGGACGCAGTCAAGCAAGCAATACTGGCGGCACAAGCCGACCCTCGTCCCAGTTTGCTTTGTTGTAAAACTGCCATAGGTTACGGTGCCCCCAACAAGGAGGGCACCGCCGCCGCCCACGGTAGCCCCCTCGGAACAGAGGAGATAGCACTGACGCGGGCAAGCCTTGACTGGTCAGACGCGCCTTTTGAGATACCGACGGATGTTTATGCTGCCTGGGACTGCTGTGGCAAGGGTGCCGCCAGGGAAGATGAATGGCGGCGGAGATATGCCGACTATGCCAAGGCAAAGCCAGAGCTGGCGACTGAGCTGGAACGGGCCTTGAGCGGGGAACTACCTGCCATTTGGGAGTCTGAGCTCAATGCGTTACTGGCGGAGATGCAAGCAAATAACAGAACCCTCGCCTCCCGCAATGCTTCTGGCGAGATGATTGCGAAACTCGCTCAGCTACTGCCAGACCTGGTGGGCGGGTCCGCCGACCTGTCCGGATCAAACTGTACTCACTGGGCGGAGGCAAGGACTCTGTCCCGGGATGTCTCTGATGCCAACTATATCTACTACGGCGTGCGGGAGTTCGGCATGACTGCTATCACTAATGGCATAGCCTTGCATGGCGGTCTGCGCCCCTTCTGCGGGACCTTTCTTATCTTTATGGAATATGCCCGTAATGCGACGCGGATGGCGGCTTTGATGGGTGTGGAAAGCATCTTTGTGTATAGCCACGACTCCATCGGACAGGGGGAAGACGGTCCGACACACCAACCCATTGAACAGCTTGCCAACCTGCGGGGCACGCCTAATATGTCTGTGTGGCGACCTTGTGACTCGGTGGAAACCGTGGTCGCCTGGAAGGCAGCGATAGAAAAAAAGGGCGGCCCTACGGCACTGGTACTCAGCCGACAGGGGCTACCAAACCTGCCACGGGAGGCGGAGCAACTGGCGAACATTGCCCGGGGTGCCTATGTGCTTTATGACAGCAGTGATATGAGCAACGACGCCGCGCCGGAGGTCATTCTGCTGGCTACCGGCTCGGAGGTCAGCCTCGCGCTTGCCAGTGCGCAAAAGTTAGCTACCGATGATGGCTTAGTTGTGCGGGTGGTTTCCATGCCCTGTGTGGAAACTTTTGAGGCACAGGAGCCGACATATAGGGACAGGGTATTACCAGACAGTGTCAGGAAACGAGTCGCCATTGAAGCAAGTCATGTGGACTACTGGCGTAAATGGGTGGGTCTTGATGGCAGAGTAATCGGCATGCACTCCTTTGGAGAATCAGCCCCTGGCAGTACACTCTTCCAGCACTTTGGCTTTACGGTTGACAAGGTCGTAGATACCGTCAGGGAACTCATGCGCTTGTGAAAAAACTGCCATGAGCATCAAACAACTTACCGAGATGGCAATCCAGGGAAAGCGCGTCCTTATCCGTGAAGACCTGAATGTTCCTATAGCCCAAGGCAGGGTGACCAGTGACGCGAGGATAAGAGCCGCCATCCCGACCCTCTTACATGCCGTGAATGCAGGTGCCAGGGTCATGGTCATGTCGCATCTGGGTCGCCCGGAGGAAGGCGTTGCGATTGCATCCCAGTCGGAGTTTTCCCTCGCCCCTGTGGCAACCTGCCTGGCTAGATTGACCGGATTAAAGGTTCGTTTGATTGATGATTACCTCAACGGTTTTGAAAATCAGGGCGAAGATATTGCGCTGTTTGAGAATGTACGGGTTAACCGGGGTGAGAAAAGCAATGATGAAATCCTCGCAAGGCAACTCGGTAACCTCTGTGATGTGTTTGTGATGGACGCCTTCGGCACCGCGCACCGCGCTCATGCGAGCACGGAAGGCGTGATTAGATTTGCGCCTCTCGCCTGCGCTGGACCCCTATTGTCGCTGGAGATCAAGACACTTAACACCGCGCTCATGCGTCCAAAGAAACCGATGGTCGCCCTGGTGGGTGGCAGCAAGGTATCCACAAAACTGCAAATACTAAAGACGCTGTCAAAAAAGGTTGACGCTTTAATTGTTGGCGGCGGCATAGCGAATACTTTTCTTGCGGCTTCCGGTGTGGCTACAGGCAATTCCCTGATTGAGCCGGAGCTGTTGGATGTAGCAAGGAATCTACTGGATAGTATGCCTATGCCATTGCCCATAGATGTCCTGGTTGCCAAATCACTCAGCCGGGAAGCAACCCCAGTGGTCAAAAATGTGAATGCCATTGCGCCGGACGAGATGATTGTTGATCTGGGACCTGAGTCGATCAAAGTCATGTGCAAGATACTGGCAAGCGCCAATACGATCTTGTGGAATGGTCCCGTGGGAGTGGCGGAAATACCGCAGTTCGCTACCGGGACAGTGGCACTGGCACGCAGTATCGCCGCAAGCAGTGCCTGGTCTCTGGCAGGTGGTGGCGATACACTGGCTGTTATTGACCAGTGCAACCTTGCCGAGCATATTTCATATATCTCAACGGGCGGCGGTGCCTTCCTGGAATTCGTCGAAGGCAAGACCCTGCCGAGTGTCGCCGCGCTTGAAGCAAGGTATCCTTAGCTGGGAGAAACATTTAACCGAAGTAAAAATAACCGGAGAATCATCATGGCACTAGTGAGTATGCGACAACTGTTGGATCATGCGGCAGAACATGACTATGGCGTCCCAGCTTTTAATGTGAATAACCTGGAACAGATGCGCGCCGTGATGGAAGGTGCTGATGAAACCGACAGTCCGGTCATCGTCCAGGCGTCCGCCGGTGCCCGAAAGTATGCAGGCGCCAACTTTCTGAGGCATCTGATCCTGGCGGCTATTGAGGAATTCCCCGACATTCCGGTAGTCATGCACCAGGATCACGGCGCCTCACCTGAGGTTTGCCAGCGGAGTATCCAACTTGGCTTTTCCTCAGTGATGATGGACGGGTCCCTGATGCCAAATCAAAAGACACCTGCCAGTTACGAATACAATCTGGATGTTACCCGCCGCACGGTAGAGATGGCGCATGCTTGCGGTGTCACGGTGGAGGGTGAACTTGGTTGTCTTGGCTCCCTCGAAACAGGCGAAGCAGGTGAAGAAGATGGTGGCGGTGCGGAAGGCACGCTCAGCATGGAGCAACTCCTAACCGACCCGGAGCAGGCGGTGGACTTTATTAAACAGACACATTGCGACGCCCTCGCCATCGCTATTGGCACCAGTCACGGTGCTTACAAGTTCTCAAGGCCACCCACGGGTGACATCCTGGACATTGATCGGATTAAGGAAATACATACCAGACTACCCAATACGCATCTGGTCATGCACGGTTCATCCAGCGTACCCCAGGAATGGCTGGCGGTGATCAACGAGAACGGCGGGGAAATTCCCGAGACCTACGGCGTGCCAGTTGCCGAGATACAGGAAGGCATCAGGCATGGCGTCAGGAAGGTTAATATAGACACCGATCTGCGGCTGGCATCAACCGGCTCCATCCGTCGCTTCCTGGCGCAGAACAAATCCGAATTTGACCCGCGCAAGTATTTCGCCGAATCCCAGGCGGCGATGAAGCAGATAGTGAAGGCGCGCTACGAAGCCTTCGGTACCGCGGGCAATGCGCAGAAAATAAAGCCACTGAGTCTGGCGCAGATGTCAGACCAATATAGTGCGGGAGATCTGGACCCTCGTTTGGTATAGGGGCCCTGGCAATGACAGCTTCCCGGTCACCTCAGGACTCGTCCCGGCGCCAGCTTGCTACCGCTCTTGCTAGCATTGTTGGCGAAGATAATATTCTGACGGAAAGCGAGGACCTGCAAACCTGGGGGCAAGACTGGACGAGGTTCTATTCACCAGACCCTCTTGGTATTGTCTTCCCGCGGAGCGTGGAACAGGTCGCGCAACTTGTTCAGTACGCCAAGAATAACCGTCTGCCACTGGTGCCCTCTGGTGGCAGAACGGGACTCAGCGGCGGTGCGGTGGCGATGCGCCAGGAACTTGTGGTCTCCTTTGACAAACTCAACAAGATCAAATCTTTCAATGAGACCGACCAAACTGTTGTGGTGGAAGCCGGTGTGGTCACTGCAAGGTTGCAGGAATTTGCGCGGGAGAAGTCGCTTTATTACCCGGTGGACTTCGCGTCCTCCGGCTCCAGTCAGATAGGCGGAAACATCGCCACCAATGCCGGCGGTATCAAGGTGTTGCGATATGGTTTGACCCGGGATCAGGTTGTCGGACTGAAGGTTGTCATCGGTACCGGCGATATACTGGAATTGAATCGGGGACTGATCAAGAACGCCACCGGATACGATCTCAGGCATTTGTTTATTGGCTCCGAGGGCACTCTGGGTTTCATCATGGAGGCGACTATCAAACTGACGGTACCGCCCCCTCCTCTCGCCGTCGCACTTTTGGCTGTCCCAGACATGGCGCACACTATCAACCTTTTGACGACTTTTCGTCGTCGTGTGACGCTCAGCGCCTTTGAGTTTTTCTCCGATGCCGCGCTGACGCATGTCGTTGAGCAGTCTTCCTTGTCGCCACCCTTCGCCAAGAGGGCAGACTTTTATGTGCTGTTGGAGTTTGAGCGGCGCTCCGAACAAGACATGACAGGTGCCGAATCCGCCTTTGAATCCTGCGCCGAATCTGGCTGGGTAACTGATGGACTGCTCAGCCACACTGAGCAGCAGCGCCGGGACTTCTGGCAGTATCGAGAACGAATTTCCGAATCCATCGCGCCATTTACGCCGTACAAACATGATGTATCAGTGGTGCCCTCAGCCATACCAGATTTCCTGGCATCTGTTGATGCGCTGGTCGCAAAAGAATATCCCGACTTTCAAAAAATATGGTTTGGGCATATTGGTGATGGCAACTTACATCTCAACATTTTGAAACCTGACACCTGGTCAGTGGCGGACTTCCGGCAAGAATGTGAGCGCGTCAATGACAAGATGCTGAAACTCGTGCAGTCATACAAGGGCAGCATCTCGGCGGAACACGGCATAGGCTTATTGAAGAAATCCGGGCTTCATTACACCCGGACAGCTAGTGAAATCGCTTTGATGAAATCATTAAAACAGGTGTTTGACCCGGAGGGTGTGATGAATCCGGGCAAACTTGTGTAACACTTCCTTTTCACACGCGCCGCGTTTCAACACCAGTTGGTGTTGCGATGAGCAGGAGGCTTGGGGGGGAAATGCCAAACAGACCATTTGAAACCACGCCAACAATGTTGTTCAGTGCCCGCTCCAGGCTGACCGGGTCATCAATCTGCATGCCGTGTACATCAAGGATTTGATTGCCGTTATCCGTGACGAAGCCCGGTCTGTAAATCGGCTTCCCGCCAAGGCCGACGATCCTTCTGGCAACAGCACTCCGCGCCATGGGAATCACTTCCACCGGCAGAGGGAATTCCCCCAGGCAGGGCACCAACTTTGATTGATCCACGATACAGATAAACTCTTTTGCGCAACTGGCGATAATCTTCTCCCGGGTATGGGCACCGCCGCCGCCCTTGATGAGTTGTAACTGATTGTTGACCTCATCGGCACCGTCAACATAGACAATGAGTTCATTCACATCATTCAATTCAAACACCTGGATGCCATGCCCCTGGAGCCGTTGACTGGATGCCTCGGAGCTTGAGACTACGCCGTCAAATTTGTGCTTCACCCTTGCCAGCGCATCAATGAAATGATTGGTAGTAGATCCGGTACCGACACCAACTACGGCATCTTTTGTGAGGAGCTTGTCAATATATTTTACCGCCTGCTGACCTACCTGTACTTTGAGTGCGTCCTGGTTTGCCGAAGTCATTGCGTTCTCTTTCCGGTATAAAATATGTTGTCGTTCATCAGCAGTATCATCAGACAATCAAGGCGCTTGTAATGCTCTGAGCAGGTCGGGTTGGCTGAGCCTTGCACCAAACTTTGTGACCAGCGCCGCTGCCGCCCGGTTAGCCACTGCTGCCGCTTTTGCGCAGGTTTTTCCCTGGCAGATGGCATGCAGAAATACGCCAGCAAATACATCTCCGGCACCAGTGGTATCAACACTTGGCACTGGCAGGCCAGGCAGATTCGAGAGGCTCTTTCCATCGTATGCCAGCGCACCTGCTTCGCCGCGGGTGAGCGTAAATCTACAGCAGAGTGCTTTCAATTTTGAAATGCAGTCTTCCAGATTATCTGTGTTAGTCAAAAATCTTGCTTCCTCATGGTTACAAAACAGCAGGTCAATACCCCGGGCAAGCAACTGCTCATACTGGCTCTTGAAATTTGTCACCATTAAGGGATCGGACAGGCTCATTGCCACCTGAACATCATTGTTCTTGGCAATGCTCTGGGCTTCCAATGCCGCCTGAAATCCTGTAGGCGAGCTGACCAGATAGCCTTCAACATAGAGTATGGATGATGCCGCCAGTGCCACCGGGTCTAGTTCATTTGCGGACAGGAACTGAGTGACGCCGAGACAACTCACCATCGTTCTCTCAGCGTCCGGTGTAACCATGGAGATACACTGCCCGGTCACACCTGGCTCTCTTCCTGCCTTGAGATTTGTCTCTATGCCGACCGCCTGAAGTTCCTTCATATAGAAATCACCAGGCGAGTCGGCGGCGACTTTACAGCTATAAAAAGCAGTGCCGCCAAGTTGGGCAAGGACGACGAGTGAATTGGCAGCAGAGCCTCCTCCAGATCTTTTGACAGCAACATACTTCTGCTCTTTTTCCAGCAGTTTGACAAGATGCTGTCGTTCCTCTTCCTCAATCAGCGTCATTATGCCTTTGGGGTAATTAGTGCGACCTAGGAAGGCAGCATCCACCCGGTACTCCGTATCAACAAGTGCATTACCAATACCGTACACATCGTATTGCTTCATTCGCTGTTTCCCGGAGCTGTATTTAGAAGGGTTGTTTTTAGAAGGACTGTTTTTAAAAGGGCTATATTAATGCGATATTGTTAAAAGTTATGTCTTTAGACGCTGTGCTGTTACTGATTTGAATGCCTGCCTTGCCGCATCAAGCGTGAGATCAATTTCCTTCTCGCCGTGAGCGGCGGAAACGAAACCTGACTCAAAGGGTGAGGGTGCTAGGTTAACTCCCCGGTTCAGCATCTCATTGAAGAAAATATTAAATGCACCTGTATCAGCATTCATCACCTGACTAAAATTCGTCACCGGGGCTACTGATGTAAAGAAAAATCCAAACATGCTACCAACCCGGTTAATGGAGAAGGGCAGGTCCCATTCATCGGCGGCCGCTTTTAGACCTTCAGTCAGCCGCGCCGTTGTTGCGCTAAGTTTTTCATAGAAATCCGCCTGTTCAAGCAACTCCAGTGTTGCCAAACCGGCATGCATGGTGATTGGATTGCCGGACAGTGTCCCTGCCTGATAGACCCCGCCGAGGGGAGCAATCATCTCCATGATGTCGCGCCGTCCACCAAGCGCACCGACCGGCAAGCCGCCGCCGATAATTTTACCCAGAGTCGTAAGGTCCGGTTCAATGCCATACAGGGCCTGGGCGCCACCCTTTGCGACTCTAAAACCCGTCATCACTTCATCAAATATGAGCAGGGCACCATGACAGGTACAGGCTTCCCTCAAGGCTTTAAGAAAACCGGGAACAGGGGGCACACAACCCATATTTCCCGCAACGGGTTCTACGATTACCGCCGCGGTCTGGTCACCTATGTCAGCCAACACATTCTGTAACTGCTCAATGTTGTTGAACTCAAGGGTGCGTGTCTGGGCAGCAACACTTTTGGGAACCCCGAGGGAATCCGGCACCCCCAGGGTGAGCGCACCGGAACCCGCCTTGACCAGCAAAGCATCGGAATGACCGTGATAACAGCCTTCAAACTTGATGATGATATCCCTGCCGGTAAACCCTCTCGCCAGACGGATGGCACTCATGGTGGCTTCAGTCCCGGAGTTCACCATCCTGATAAGTTCCAAATCCGGCATAGACGACGTGATGCTCCTGGCAAGGCTTGTCTCAATTTCCGTCGGCGCGCCAAATGAGAGCCCGGCGGCAAGTGCTTGCTTTACGCTTGTCACAACATGCGGATGAGCATGGCCAGCGATCATCGGTCCCCAGGAGCCGATGTAGTCAATATAAGTTTTGTCGTCTTCATCCTTCAGCCAGGCACCGCTGCCACTTTTGAAGAAACGTGGCTTGGCACCCACTCGCTCGAAAGAGCGAACCGGAGAATTCACACCCCCGGGAATATATTTTTTAGCATCTTCAAACAGTATCTCGGATCTGTTCATTAAACAGTCCCTTATAAATCCATTTCTTATAGATCCATTTCTTATAGATTCATTCCTTATATATCTATAGTTGAATGCGTGAATTTCCTCATCATTAGGAACTTCTTGCCTGTGATAAACTGCCCCATCCAGTTGACGAAGCCTTCATGCAGTTTTGTATATTGACTGTCTTTGCATCAATATGTAACTGGTCGCAATAAAAAATAATGAACCTTATAGCAAAAAAATGACGGTGAAGGGCAGCAAACAATATCGGATGAAGGTCGTCCCGCATCGCCCCTGGGACCGGCGGATAAAATATTTCCTGACCCTGGTGGTGATAGTTGCGACTGGCGGCATGGCTTATTGGTTCGGTTTGAATGAGAGCTTAACGCCGACTGCTGATCTGGTGAAGGAAAGAGACGAACTTCGTTACAGTCTACGCGAATTAGAGCAGATGAATACCCAACTACAACAGGATTTCATCAGGATGAGAGTCGGTGGAGAGATTGACGGTAAAGCCAGTCAGGTAACCCAACAGACCATTACCGCCTTGCAGGAGCAAGTCGGGAAACTCAATGAGGAAATCAGTTTTTATAAGAAGATGCTGTTACCCAATGCGGTGAACGAAGGTCTCCGCATTGAACAGCTTGATCTTTTACCCGGGGCTTTTGGTGAGATAAGATATTCTTTGCTGTTGGTCCAGGTGGTAGAAAATCCTGACTATGTCCAGGGTAATCTGCAAATTTCGCTGTTAGGGCGGGAGGCAGGGCAGAAAAGACAACTTCCGCTGAGCGCACTGGGCGAAGGGGGAAAAGATGCTATACCCTTTCGTTTCAGGTACTTTCAAAGCATTGACGGGGAACTGGTATTACCATCTGAGTTTGAGCCAATGGAGGTTATAATCGTGGCTGAAACCAGAGGGGCAAATGCCCAGCGACTGGAAAAGAAATTCGATTGGTCATTGAATGGAGGATAATTGTGTTTGATAAAAAAGTTGCCAAAAAAGCTGGCAGGAAGGGGCAACGCAAGCTCGGGATTACTTTGATTGCGAGTAATTGCGAACTAGCGGGGGATATTAAATTCACCGATCAAATTCAGATTGACGGGATAGTCAATGGCAACGTTTATGCGCTATCAAAGATCAAAACCCGGGTAACTGTGAGCGAAATGGGCGTGATCAAGGGCGAGATACGAGCACCTCATGTCATTGTGAACGGAGAAGTGCTGGGTGATATTCATGCCACTGAATATCTTGAACTAGCAGCCAAAGCCAGAGTCAAGGGTAATGTATATTACACACGCATTGAGATGGTGTCGGGAGCCAAAATGGATGGTCAACTGATTTACTCCCAGAGGGACCTACCGATAGCAGAAGGGCAGGATGACGAGAGGCTGGCAAGGAAACCAGATGGACCCGGGCAAACGATGTCAGAAACGGCAAAAATCACGCCGATGAGATGATGAGTCCTGGTAGTTAAGAACCAATTTTAAGAAGAGTTAATCGGTACTCAATAAAATGGAATTAACAGCAACAGAATCCACGGCCTTGACCTTCTCTGATACGGCAGTTTCCAGGGTGAAAATGCTCATCAGCGAAGAGACGAATGACAAACTTAAACTTAGGGTATTCGTCACGGGTGGAGGTTGCTCAGGTTTTGAATATGGCTTCACCTTTGATGAAGATGTTGAAGAGGACGATACCCAGATTGAAAAGGATGGTGTTGCATTGCTGGTTGACGCAATGAGCTATCAATATCTGATGGGCGCGGTCATTGATTACAAGGAAGATTTGCAGGGTTCCCGCTTTGTCGTGACCAATCCAAATGCCGCCACCACATGCGGTTGTGGTAACTCTTTCTCTATCTAGTGAGTGGCGTCAAACTACCTCGCTCTTTCGTTTTGTCCTGCTATCCCCGTCAATGTTAACGGCGCGCCGACACTGTTGACTTTATATGTCTAGTTTCTAGCCTGCGCTGGAACTCAGGGAGGGATCGTAACGATTATGAAAACCCAGGGATACGACTTTACAAGATGCGCAACAAACGCTGACTACCAGACTAATCAGCAGAAACAGATTCTGACAATACAGCCAGGTTTGTTTTATCACCAGCCTTGAGTTTTGCCAGAAGAGGTGCAATCGCTGAATGGAATCTCGGCATTTCTTTTTCTGGGATGGGATTGGCTTTCGGCAGTGTTACCGTTTTTGGATTGCGATGCACACCGTTGACAAGAAATTCATAGTGAAGATGTGGTGCAGTTGCCCAGCCAGTCGCGCCGACATAACCGATAGTTTCACCTTGCTTGACGGAACGGTTCGGCCTAGCATTGTTGGTGAAGGCAGACAGGTGTAGATATTTTGTCGTGTATTGCTCGCCATGCTGAATGACCACATATTTGCCAGACGCCCTGTTTTGTTTTCTTGTGATTACTTTGCCGTCTCCCGACGCAATAATCGGTGTGCCTTTTTTGGCAACATAATCAATCCCACGGTGTGACATCACCCGTTTGTGAACAGGGTGAAATCGTCGCAAATTAAACGAGGAACTAACATAGCTAAAATGCACCGGGTCCCTGATGAACGCCTTGCGCAGGCTGTGACCATCAGGTGTGTAGTAGCCAGTGCGGCCGCTCAGGTCAGTATATTGAATAGCATGATGCACTTTACCGGCGTTGATAAAGGTCGCCGCAACAATGTCGCCTTCCCCTGCCTTGTTGCCATCTACATAAAGCGTTTCGTACATCAATGCAAAAGAATCACCCTGACGAAGATCCCATGCAAAGCTGATATCCCACTGGAAAATATAGCTGAGTTTCATAATGATATTGACAGGAAGCCCGGCGGTCTTCCCGGCATGATAAAGTGACGGTTGCTTCTTCGTGACGAAACCTGTTTTATAAACAATGGTGACATCGGGTACTGCGGTTTCCCATTCGGCAGTGAAGCCAGTCCCGTCACGAGTGATCAGGAGGGTGTCCAGCGGGTCCTTCTTGTATCTGACCGCAACAAGGCTACCCTCGTCGGTTACTTGGAAACTCAACTCCTGCTTTGGCAGGATTTTCTTGAGTGAGGAAACTTTGCTCCCTATAGCGACAATTTTGTGCAGATCTGTTGGCAACAGGTGGATGCGTTGGAAAATTTTTGCCAGATTGTCACCCGATTTGATCTTGACATGGATCCACTTGCCCAGGTCTGATGGTTGCGAATCTACTTCTGGTTCTAGCAGAACTGCTTCCTGGGAAAGTTCATCCTCAGCGACCTCAATAGGTACAGGACTGGTTGTCAGAGCACTTCCAGAATTTGAGGCAAGCACTATCACCAGAGTGCCCAATACTGCAAGCACCAGAATCATTACCCATAAGTATGTTTTGACGAAATCAATCATAAGGGCAACACGCTGAGGATGGTTTGTGTTGTTAACGGCGATGCGACTGTCGGATTATACAAAAAACACGGGGAAAATACAGCATAATAATCAGGTTCCTTCTCTGGTAACGATGAGATGAAATGCTTGTCAATGCGAATAAAAACAGAAGCGATAAAATAGAATGAATATAATTGATCACCTGCGACAACGCGGTCTCGTTGCTCAATTAAGTGCGGACGAGGAACTTAGCCAGCACCTTGAGTCGGGTCTGCGGACTGTCTATTGCGGATTTGATCCGACTGCCGACAGTCTGCACATTGGTAATCTGGTACCATTACTTGCTCTCCGCAGATTTCAACTTGCTGGTCACAGACCACTACTCCTGGTAGGCGGAGCAACGGGCATGATTGGCGACCCGGGCGGGCGGGACAGCGAAAGAGAATTGCAACCCAGAGAAACAATCACCGACTGGGTTGAGAAAATTCACCAGCAAGCAAGTCAATTTCTCGACTTCAATTGTGGCGCGACCTCCGCTGTCATCGTCAATAACGCCAGTTGGACCGAAGAGTTACGAGTCATTGATTATCTGCGGGATATAGGTAAGCACTTTAGTGTGAACGCCATGGTCCAGAAAGAATCGGTTAGACGACGTTTTGAGGATGCATCAGTCGGCATCAGTTACACCGAATTTAGTTATCTGATTCTCCAATCCTACGATTTTGTCGTCCTTAATCAGCAATATGACTGCACTATTCAGATGGGTGGTAGCGATCAATGGGGCAACATTACCAGCGGCATTGACCTCATCCGGCGCGTGGAAGGCAAGCAGGCTTTTGGTATCACCTATCCACTGGTGACAAAAGCAGATGGCACAAAATTCGGTAAGAGTTCTGGCGGAGCCATTTGGATTGACCCTAACAAGACTTCACCCTTTTGTTTTTATCAATTCTGGCGCAACACTGCTGACGATGATGTGTTGAAATATCTGTCTTTGTTTACCTTCCTGCCACAAGAGCAGTTGGCGGAACTTGAAGCAAGTCACCAAGCCGGCCCCGGTGAGCGCCGAGCACATGTCGCGCTAGCACAGGAATTGACCCAGATGGTACACGGTGACACTGGACTTCAGTCCGCCGAACGAATTACCCAGGCAATGTTTACCAACAGCCTTGCCGAACTTGATGCAGAAGATCTGGAACAACTTGCCCAGGACGGCATGGACACAAGTCTTGTTGAGATGTCCGACAAAGGGCTTCGCTTGATAGAACTGCTGGTGGAATCTGGGCTTGCGCTTACTCCCAGGGGCGAGGTGACAATTGGTCAGGCACGCAAACTGATTATAGCCAACAGTGTGTCCGTCAATGGTACAAAAGTATCTGATGCGGAACTGACCCTAAGCAGAGATGGTGCCCTCTTTGGTCGTTTCTTCGTGATTCAGAAGGGCAAGAAGATTCATCATCTGATAAAAATTGTAGATTGAAGTGCTCGGTTGAGTCCGGGGACGATTGAAAATGTTGGTGGAGCCAGGCGGGATCGAACCGCCGACCTCCTGCGTGCAAGGCAGGCGCTCTCCCAGCTGAGCTATGGCCCCTATCTCCATGATGCTGTGTCTGTGCTGGCATGTCCAGAAGGCATGTCCAGAAGGTATGTCCAGAAGGCACGGGCATCTAGCCTTACCGACAAAACATCCAGCACCAGGCTTTATTCTCGGGCTGGTGGGTCTGGGTGGACTTGAACCACCGGCCTCACCCTTATCAGGGGTGCGCTCTAACCAAACTGAGCTACAGACCCAGCAGAAGATCTTCCAGGAACATACGTTCTCATCTGAGGGCGGGCATTATAGGGTATGAATTACGGTTCGTGTATAGAAATTATGAGGACAAGATGGCTGAGGGTGATTGGGATTTTGTATTGGAAACGACAGGCTGAGACTATACGACGACTGGTTGGAGGTGATGCACGACTGAGACAATAATACGGAGATGAAGAATTTTGCGGCTTGCTATTCGTGATTCACAAAACCTGGTGCCGAAGAGAGGACTTGAACCTCCACGGGGTTACCCCCACTACCCCCTCAAGGTAGCGTGTCTACCAATTTCACCACTTCGGCATATCTAAAGACTGGCACATCTAAAGACTGGCGCATCTAAAAACTCAGGTTATATTTCTGGTACCTCTGCTTCGGCGGCATCCTCTGGCGCGGGTTCCAATGTCGGGATTTCCGATGACTCGGTTGGCGCTGTCACAGATGGATCTTCGGTTTCCTCTGCTTCGGGCTGCCCATTCACATCAGGTACCTGTTCAACAATCGCCGGTATTCCCAACTCGGTGGCAAACTTTGATCTTTCCTTCGCAAAAAATGCCAGACCAAAACTCGTCACAAAAAAAGCTATGGCGATGCCGGTAGTGAGCCGGGTCAGGAAGCTGCCGGCACCGCTACTACCGAACACTGTGCCAGCGGAACCGCTACCAAATCCGGAGCCCATATCCGCGCCTTTGCCCTGCTGAATAAGAACCAGTCCGATAATAGCAAGCGCCGCCATGACATGGACGACAAGTATCAGGGTTTCATAAGTTTCCATAGTCTCTCTTCACTTCAATAGTACAGTCATTTCAGAACAGTCATTTCAGAACAGCCATTTCAGCCGCCTGACAAACTTGCAAAAACTTCTCCCCAGAGAGAGAAGCACCACCTGCAAGTACGCCGTCAACATCTTCATTAGCAAGTAGGGCGGACGCATTTTCAGGCGTTACGCTGCCCCCATATAGCAATCTGGTACTGGCACCCAACTCGGCATCAATGCCAGCCAGGTAAGCCCTGATGCCGGCGTGAACCTCTTCAACTTCTTCCGGTTTGGCGCTTTCGCCCGTTCCAATTGCCCAGACCGGTTCATAGGCAACCATTGCCTTACCCATATATGTCGCTCCGACACGGTCACACACAAATTCAAGCTGCTCCCTGACCACCTCAAGCGTCACCCCGGTGCGTCGTTGCTCCAGAGATTCTCCCACACACAGAATCGGGCACAAGTCATGGGCAATACACTGCTCAAACTTCCGGGTGATCGTTTCATTGTCTTCATGAAACAACCTACGTCGTTCAGAATGGCCCAGGATGACAAACTGACATCCGACATCCCTGAGCATTGCCGCCGCCACGCCACCGGTCACCGCACCAGTGTCGCGGCTATCCACATCCTGGGCACCCAATTTCAATTGCGTGTCTCTCAGACTGTCCGCCACCTGGGCAAGATACACATAGGGTGGAAAAATCAGAACCTCGCAATGCTTGAAACGGGCTTTATCCAAAGCCTTGTCAAATTCACCGGTCAGACTATTAAGCAACGAGGTAACACTGGTGCTGTCCCCGTTCATTTTCCAGTTGCCCGCCACGAGAAGCTTTTTCAACTACCTTTCCTCAAGGTTGTTTATATACCCCGCTCAGGGCTGTTCCCAGCGCCTTAAAAAAGCGCCACATGGTAACGAATTGACCGATAAGATTCAAAAATTGCTACCAGGACAACTAGCCGAGCGCCTTTGATACGAGGTCTGCAAGATCTTTAGTGAGGGTTTCAACCAAACTCCGATCTTCCCCTTCAACCATGACCCGAACGACGGGTTCAGTGCCGGAGGGTCGCAATAGCACTCGCCCGCGTCCAGCCAGTTTTTTCTCAGCCTTCGCCAGAGCACCAGAGACGGAATCCAGATGCTCAAATTTGACGGGCTTGTGGCAGGTCACATTGATGACATGCTGCGGATACTTCGTCATCCGACTTTTGAGTTCATTCAACCCCTGCCCGGTCTCAACCATGGTTTTAAGAACCTGCAGGGCAGAGACGATACCGTCCCCAGTGGTCGTAAGATCAAGGCAGAGGAGGTGCCCAGAACTCTCGCCACCAAGTGTCCAGCCCCGGGACCGGAGCTCCGCCTGAACATGACGGTCACCAATCGCAGCCCGGACGAAGGGTATGCCTGCCGCCGTCAGCGCCTGTTCAAGACCCAGGTTGCTCATTAGTGTACCGACGACACCAGTGGCATCTTCTCCGGAGTCCCTGGCATTTGCCCGGGAGGTGGCGATGATGAACAACATCTCGTCGCCGTCAACTATCTCCCCTCGCTCATCAACCATGATCGCGCGGTCGCCGTCGCCGTCAAATGCGATACCAAGATGAGCGTGATTTTCAACAACTGTCTTCCTGAGCACCTCGGGTCTGGTAGAACCAACATCGGCGTTGATGTTGAACCCGTCCGGGGACGAGGCAAGTTCAATAGTCTCTGCGCCCAATTCACGAAATACGCTGGGTGCAATGTGATAGGTGGCGCCATTCGCACAATCCAGCACGATGGTGAGACCACGCAAATTAGATTTAGCAGAGAAGCAACTTTTGCAGAATTCAATATAACGACCGGCAGCGTCATCAATTCGTGAAACCTTCCCTATCTGCTCTGATGGAACGGTTTGCATATCGTTGCTGATTTCCGCTTCAATGGCGATTTCAACCTTATCGTCCAGCTTCACACCGTCACTTGAAAAGAACTTAATGCCGTTATCATGGTATGAGTTGTGGGACGCGCTGATCACTATGCCCGCGCTCGCATTAAAGGTTCTCGTGAGATAGGCAATTGCTGGCGTGGGCATTGGACCTAGCAACAATACATTCGCACCGGCTGACGCAAGTCCAGCCTCAAGGGCTGATTCAAACATATATCCGGAAATTCGTGTGTCTTTGCCGATGAGAATTTTGCCGCTGCCCTCTCTAGCCAGTACCTTCCCCGCCGCCCAGCCAAGTTTGAGCACGAATTCTGCGGTGATAGGATGAAGCCCTACCCGTCCTCTGATGCCATCCGTTCCAAAGTAAATTTTATCGGTCACTTGAATCCGCTCTCAATATGCGTTCATTTGTGATGGACCGGTAGCCATCAGCGTGCCAGCGACGCTGTGATCCTGAACAATTTTGCCAATGGTACTCTTTCTAGACCCATCAACAAGGGTAGCGGCAGGCACGACATGATGTGAGATCTACTCTGAGGAGGGCGCCAGAGACCAGGCGTGGGCGAAATTAGTGATCGGTGGCAGGATTACCCATCTGCCCTGTCCCTTGACCTGTCTGGGAGACATCATCAGCCGGCTTGTCACAAGAGCCATCAGCAACCGGGGCTGAATTGCCTCCATTCGTATCGCTCCAATGATCCGGCGGCTGGGGTATCTTTCCATTCATAATGTCATCAATCTGGCTACGGCCTATGGTTTCATATTCCAATAAAGTCTCTGCCATCAGATCAAGTGTGTCCCGGTTGTCTTCCAATATCTGTTTGGCGGTTGCATAACACTCGTCGATAATTTTCCGAATTTCCTGGTCAATCTTCTTGGCGGTTTCTGGAGACACCTGAGATTGGTTGCTACCGACGGACATGCCCAGAAAGACCTCTTCGCTTTCCTTCTCATAAGTCAGGGGACCGAGATTTTCAGACAGGCCCCAGCGGGTGACCATTGCCCTCGCTATCTTGGTCGCGCGTTCAATATCGTTTGAGGCGCCTGTCGTGATTCCCTCTGGTCCAAGGGTTAACTCTTCTGCGATGCGCCCACCAAAGAGGGAGCAAATCTGGCTGAGGACTGAACGTTTGCTCATTGAGTATCTATCTTCCTCAGGGAGAAATATCGTGACCCCAAGCGCCCTGCCCCTTGGAATAATCGTTACCTTGTAACTAGGGTCATGTTCTGGCATCAGATAGCCGACAATGCAGTGTCCTGCTTCATGGTAAGCCGTGTTTCTCCGCTCCTTCTCTGACATGACCATGCTCTTGCGTTCCGCACCCATCATGATCTTGTCTTTTGCCTGCTCCAGTTGGCTCATCGCCACGCTACGCCGATCCTGCCTGGCAGCGAAAAGTGCCGCCTCGTTGACCAGATTCGCCAGATCGGCACCGGAAAACCCTGGTGTCCCACGCGCAATGACGGAGGTGTCCACATCATCCGCAAGCGGCACCTTCCTCATGTGTACCTTGAGTATTTGCTCACGCCCTCTGATGTCCGGCAGGGAGACGACGACCTGACGATCAAACCTGCCGGGACGCAGGAGTGCCGGATCAAGCACATCCGGCCTGTTTGTGGAGGCAATGATGATGATGCCCTCGTTACCGTCAAACCCGTCCATTTCCACCAGCAGTTGGTTCAATGTCTGCTCGCGTTCATCATGCCCGCCGCCGAGGCCAGCGCCTCTGTGTCTGCCCACGGCGTCAATTTCATCAATAAAAATGATACAGGGGGTTTGCTTTTTAGCCCGCTCAAACATATCTCTGACACGGGAAGCCCCCACGCCCACGAACATCTCAACAAAATCTGAGCCGGAAATGCTGAAAAAAGGCACCTTCGCTTCACCAGCGATAGCCCTCGCCAGTAGCGTTTTACCCGTGCCGGGCTGACCCACCATGAGTATCCCCCGTGGGATGCGTCCGCCCAGTTTCTGAAACTTGCTCGGGTCTTGCAGGAATTCAACTAGTTCCTGTACATCTTCTTTTGCTTCATCAACACCGGCAACATCTGCAAAGGTTGTTTTAATCTGATCCTCACCGAGCAACTTTGCCTTGCTTTTGCCGAAGGTAAGTGGCCCGCCCTTACCACCAGCCCCACCCTGCATCTGCCGCATGAAGAATATAAACACCACAATGATGACCAAAATAGGGAAACTGGCGATCAGGAGTTGGGTCCAGATGCTCTGCCGCTCAGGCCGATTGCCCTTGAAGTCAACATTGTGATCCAGCAGATCGCCAATCAGAGCACCATCGGAAACCTGGGGTTGAACGGTTTCAAATTTCTGGCCGTTATACCGTTCCCCGCGGATCGTCATGCCATCAATTTCTACCGCCTGGACCTGATTCTTGTTGACCAGTTCCAGGAAGGTGGAATAGTCAATTTCTTCTGTGTTTGACTGAACATTGAAGTTCTGAAACACCATGAGCAATACTGCTGCAATAATCAGCCACAGGAGAATGTTCTTCCCTACATCATTCAATTGCCTCTCCTTGGTTTACTACAAGCGTTTACTACAAACATTTTCTACCAGTATTTACTACCAGCCTTCTCTACAGCGAGCGCGTGGTACTTTATTTGACCATTTTTTGAACAACATGTCCCTGAAAATTGGTTTGCTACCCTATGCTTCTGCGCTACCCTGCGGTTCCGATTTACCCCTAACCCTTGAATCCCCGACCTAGCAAATAAACTTCCCTGGATTTGTCGCGAGAAGCGCGAGGTTTAATGTTGTTTAGCCGATTGAAACTGCCTCGCATCTCACGGCGCATTACATCTATCCCTTCCCCTTCAAAGCACTTTAGCAACAATGCGCCCTCAGTGCACAAAATACGCCTGGCAAGGTCCAGGGCAAGTTCGGCAAGTTGCATGACTTTTGGCTGATCAATGTCCTTCATACCACTTAAATTGGGTGCCATATCTGAGATTACAAGGTCAACAGGCTTGGTTTGCAAGCATTCAATCAACGCATCCTGGATGGCAGGGTCTGTGAAATCACCCTGGATAAACCGGACGCCGTCTATCTGTTCCATGCCCAGAGCATCCAGCGCGAGAACAAAGCCATCTGTGCCCGCCCTACGAATTGCGACCTGGGACCAGCCACCCGGGGCTGAACCCAGATCAACAACCCTGACGGCGGAGTGGAACAACCCATACTTATCGTCAATTTCCAGTAATTTGAAACTTGCCCGGGATCGGTAACCCTCAAGTCTTGCGCGCCGCACATACTCATCCTGATGATGCTCTGCCAGCCACCTAGCATTTGTTTTCGACTTTTTCATCCTAACATCTGTACACTCTTTTTTAATGAATGCGAGACTGAGCAAGCGACTGCGCGCCATTGGTCATCAATTAAAACCCCTTGTTACGATTGCGGACAAGGGACTGTCTGGCAGTGTCCTGGACGAGTTTAATCGCGCCCTGGACGAGCATGAACTTATCAA
Organism: Gammaproteobacteria bacterium UBA6724; assembly: GCA_002454165.1. Classification (GTDB taxonomy): domain Bacteria; phylum Pseudomonadota; class Gammaproteobacteria; order Pseudomonadales; family Azotimanducaceae; genus UBA9659. Next base: position 70,213 of record DKIG01000052.1, read on the forward strand.
GGTAAAAATCATGGCTGATCGCGAGGCTCGTGGTGCCCTGGTTAAAGAAATAGAGTCATTGGCTGAGACTGATGTCGTGCAGGTCATTGGCCGAATCGTGCTGGTTTACCGCCCTTCAAGAGAAGCCAACCCATCGCTTTCGAATATTTTAAGAGCCAAGCAGACTTAGCGGAGATTAGCGAAGATTAGCGAAGAAGTGCAGGCATGACGACTGGAGCCGCTTGACGGCTAGAGGTGCTGTACCGAGCAGATTTCGTACTCAACATCTCCGCCCGGGGTCTTCACCAGGGCAATATCGCCGACTTCCTTGCCAATCAAAGCTCTGGCGACGGGTGAATTGACCGACAGCTTGTTGAGTTTGATATCTGATTCCTCGTCGCCCACTATCTGGTAAGTCAATTTCTTATCCTCATTCAGGTTCAGGAGTTTCACCGTGGTGCCAAAGATCACCCTATCTGACTCCGGAATACGGGTAATATCAATCACCTCTACGACGGCTAACTTCTTCTCTATCTCAAGAATTCGCCCTTCAATAAATCCCTGCTCCTCCCTGGCATACTGATATTCTGCATTTTCCCGCAGATCACCCTGTGCCCTTGCTTCCGCTATGGCTTGCACGATACGGGGACGTTCTTTCGTCCTCAGGCGATCCAGTTCCTCACGCAGGGCGGCAACACCCTTTACTGTCATTGGTACCTTGTCCATTGGTATCCTGCTCTCGCGGAAAAATTAAAAATATCAGCCCTGTTGCAGGCTTTGCAAACTCCGAACGGAAGTGTCCTCACCATGACGGACTGCTGCTACGCTTGCCCAACCTCCCGCCATGGTCGTGGTGTAGCAAACTTTGTTCTGCAAAGCAGTGCGACGGATCATGAAGGAATCAGCGGTGGCTTGCTTGCCTTCCGTGGTATTGATGATGAAATCAACATCCTGGTTCTTCAGCATGTCAACGATATGGGGTCGCCCCTCCTGTACCTTGTTGACCTGTTCAACTTCCATGCCAGCATCACGGATAATCCTGGCACTACCCCTGGTGGCAACGAGTGAAAACCCAAGGCGGAGTAGGCTGCGAGCAATATCCGGCAGCTGCTCCTTGTCCGCATCTCTGACACTCAGGAAGACCCGTCCCTTTTTGGGTATGGGGTCTCCTGCCGCCGTCTGTGCCTTCCCATAAGCCTCCGCAAAGGACATGCCAACACCCATCACTTCTCCGGTTGATTTCATCTCTGGTCCCAGTATCGGGTCAACGCCGGGGAACTTGTCAAAAGGGAAGACCGCTTCCTTAACACTGTAGAAATCTGGAACCAACTCGGTAACAAACCCCTGCTGCTCAAGCGTCATGCCCACCATACATCTTGCAGCTATCCTGGCGAGGGACACGCCGATAGCTTTTGATACAAACGGGACTGTCCTGGAAGCTCGCGGGTTGACTTCAAGCACATAGACAAGATCGTTCTGCACCGCCAACTGCACATTCATCAATCCGATAACGCCAAGTTCAAGTGCCATACGGGAAACCTGATTACGCATCTCGTCCTGCAATGCTTTGGACAGGCTATATGGCGGCAAGGAGCAAGCAGAGTCACCAGAGTGAATACCCGCCTGTTCAATGTGTTGCATGATAGCGCCTATGACAAGCTGTTTACCGTCAGAAACTGCGTCAATGTCAACTTCAATCGCGTGATCCAGAAATCTGTCCAGCAGTATCGGGGAGTCATTAGATACATGGACGGCTTTACTCATATAGGCTGTCAATTCATCCTGGTCATAGACGATTTCCATAGCCCGGCCGCCAAGCACATAGGAGGGTCTTACCACTAGAGGAAAGCCAATGGAGTCTGCCACTTTTGCGGCTTCCTCCGGCCTCGTCAGAGTTTGATTTGGCGGCTGTCTCAAGCCGAGTTTTGCAATCAGTTTCTTGAATCTTGCCCTGTCTTCGGCTTCATCAATGGCATCAGGCGAGGTACCGATGATATTAACACCTGCTGCCTGCAACCTGTTTGCCAGCCCGAGTGGTGTCTGACCGCCAAACTGAACGATGACACCGAGCGGTTTCTCCAGATCAATCACCGCCATCACATCCTCAAAGGTCAGAGGTTCAAAATAGAGCCGGTCGGAGGTGTCGTAGTCAGTGGAGACTGTTTCTGGATTGCAGTTAATCATGATGGATTCATAGCCGTCTTCGCGCATCGCAAGGGCTGCGTGAACACAACAATAATCAAACTCTATGCCCTGGCCTATCCGGTTCGGACCGCCGCCAAGAACCAGGATTTTTTTGTTGTCGCTGGGCGCGGCTTCACACTCATCCTCATAGGTGGAATACATATAAGCGGTGGTTGACTGGAATTCCGCAGCACAGGTATCAACCCGCCGATAGACAGGTGTCACGCCAAGCGAGAGGCGATAGCCACGCACCTCGTCTTCGCTGCAATCCAGTAGCCTGGCAAGCCGGGAGTCGGAAAACCCATTCTGCTTCAGTCGAAACAACCGGGCAGCGTCTAGCTGCTCCAGAGCAAGACCTTTTAGTTGCTCTTCCTGCTGGACCAGGTCATAAATCTGCGTCAAAAACCAGGGATCAATACCCGTCAGATCCCTGGCTTCATCCAGCCCAAAGTTAAATCTGAAGGCGTCCGCCAGATAACGCAATCTATCGGCATTCGGGATGCTCAGTTTTTTTCGGAACATGCTTTTCCCTTCGGGTGAAATCTCCTCCAGGATGGGTGTCAAGCCGTCAATACCTATCTCCAGCCCCCGAAGCGCTTTTTGTAATGACTCCTGAAAAGTGCGGCCAATCGCCATGACTTCACCGACTGATTTCATCTGCGTCGTCAGAAAATTGTCCGCCTGGGGGAACTTCTCAAAGGCAAAGCGGGGCACTTTGGTCACGATATAGTCGATGGACGGTTCAAAGGACGCTGGTGTTACGCCGCCGGTAATATCGTTTAGTAATTCATCAAGGGTATAACCTACCGCAAGTTTCGTGGCGACCCTGGCAATCGGGAAGCCGGTTGCCTTGGATGCCAGGGCGGATGATCTGGAGACTCTCGGATTCATTTCAATCACCACCAGCCTGCCACTGTCCGGTTCTACGGCAAACTGGACATTTGAGCCGCCAGTCTCCACACCAATCACGCGGAGAATATCGATTGATGCATTCCGCATCAGTTGGTATTCCTTGTCGGTAAGAGTCTGAGCGGGTGCAATGGTGATGGAGTCTCCCGTATGCACTCCCATCGGGTCCATATTCTCAATGGAGCAGACGATAATGCAGTTGTCCTTCCTGTCTCTGACTACCTCCATCTCGTATTCCTTCCAACCCAGCAAGGATTCATCAATCAGCAGCTCGGAGGTGGGTGACAGGTCAAGACCCCGGGTGCAAATTGTCTCAAAGTCCTCCTGATTGTATGCCACACCACTGCCAGAGCCGCCCAGAGTAAATGAAGGTCTGATGACACAGGGGAAGCCCAGTCTTCCTTGCACCTGTCTTGCTTCTTCCAGGGAATGGGCAAGGGCACTTCTGGGCGTTTCCAGTCCGATAGACTGCATGGCAGCATCAAATTGCTGGCGATCCTCTGCCTTGTCAATGGCTTCTTTGGTAGCACCGATCAGCTCAACGCCATACTTGTCAAGAACCCCCTCCCTTGCCAGGTCAAGCGCGCAGTTCAAGGCTGTTTGCCCGCCCATGGTGGGCAAGATGGCGTCTGGCCTTTCCTTTACGATGACATTTTCAACCTGTTGCCAATAGACCGGTTCTATGTAGGTTGCATCAGCCATCTTCGCGTCCGTCATGATGGTTGCCGGATTTGAGTTGACCAGGATGACTCTGTAGCCCTCTTCCCTGAGTGCCTTACATGCCTGTACACCTGAATAATCAAATTCACATGCCTGGCCTATCACGATGGGACCTGCACCGATGATCAATATACTGTTTATGTCAGTCCGCTTCGGCATTGCCTGTTTCCTGTTATGTCTGTTTCCGCCCAGGCTCGCCCTGCTGAGCGGCATCCATCAACTCAATAAAGTGATCAAACAAGGGGCGGGCGTCGTGCGGACCAGGACTGGCTTCAGGATGTCCCTGAAAACCAAAAGCTGGTCTATCCTTCAGGTGAATACCTTGAATAGAATGATCAAACAGTGATCTGTGAGTGATGGCGACCCGGTCTGGCAATTCAACATCGTCAATACAAAATCCGTGGTTCTGACTTGTAATCAACACGCTGCCGTCCTCAAGGTTTTGCACCGGATGGTTGGCACCGTGATGTCCATGTTTCATCTTTATGGTCTTCATGCCAACGGCGAGACCAAGCAGTTGCAAGCCAAGACAAATACCGAAAACTGGCGTATCCGTTTCCAGTATCTGACCTATGGCGTTAATCACATAATCACAGGGGGCGGGATCTCCCGGACCACTGGACAGGAAAACGCCATCTGGCTGTATTGCCAACACCTCCTGGGCAGGCGTCTTTGCTGGGACGACGGTTAATTCACATCCCCGGTCTGCCAGGAGTCTGAGTATGTTTTTCTTGACTCCAAAATCATAGGCAACCACCTTGTATTTGAACCCAGTCATCTCCGGGTATCCTCGTCCCGGCACCCAACTACCTTCCTTCCAACTGTAGCTTGCCTCTACGGTCACTTCTCTGGCGAGGTCCATCCCTTTGATGCCGGCAAAATCTTTTGCCGCCTGGGTACTAGCATCAATATCAACAGGAGTAATGGTGTCCGCCGCAAGAATACAGCCTTTCTGGGAGCCTTCATCACGCAAGACGCGGGTCAATTTCCGGGTATCAATCTCCGCAATGGCGACGACATTATTATCCTTGAGATACTCGCCGAGGGACTTTTCCTGACGCCAGTTGCTTGCTTGCCCCTGATGGAAATGGGGCAGGTCGCGGATGACCAATCCCGCCGCCCAGATGCGCCGGGATTCTTCATCCTCCTGGTTGACGCCGGTATTGCCAATATGCGGATGCGTCAGGGTGATGATTTGCCTAGCATAGGATGGGTCAGTGAGGATTTCCTGATAACCGGTAATGGCGGTGTTGAATACGACTTCCCCGACGGAACTGCCAAGAACACCTATAGCAACACCCTCAAACACCATGCCGTTCTCAAGCGCAAGCACTGCTTTGCAACTAGTCAAGTATCAGTCTCCGGAACCTGGGAAAAGAGAAATAATGTCCAAAAAAAGCGAGATGGAATTGCTCCCATCCCGCTATCAGTCCATTTTATACAAGCGTTTCATCCTAGACCATCTATTTTATAGAAGTGCCTGTTTCTTGCAAGTGATTATGCGACTTTTTTGTTGCAGCTTTTCTATTACGGCTTTTCTATTACGGCTTTTCTATTACGACTTTTCTATTACGAGAAGAGGGGAGATGACCACAACTGGCTGATACTACAGCAGACCCCGCTCGGCAAAGGAAACGACCTCTGTATCACCAACCACCATGTGGTCAAGCACTCTGATATCCACCAGCGTCAGTGCCGCCGCCAAACGTTCAGTAATACGTTTGTCCGCCTGGCTCGGCTCGGCAATGCCTGACGGATGATTATGTGCAAAGACGACAGCCGCTGCATTGAGCTCAAGCCCCCGTCTCAGTACCTCCCTCGGATGCACGCTCGCGCCGTCAATAGTGCCAAAGAACATCTCTTCATAGACAATCAGCCGATGTTGATTATCGAGAAACAGACAAGCAAATACCTCTCTTTCATAGGGCCGCAGTTTTGCCAGGAGATAGTGGCGAATCACGCCTGGATCAGACAATGCCTCGCCGCGCTCCATGCCGAGTTTCAGGTATCGGGTTGACATTTCCAGCGCAGAAGTCAGTTGAGCGTATTTCGCCGCGCCAATTCCATGCACCGCTACAATCTCCTTTCTTCCCGCCTGCATCAATCCACGCAAGCCCTTGAATTCCTTCAATAATTGACTCGCCAACTCCAGCACTGACATGCCTTGTGTCCCGGTCCCCAGGAAAATGGCAACCAGTTCTTCGTCGGAAAGAGCGTGGGGACCTAGTTGAAAAAGCTTCTCCCTGGGCATCATCATGTTATCCTGCCTTCTGATTCCGGTTCGCGCTGGAAGAGCATTCAGACTGTCTGGCATCCTCTTTATTCATAAAGCGCTTTTTCATAAAGCCTTTGTTGATTTTTCCCTCACAAGGGGCCCCGCCTGGCTAGAGATTCAGAGATGCTATGTTACCCTCTGCTTTGCTCGGGGTAGCACGGGAGAAGAACCAATCTTGGTAATCATCCTCTTAAACAATTGTCAGCATTCAATCGCAAGGCAGGGTAAAGGCTGACACAAGCCACCGAAAATCGGCTTGGGTTAGAAGGAATCAAGAAGTCATCAAGAAGAGATGAGCAAGAATAACGCTGGAAGAATCGTGGCAAATCTCAACAACAAACGTTTATTGCTGGGCGTAACCGGTGGCATAGCCGCCTATAAAAGCGCCGATCTGGTCCGCAGGCTTCAGGATGAAGGCGCCGATGTCCGGGTCGCCATGACCTCTGCCGCCACTCAGTTCATCACGCCATTGACCATGCAGGCATTGTCCGGTCATCCGGTGCATCTCAATTTGATGGACGCTGAAACAGAGTCCGTCATGAGCCACATAGAGTTAGCACGATGGGCGGATATTGTCCTCGTGGCACCGGCCACTGCCGACTTCATCGCGCGCTTCGTCTTCGGACATGGTGACGATCTGCTCAGCACAATATGCCTCGCTGCAACCTGCCCCGTCGCCATCGCTCCGGCAATGAATCAGGCAATGTGGGCAAAACCCAACACCCAGTCAAACATGGAAGCGCTGGCAAAAATGGAGGTGACTGTCCTGGCACCCGAAGCGGGCATTCAGGCCTGTGGTGAAAGTGGTGTCGGGCGATTGATGGAGCCTGCGAAGATCGTCACCTGCCTGGTGCAGATGTTCCAGAATTCACTCCTCGCCGGCAAGCATCTGGTCATTACAGCAGGTCCAACCAGAGAGGCGATTGACCCGGTGCGTTATATCAGTAACCGGAGTTCCGGGAAGCAAGGCTATGCACTCGCCACAGCAGCCATTGAAGCCGGCGCCGTAGTGACACTCATTACTGGGCCCACGCATCTGCCTCGCCCGGAGCGGGCCCGGGTGATTGAAGTCGTCACCGCCGAGGAGATGCTGGCAGCGACTATGAGTTGTATTCAAGACGCAGATGCTTTCATCGGCGTGGCGGCGGTCGCAGATTACAGACCGGCAGGTATAGCTGAGCAAAAACTCAAGAAGGAGGGTGCTAGTTGCATGAGGTTAGAGCTCATCCGGAATCCAGATATTCTTGCCACTGTTGCCGCTAGTCCTTCGCGTCCCTTTACTGTGGGATTCGCAGCGGAGACAGAGGAGCTTGTGAAACATGCCTCAGCCAAACTCAAGAAAAAGCAGGTTGATATGATTATAGCCAATGATGTGGCTGATACATCCATAGGGTTTGACGCTGAGGACAATCAGGTGACGCTCTTTATTTCAGAAGCCGTCATGTCAAAAACCGTCATGTCAGAAGCCTTCACCCCAGAATCGCCCCAACAACTACCCAGGATGTCAAAAGATGCGCTGGCGCGAAAACTCATTACCATCATTGCCGCCGCTATGGCCGGGCCCTGAGGTTCAGCATGTTTTCCCTGCAAGTCAAAATTATCAACCCCAGAATCGGCAAGGAGTTACCGCTACCTGAATATGCCACCTCAGGTGCGGCCGGTATGGATCTTCGCGCCTGTATTGAGCAATCGCTAAACCTAATGCCTGGCAACACCAAGTTGATCCCAACCGGCATCGCTATTCATATTCAAGACTCTGGATATGCCGCTCTCGTCCTGCCCCGGTCCGGGCTGGGTCATAAGCACGGCATAGTGCTTGGCAATCTGACCGGGCTTATTGATTCGGATTATCAGGGAGAATTAACGATTTCCTGCTGGAATAGGGGCACCGATGACTTCACCATTGAGCCGGGTGACCGTATTGCACAACTGGTTATCGTGCCAGTACAACAGGCTACACTTGCCATTGTTGATGAGTTTACATCTACCCTTCGTGGTATCAATGGCTTCGGTTCCTCGGGCAGACGCTAGGGCATTTAAGCACAGAGATGAAAGACATGTCGCTATCCCGTGATTCGGCAATAAACATCGCCAAGGTACTAACCGAGGCCTTGCCCTACATACAGCGGTTCACCGACAAGACCATCGTTATCAAATATGGTGGCAATGCCATGACCGAAGACGCGCTGAAATTAGGCTTTGCGAGTGATGTTGCCTTGATGAAGCAGGTTGGTCTGAACCCGGTAGTGGTGCACGGTGGTGGTCCGCAAATCGACACCCTGCTCGCTGAGCTTAATATCAAATCAAAATTTATTAACGGCATGCGGGTGACTGACAGCAAGACCATGGACCTTGTCCAGATGGTGCTTGGCGGCGCAGTCAACCAGGATATTGTTAATCTGATCAATCATAGCGGCGGCAAAGCAATAGGATTAACCGGGCAGGATGCCACTTTGATAAGGGCAAAGAAAATGCTAATCAAGCAGAGTAGCCCGGAGATGCAAACCTCGGAAATTATTGATATTGGTCATGTCGGCGAGGTCGTTGATATCAATCGTGACCTGATTGATTTGCTGACCGACAGCGACATCATTCCCGTTATAGCGCCAATCGGTGTCGGGGATGACAATACCACCTACAACATCAATGCCGACCTGGTCGCGGGTAAACTAGCGGAGAAGTTACAAGCGGAAAAACTCATCCTGCTAACGAATGTAGTCGGGCTACAAGACAAGGCGGGCAAATTACTGACGGGACTTTCCCCGGACGAGGTGGACGCCCTGATTGCCGATGGCACCATATCGGGCGGCATGTTACCGAAAATTGACTGCGCGCTTAATGCGGTCAAGCACGGCGTCAAAAGTGCTCACATCATTGATGGGCGTGTTGCCCACGCGGTGCTGTTGGAGATTCTGACCGACGCGGGTGTGGGCACACTGATATCCAAGGTCCCATAGGACAAGCGTACTGGCAGAAAACTATTCTGTGTCCGCCACTACACCATACTTGTCAAGATAACCCTTTATGGCATTTATTTCCTGTTCGTAGGTATCTTTCTCTGCCAAATATTCAAGTAGGTCTCGCACGCCGACAACCTTGATAACCTGAAGTTTAAAGTCCTGTTCCACTTCCTGTATTGCAGACAGTTCTCCCGTTCCACGTTCCTCCCGGTCTATGGCAACTAGCACGCCGACCACCCGGGCATTGTTGCCTGGATGTTTTGTATTTTTAAAGAGGGTCATCACTTCCCTGATAGCGCTACCAGAAGTGATCACGTCGTCAAGGATCACAACCTTGCCGTCAAGCGCGCCACCGACCAAGACACCCCCCTCGCCATGATCTTTCGTCTCCTTGCGGTTGAACAGCCAGGGGACATCACGGTGATGCTGCTCCACCATTGCTATTGCCGTGCTTATCACCAGCGGGATTCCCTTGTAAGCGGGTCCCAGCAGGCAGTCAAAAGGTAGCCCGCTTGCCATCAGAGCCGCCGCGTAACATTCCCCCACCTTCTTTGATGCCGAGCCGGTATTAAATAGCCCGGCATTAAAAAACCAGGGGCTGACCCTGCCGGATTTGAGTTTAAAGCTGCCGAAGCACAGCGCGCCCTGCTCAATGGCAAAATTCAAGAAGGACCTTTGATACTCAGCCAACATCTTTTATGTCCGCATCTTTATATTTGCCTTTGCCAGTTCAGTCCGCTGCATCTGCTGCAATTCCTTCGTCCCCTTTTTCGCCAAGCTCAGCAGTTCCAGCAATTCATTTCTGTCAAACGGCTCGGCTTCCGCTGTACCCTGAATTTCGATAAATCTGCCATCTTCAATCATCACCACATTCATGTCGGTATCCGCTTTGGAATCTTCCTCGTACTCAAGATCCAGCATGGGCTCCCCGGCAACAATGCCAACTGACACCGCAGATACGAGCCGGGTGCTTGGCGGTTTCTCCTGAGGTAAGAAGTTGATGGCATCTATCAAGGCAACACAGCCACCTGTTATAGCGGCAGTCCGAGTGCCGCCGTCTGCCTGGATGACATCACAATCAACGCGGATGGTGACTTCCGTGAGCGCCTGCATATCAACCACCGCGCGCAACGACCTACCGAGCAGGCGTTGAATCTCTAGGGTTCGGCCTCCCTGCTTGCCTCTCGCTGCTTCCCGGTCCATCCGTGACTCGGTGGACCGAGGCAACATGCCGTATTCGCAGGTTATCCATCCCTGACCCGTTCCTCGTAGAAAGCGCGGCACGCCCGGTTCAACCGAGGCAGTGCACATCACTCTGGTATCACCGACAGAGATCAAAACAGATCCCTCGGCGTGCTTGCTAACCCCCCGTTGTATGGTGACGCTTCTCATTTCGTCGCTGGCGCGACGGTCCCGTCTGGTGGCTGTCATTTCCGCTCCAATAGATGATAAGCCCGAAAACTGCATTATACTTGAGGGGCAGTCTGATTTATTCAGGCATGCCTGAGCATTGTAACCCCTGAAGAGAAGCTTCGTGACCAGTAGCATGACTAGCAACATGACCAACAGCATGACTAGCAACATGACTAGCAGCATGACCAGCAGCATGACCGCCTTCGCCCGTGCCGAACACGAGGCAGAGAAGAGTGCCGGGATTACTCTGGTATGGGAAATTCGCTCTGGTAACCATCGTTACCTGGAGGTCAGTTTCAGGATGCCGGATGAGTGTCGACACCTTGAACCGGCTTTGAAATCACTGCTAAAAAACCAGGTGTCCCGGGGCAGGCTGGAGGCAAGTCTCAAAATCAATCAACCATCTTCCCATAGCGCGCCTGAGCAATTCCATGTCAACACAGCCCTGGTACAAGCACTGAGCAAAGCCATGATGACGCTTAGCGACCTGTCTGGTGTGCCGGCAACCCCGGACCTATTACAACTGATGCGCTGGCCCGGTGTGCTGACCAGCGAACCAAGCACCCTGCATGCACAACTGGACACCGACATTCTGACCGGCTTCGGACTTGCTCTTGATGCGTTGGTGAAGATGCGTCGTCGGGAAGGTGCGGAGCTTGCCGACATGATTCAATCCAGGCTGAAGGAAGTCGTAAAAATTCTTCACCATATCAGGCAAGAAGTGCCAGGAATCAAAGCCGCCCAGGATGCAAAATTCCGCCGCCGCATTCTTGATCTCAACGCACTTGATCTCAACACAAGGCCAGACCCTCTCAGGCTTGAACAGGAGCTTGTTATTCTCGCCCAGAAACAGGATGTCATGGAAGAGCTGGACCGGCTTGACACCCATGTCGCAGAGGTACGGAAAATCCTGGGGCAAGCGGAGCCGGTCGGGCGGCGGCTGGACTTTCTGATGCAAGAACTTAATCGTGAAGCCAATACTATCTCCTCAAAAGCAGCGGCGACAAACACCAGGCTACAAACCGTGGACCTGAAAGTGATTATTGAACAGATGCGGGAACAGATACAGAATATTGAATGACAGCCATGGAGCACTTCCTCTGAAAGGTCAACTCTTCGTCATTTCCGCACCATCTGGTGCGGGGAAAACCAGTCTAGTCAAGGCACTCATCAGGGAGACCTTTGATGTCAGTGTCGCTGTTTCCCACACCACAAGGACCCAGCGGTTGGATGAGACGGATGGTGTCAACTATTATTTTGTGGACCGACGAACATTTGAGGCGATGGTGGAGAATGGCGACTTTCTGGAGTGGGCGGTGGTATTCGGCAATCTGTACGGCACCAGCAAGGCTGAAGCGGACAGAGAATTGAACAAAGGCAAGCATCTGGTGCTGGAAATCGACTGGCAGGGGGCGCAACAAATCCGGCGTACCGTCAAAGGGACCCAGTCTATCTTCATCTTTCCTCCTTCCCTTGAGGCGTTAAGAGAACGCCTCCTGGGTCGGGCGCAGGACGATGAAGCCACAGTCCAGCACAGGATGGACGCCGCTTTCCAAGAAATTTCTCACTATGACGAATTTGATTACTGGTTGGTGAATGATGTGTTCAATGAGGCGCTGGACCATCTGCAAAAAATCATCGCGGGGGAAGGTGAGGAGTTCAGGAAACAAAATCAGCACCAGAGGCTTAAACCCATTATTGAGAGTCTGGTGTCAGGCAGTCAGACCGCCACCCTGGCATCGGAGGAAAGATCCTAAGGCAAGGCGGAATGACCGGGCAGGCAGGTGTATAAGCTCAGATACCTTTG